>NZ_QTQH01000001.1:0-414959 GCF_003853805.1 Burkholderia sp. Bp8994
TTCGTCGAGCGGGCCGACAACACCGCGCGGATCCTCGACGTGAAATACCACCTGCTGCTGCCGTCGGTGTCGCACGTGGGCACGATCCTCGACAACTACCAGTGGGAGACGATCCTGCGCTGCGTGGCCGCTCACCGGTCGTATCGCTGGGTGTACGACGTGCAGTACAAGCCGATGAACATCGCCGACTATCTGATCCTGAACGGCCGCATGCCGCGCTCGCTGCGCTATTGCTACGGGCGCGTGGTGTCGAGCCTGAACCTGCTCGCGAAGGATTACGGCGTGACACACCCGTGTCACGACACGGCCACGAAGATTCTGCAGATGCTGTCCGACACCTCGGTCGAGCGGATCTTCAAGAGCGGCCTGCACGAGTTCCTGACCGACTTCATCGGCCGCAACAACAGCCTGGGGATCGATATCGCCCAGGCCTACAACTTCGACTGAGACTTGCCATGCGACTCGCCATCCGACACATCTCGCGTTATCAGTTCGACGATCAAGCCACCCATGCGCTGCAACGGCTGCGGCTGCGCCCGCAATCGGGGCCCGGGCAGACGGTGCGCGCGTGGCAGGTCACGATCGACGGCGTCGAGCCGACGCTTTCCTATGCGGACGGATTCGGCAACCGGATCGACCTCGTGCGCCACGACCGCGGCGCGAAGAACGAGGTCGTCGTGGTCGCGGCCGGCGTCGTCGAGACGCAGGACCGCGCGGGCATTCTCGGCCACCCCGAGGGCTATGCGCCGCCGTGGATCTTCGAGCGCGAGACCGCGCTCACGAAGGCCGGCGACACCGTGCGCGAGCTCACGCAGGCGCTGCCGATCGAGCCGCACAGCCTCGATGCGCTGCACTGGCTGATGACGGAAGTGCACGACCGCATCGCATACGCGCCGAACCTGGCCGACGCGCCGGTCGATGCCGAAACCGCGCTGCAAAGCGGCGAGGGCACCAGCCGCGACCATGCGCACGCGTTCATCGCGGCCGCTCGCGCGCTGAAGGTGCCCGCGCGCTACATCTCGGGCTACGTGCTCGCCGACAGCGCGATGCAGCGCATCGCCGACGCGAAGCAGAGCGCGAGCGACGAGGATGCCGAGGAAGCGCTCGCGCTGCAGACGGGCGACGGCATGCAGCAGGTGCTCGGAGCATCGCATGCCGCACAGTCGCAGGGCTTGCCGCAGGCGGCACTCGGCGCGCAGCCGCAGGCCGTCGCGCTGATGCAGCAGCCGGCCGGTCACGCGTGGGCCGAGGCGTACGTCGAAGGGCTCGGCTGGGTCGGCTTCGATCCGTTCATGAACCGCTGCCCGGACGAGCGCTACGTGCGCATCGCCGTGGGCCTCGACTATCGCGACGCGCAACCGGTGACGGGGATTGGCGCGAGCGCCGTCGGCATCGAGATCAGCGTCGTGCAGTCGCCCGAACTGGTCTGACGCATACCTTCTCCGAACCCGCCGTGCCGTGCCGCCGCAGCGACGGCGACGCGGCGCGCGCGGCCGGTCCAACCCGAACCGAGCGGCCTCTCCCATGCCCATTCACGTCGCGCTGCATCACACCACCCGCTACCGCTACGACCGGCCCGTCAACCTCGGGCCGCAGATCGTGCGGCTGCGGCCCGCGCCGCACTGCCGGACGCCGATCGTCGCGTATTCGATGACCGTCGAGCCCGCGCAGCACTTCATCAACTGGCAGCAGGACCCGTTCTCGAACTATCTCGCGCGGCTCGTGTTTCCGGAGCGCACCGAACACTTCGAGATCACGATCGACCTGGTTGCCGAGATGTCGGTGTACAACCCGTTCGACTTCTTCCTGGAAGCCAGCGCGGAGCAATACCCGTTCAGCTATGACGATGCGCTGAAGACCGAACTCGCGCCGTACCTCGCTTGCGATCCGCAGACGAGCGCGGCGCCGCTGTTCCGCGCGTATCTCGACGGCGTCGACCGCACGCCGGCCGGCACCGTGAACTTCCTCGTCGCGCTGAACCAGCAGTTGCAGCACGACATCGGCTATCTGGTGCGGATGGAGCCGGGCGTGCAGACGCCCGAGCAGACGCTCGAGCTCGCGTCCGGGTCGTGCCGCGACAGCGCGTGGCTGCTCGTGCAGCTGTGCCGGCATCTCGGCATCGCCGCGCGTTTCGTGTCCGGCTACCTGATCCAGCTCACGCCCGACGTGAAGGCGCTCGACGGCCCGAGCGGCACGTCGGTCGACTTCACCGACCTGCACGCGTGGTGCGAGGTCTACCTGCCGGGCGCGGGCTGGATCGGTTTCGATCCGACCTCGGGCCTGCTCGCCGGCGAAGGGCACATCCCGCTCGCATGCACGCCGCAGCCGACCAGCGCCGCGCCGGTGGAGGGGCTGATCGACGAATGCGAAGTGTCGTTCGAGCACGAGATGGTGGTGACGCGCGTGTACGAATCGCCGCGCGTGACGAAGCCGTATACCGAGCAGCAATGGGACGCCGTGCGCACGCTCGGCGCGCAGGTCGACGGCGCGCTGACGGCCGGCGACGTGCGGCTGACGCAGGGCGGCGAGCCGACCTTCGTGTCGATCGACGATCGCGACGGCGCCGAATGGAACACCGATGCGCTCGGCCCGACCAAGCGCGGCTATGCGACCGAACTCGTGCAGCGGCTGCGCGCCGAATACGGCGAAGGCGGCTTCCTGCATTTCGGGCAGGGCAAGTGGTATCCGGGCGAGCAGCTGCCGCGCTGGGCGCTGTCGATCTTCTGGCGCGCCGACGGCCAGCCCGTGTGGCACGACCCGTCGCTGTTCGCCGACGAGCGCGAGCCGTCCGCGTGCACGACCGAGGACGCGAAGCGCTTCATCGACGCGCTGGCCGCGCGCCTCGGACTGACCGACGAATTCGTGCGGCCCGGCTACGAGGATGTCTGGTACTACCTGTGGCGCGAGCGCCGGCTGCCCGTCAACGTCGATCCGTTCGACTCGCGCCTCGACGACGAGCTCGAGCGCGCGCGGTTGCGCAAGGTGTTCGACCAGCATCTCGACAGCGTGGTCGGCTACGTGCTGCCGATCAAGCGCACGGACGACGCGCCGGGTCTCGACGGCCCGCGCTGGCAGACCGGCCCGTGGTTCTTCCGCGACGAACGGATGTACCTCGTGCCCGGCGATTCGCCGATGGGCTATCGGCTGCCGCTCGATTCGCTGCCGTGGGTCGCCGGTGCCGACTATCCGTACCTGGTCGAACGCGATCCGTTCGCGCCGCGCGACGCGCTGCCGGACGCGGCCGCGTTCCGTGCGCGTCATGCGGGTGCGGCCGACGCGCCGCGTTACCTGGCCGGCGTGCATCGCGAAGCGTCCGCGCAAACGGTCATGCAGTTGCGCAGCGCCGGCAGCGCCGGCAGCGCCGCCGGCGACCGGCACGCGCATGCCGCGCAGGACCCGCAGCGCCACCCCGAGCGCTTCGAATCGGCCGCGTGGATCACGCGTACCGCGATGTGCGCAGAAGTGCGCAACGGCATCCTGTACCTGTTCATGCCGCCGCTCGCCGCGCTCGAGGATTATCTCGACCTGCTCGCGGCGATCGAGCTGACCGCGCAGGCCCTCGGCGTGAAGCTCGTGCTCGAAGGCTATCCGCCGCCGCGCGATGCGCGGCTCAAGCTGCTGCAGGTCACGCCCGATCCCGGCGTGATCGAGGTGAACATCCATCCGGCGAAGAGCTTCGACGAACTCGTCGGCCAGACCGAATTCCTGTACGACGCCGCCTGGCAGTCGCGGCTGTCCAGCGAGAAGTTCATGGTCGACGGCCGGCATGTCGGCACGGGCGGCGGCAACCATTTCGTGCTCGGCGGCGCGACGCCGGCCGACAGCCCGTTCCTGCGCCGCCCGGACCTGCTCGCGAGCCTGATCGCCTACTGGCACAACCATCCGTCGCTGTCGTACCTGTTCTCGGGGCTGTTCATCGGTCCGACGAGCCAGGCGCCGCGCGTCGACGAGGCGCGCAACGACCAGGTCTACGAGCTCGACATCGCATTCGCGGAAATCCAGCGCAACAAGCTGCTGTACGGGCAGGACATGCCGCCGTGGCTCGTCGACCGCGTGCTGCGCAACCTGCTGATCGACGTGACCGGCAACACGCACCGCAGCGAATTCTGCATCGACAAGCTGTATTCGCCGGATTCGTCGACCGGGCGGCTCGGCCTGCTCGAACTGCGCGCGTTCGAGATGCCGCCGCATGCGCGGATGAGCATCGTCCAGCAACTGCTGCTGCGCGCGCTGGTCGCGCGCTTCTGGGCCGCGCCGTATACGACGCCGCTCACGCGCTGGGGCACCGCGCTGCACGATCGCTTCATGCTGCCCGCGTTCCTGAAGATGGATTTCGACGACGTGCTGGCCGAGCTGCGCGACGCCGGTTTCGCGTTCGATTCCGCGTGGTTCGCGCCGCATTTCGAATTCCGCTTCCCGCTGTTCGGCCAGATCGCGGTGAACGGGATGCAGCTGTCGCTGCGCGGCGCGCTCGAGCCGTGGCACGTGATGGGCGAGGAGGGCGCGCACGGCGGCACGGTGCGCTACGTCGATTCGTCGGTCGAACGGCTCGAAGTGCGCGTGACCGGGCTGAACGACAACCGTCACGTCGTGACCGTCAACGGCCGCGCGCTGCCGCTACAGCCGACCGGCACCGTCAGCGAATACGTCGCGGGCGTGCGCTACAAGGCGTGGGCGCCGCCGTCGGCGCTGCATCCGACCATCGGCGTGCATGCGCCGCTCACGTTCGACATCGTCGATACGTGGCTGCAGCGCTCGCTGGGCGGCTGCCGGTATCACGTCGCGCACCCGGGCGGGCGCAACTATGCGACGTTCCCGGTCAACGCGTACGAGGCCGAGAGCCGCCGGCTCGCGCGTTTCGTCGCGATGGGGCACACGCCGGGGCGGATGGACGTGGCGGCCGCCGCGCCGAGCCGTGAATTCCCGTTCACGCTCGACCTGCGACGGCCCTGATCGTCGGATGAAAGGACGCACGACGATGCGCGGTTTCCGACCTCCCGGCGCGCCGGGAGGAGTGCTAGGATGCGGGCAGACTGCGGCCGCCCGCCGCGTCTGCCGTGCCCGGACGACGGTGCGGCGGCGCGCGGGCACCGCTGCCCCCTGACGACGGAACGATACCGACCGTGCCGCCCATTCACCCCGACGATCTCGCCGACGCCGACGCGATGCCCACGCTTTTCGATACCGGCGCGCAGCCGGACGCCGCGGAACTGGCCGCCGCGCTCGCGGCGCCGGCCGCGGCCGGCCGCTACGACGAACTGCGCGGCAGTGCCGCCGGCCTCACCGCGCCGCTGCTCGCCCCCGCATGGCGCAGCTTCTTCACGTCGATCGGCAGCGACGGCGTGGCCGACCTCGACCGCCGCGCCGACGCGCTGCAGCGCCGCATGCGCGAGAACGGCCTGTTCTACCAGCTCCACGAACAACGCGCGGGCGACGGCGCGGCCGGCCCGTGGTCGCTCGACCTGCTGCCGCTGATCGTCACGCCCGAGGACTGGGTCGCGATCGAGCGCGGCGTGCTGCAGCGCGTGCGGCTGCTGAACGCGACGATGGCCGATTTGTACGGACCGCAGACGATCCTGCAGCGCGGGCTGCTGCCGCCCGCGCTCGTGACCGGCCACCCGGGCTACCTGCGCGCGATGCGCGGCGCACGCGTGCCGGGCGACACGTGGCTGCACGTCGTCGCGTTCGATCTCGCGCGCGGCCCCGACGGCCAATGGCGGATCGTCGCGCAGCACACGCAGGGACCGTCCGGCCTCGGCTATCTGCTCGAGAACCGGCTGATCGTGTCGCGGCTCTTTCCGCGCGGTTTCCGCGGGCTGCGCGTGCAGCGGCTCGCTTCCGCGTACCGGTCGCTGCTGCAGAGCATGCAGGCGCTCAGTCCCGCCAGAAAGAATTCGCGGATCGTGCTGCTGACGCCCGGGCCGCACAGCGCGACCTACTTCGAGCATGCGTATCTCGCGCGCTACCTCGGCCTCACCCTCGTCGAGGGCGGCGACCTGACCGCGCGCGACAACCGCGTCTTCCTGAAGACGCTGCGCGGGCTCGAACCCGTGCACGGGATCCTGCGGCGCGTCGACGACGCGTGGCTCGATCCGCTCGAACTGCGTCCCGATTCGATGCTCGGCGTGCCGGGCCTGCTGCAGGCCGTGCGGGCGGGCAACGTGCTGCTCGCGAATGCGCCGGGTTCGGGCTTCCTCGAGTCGCCGGGCATGCTCGGCTTCATGCCGCGCCTCGCGGAAGCGCTGCTCGGCGAAACGCTGACGCTGCCGGCCGTGCATTCGTGGTGGTGCGGCGAGGCGGCCGCGTGCGGCGATGCGCTGCCGCAGCTTGCGCGCAGCATCGTGAAGCCGTCGTATCCGCCCGAGGTGCAGGCCGGCGACGCGTTCGACCCGGTGATCGGCGCGCGGCTCACGCCGGCGCAGCTGGCCGAATGGCGTGCGCGGATCCTGGCCCGGCCCGAGCATTACACGGTGCAGGCCGACCTGCCGTTGTCGCAGGCGCCGACCTGGCCGGGGCACGACGCGTCCGACGGCAGCGGTGGCGCGCGCATCGTGCCGAAGCCGCTGCTGCTGCGCGTGTTCGCGCTCGCCGACGGCGCGCAGCGCTGGCGGCTGCTGCCGGGCGGACTATCGCGGGTCGGCACGCGCGATACGCTGTTCAACGCGCCGATGCCGCGCGGCGGCAGCACGGTCGATACGTGGGTGATGACCGAAGGCATCGTCGATTCGACGACGCTGCTGCAGACGCGTCTCGGCCCCGACGATCTGGTCGAGCGTCCGCGCGCGATCGCGAGCCGCGCGGCGGAGAACCTGTTCTGGCTCGGCCGCTATACCGAGCGCGCGACCAACCTGATGCGTCTCGCGCGCGCCGCGCTCGAACGGCTGCGCGGCGAGGACGACGTCGACAGTCCCGCGCATCTCGAGTTGATCGACACGTTGTGCCGCGACACCGGCCTGATCGCGCCCGACGCGCCGAACGCCGTCGATGCGCCGCGTGCGTTCCAGTACGCGCTCGCGACGTCGCTGACGCGCGGCGCGGACCGCACGTCGGGCATCGCGTCCTGCCTGTTCGGGATGCGCGGCGCGGCTGCGGCGATCCGCGAACGGCTGTCGAGCGATCAGTGGCGGCTGATCGACGACGCGACGCAACTGTTCGCCGACAGCGCCGATCATCCGGAAGCCGAGGAGCAGATCGGCAACGAGGCGCTGCAGTTGCTGGAGCGCCTCGGGCTGCTGCTCGGCGCGATCACCGGCGCGCAGACCGACAACATGACGCGCGACGACGGCTGGCGGCTGTTGTCGATCGGGCGGCAGATCGACCGGCTGGACTTCCTGTGCAGCGTGCTGAAGTTCGCGTTCGACGAAGGCGCGGTGCACCGGCAGGACGGCTTCGAACTCGTGCTGGAGCTGTTCGACAGCACGATCACGTTCCGCTCGCGCTTCCAGCGCGGCTTCGACGTCGCGCCGTTGCTGTCGCTCGTCGTGCTCGACACCGACAATCCGCGCTCGCTCGGCTGGGTCGTGCAGGCGTTGCGCGGCCGGCTGACGAAGGTCGAGCGCAGCGAGGGCTATGCGCTGTCCGAACTGGCCGAGACGATTCCGGACGTGCCCGCGTGGTCGCTGCACGAACTGTGTGAAACCGGAGATGATGGTCGGCACGACGCGCTGCTCGATGCGCTCGACACGACGGTGAAGGCCGTGTGGGATCTGTCGAACCGGATCGGCGAGCGGTATTTCAGCCACGTTCGCGAGGCGGGCAGGACGCTATGGTGACGCCGAAACACGCGGCGAAGACGCCGCCCGCGGCCGCCCCCGGCAGTGCGAAGCAGACAGCGGCGGCGGTCGTGCCCGCGGCCTCGAATGCATCGGCCACGTCGGCCACGCCGACGACGTCGGCCGGTCGTGTCCTGCGCGTCACGCACGACACCGAATATCGCTACGCGGCGCGCGTCGAATCGGCCCAGCACCAGGCGCGGCTGCAGCCGCTCGCGACGCCGCGCCAGCAGGTGCTGTCGTTCGCGCTCGACATCGAACCCGGACCGGAAACGGTCGGCACCGAGATCGACGCGTTCGGCAACGCGCGCGCATCGTTCGCGCTGAACCAGCCGCACGATGCGCTGCTCGTGCGCAGCCGCAGCACGGTGCGCGTGAGCCCGCCCGTCTGGTCGCAGGGCGCACGCGGCGCGCCGCCGCCCGCGATCGCGCATCCCGACCCCGAGCACGCAACCGCATGGGAAGCCGTGCGTGACCGCCTGCGGTTTCGCGCGGGGCAGCCGTACGACGCGGCGAGCGAGTTCGTGTTCGCGTCGCCGCACGTGGCGTGCGATCCCGAACTGGCTGCGTATGCGGCCGCCAGCTTCACGCCGCAGCGGCCGCTCGTGCAGGCCGCATGGGACCTGATGCGGCGGATTCACGCCGACTTCGCGTATACGCCGAACAGCACCGACATCACGACGACGGCGCTCGATGCATTGCGATTGCGCAAGGGCGTCTGCCAGGATTTCGCGCACGTGATGATCGGCGCGCTGCGCTCGCTCGGGCTCGCCGCGCGCTACGTGAGCGGGTATCTGCTGACGCAGCCGCCGCCCGGGCAGCCGCGGCTGATCGGCGCGGACGCATCGCATGCATGGGTCGACGTGTACGACCCGGCGTGGCCAGAAGACGGCGGCTGGCTGCAGCTCGACCCGACCAACGACCGCGCGCCGGGCGACGACTACGTGATGCTGTCGATCGGCCGCGACTACGCGGACGTGACGCCGCTGCGCGGCGTGATTCGCGGCGGCGGCGCGGATCAGGAGCTGAAGGTCGGTGTGACGGTCGAGCCGCTCGATGAGGCGCTCTAAGGCCTGACGCGCCGGTCGCCGGACGTTTAAGTCGTCGTTAATACTGCCCGCCTAGCATGGTGTTGCCGGCGAACGGATCGGACCCGATCCGGCGCCGGCGGCACGCACGGGTGCGTCGACGTCACGGCGCCGCGCCGTCGCGCGTCGCCATTCCCTTGCAACGGCGGCAGACATGATCAAGAACTTCGACTACACGCTCGGCAACGAGACGATCGAGCTTTGCGCGAGCTTCGGCGCGGGCCCGGCGTTCCGCCGCGTGCTCGTGAGCCGTGCGGATTCGATGGAAACGCTCGTGGTGCTCGACGCGCGTGGCCTGTCGGGCCTGCTGAAGGTCGCGACCGAGGAGCCGGAAGGGTTGCTCGACGATGCGATCCGCAAGGTTGGCGATGAACGACTCGTCGAGCGGGCGATCAGCGGCCGCACGATCGTCGAAGCGGCGCTCTGAGCGGGGCGGCGCGCGCCGGCCGGCATGGCCGGCTGCCGCGCGCCGCGTGGTATTGCGCGGTATGTGCTGCGTTGCTTGCGCTTACGCCGCGAACCGGTCCGTCGCCGCGAGCAGCGCCTTCAGGATGCCCGGTTCGTTGTATGCGTGTCCGGCATCCGGCACGATCTCGAACCTCGCGTCGGGCCATGCCTTCGCGAGATCCCATGCGGTGCGTGCGGGCGTCGCGATATCGTAGCGGCCTTGCACGATCACGCCCGGAATCCCGGCGAGGCGATGCGCGTCGCGCAGCAACTGGCCTTCCTCGACGAACCCGCGATTCACGAAGTAGTGGTTTTCGATCCGCGCGAACGCGAGCGCGTAGTGGCCGTCCGCGAAGTGCGCGGCCAGCGCCGGGTCGGGCAGCAGCGTGATCGTGCGGCCTTCCCAGAGGCTCCATGCGCGCGCGGCTTCGAGCTTCGCGGCTTCGTCGTCGCCCGTCAGCCGGCGATGGTACGCGGCCATCAGGTCATCGCGCTCGGCTTGCGGAATCGGCGCGAGGAATTCTTCCCACAGGTCCGGGAACAGCCACGACGCGCCTTCCTGGTAGTACCACAGCAACTCCGCGCGACGCATCGTGAAGATGCCGCGCACGACGAGTGCGCTGACGCGTTGCGGATGCGTTTGCGCGTAGGCGAGGGCGAGCGCGCTGCCCCATGAGCCGCCGAACACGAGCCACTGTTGCGCGCCGACCATCTCGCGCAACCGCTCGATGTCGGCCACCAGGTCCCAGGTCGTGTTGTTGTCGAGGCTCGCATGCGGTGTGGAGCGCCCGCAGCCGCGCTGGTCGAACAGCAGGATGTCGTAGCGCTCGGGATCGAACAGGCGGCGATGGTCGGGGCTGCAGCCCGCGCCCGGGCCGCCGTGCAGGAACACCGCGGGCTTGCCGGACGGGTTGCCGCAGCGCTCCCAGTAGATGCGGTGGCCGTCGCCGGTGTCGAGGTGGCCGTGGGCGTAGGGTTCGATCGGTGGGTACACAGGCAGGCTCCGGGTGAGGGTCGGCAGGGCGGCGGACGAGGCACGGGCCGGTGGGCGATCGGAATACGGCGGCGCCGGTATCGCGGATATTGCGGCGCCGCAGATTCGTTGTGTCGGCATCGGCCCGGCGGCCGCCGGGCAAGGCTTGTCATTATGCCCATTCATTGCGGCCGCTGCGTGCGATGGCGATGGCGATGCCGGTTGCACGGCGCGGCATTGCGGCCGGCATGCTCGGCGGAATTTTTTGAGCAATTTCATTCGGATATTTTTCAGACAAAATCCCGGCGGCATATCGGCGCACCGATCGCGGGCGCCGACCTTCATTCCGTTCCTCCGCCGTGCCAACGGGAAACGAACCGATGAACCATCGCGTCAAGCAACTGACCGGGTTGCGCGCCGTCGCGGTCACGATGGTCGTCGTCGGCCATGCGGAACGCGTGCTGCCGGGCGGCTATACCGGCTGGCTCGCGCCGCTGCGGCTCGTCGCCGACGGCCGGCTCGGCGTGCTGATCTTCTTCGTCCTCAGCGGCTTCCTGATCACCAACGTGCTGCGCGCGGAGTGCGCGCGCACCGGCGGGGTCGCGCTGACGTCGTTCTATGTGCGCCGCGCACTGCGGATCTGGCCGGCGTGCTACGTGTATCTCGCGACCGTCGGCGTGCTCGCCGCCGTCGGCTGGCTCGACGTCGGGCGCCGCCAGTGGCTGTATGCGGCGCTGCATCTGTGGAATTACTCGGCATGGTTCGGGCTGAGCGGCGACAACGTGCTGCACCCGGACGGCGCGTGGTATCTCGGGCATTTCTGGTCGCTCGCGCTCGAAGAGCAGTTCTACTGGTTTTGGCCGCTGCTGTTCGTGTTTGGCGCCCGCCGTCGCGGCACGCGCTGGCTGGCCGCGCTGATCCTGGCCGTGCCGCTGGTGCGCGCGCTCACGTATTTCGTCGCGCCGGCGCTGCGCGGGCAACTCGGGATGATGCTGCATACGGGCGTCGATCCGATCCTGATCGGCTGCTACGCGGCGCTCGAACGCGAACGGCTCGAAGCATGGATCGGCTCGTGGCGCGGCGAGACGCGCATCGTGACGGCGCTCGTCTTCATCGTGCTGTTCGGGATGCCGCTTGCCGAACATCGGCTCGGCGGCTTCTGGAATGCGACCTACGGCGTGACGCTCGAGGCCGCGCTGATCGCGATCGTGATCGTCGTGCTGAATTTCCGCAGCGAGTTCTGGTGCGCGCGGTGGCTGCGGGCCGCGCCGATCGTGTTCGTCGGCTCGATCTCGTTCAGCCTGTATCTGTGGCAGCAGCCGTTCGCGAACCCGGATCTGGCGGTTCCGCACGCGTTCCCGCTCGGCATCGTGTGGGCGCTGCTGGCCGCGATGGCCAGCTACTTCCTCGTCGAGAAGCCGTTCCTGCGGTTGAAGGATCGCTATACGGCGCGCGAGGCGCGACGCATGCGTGGCGACGCGTTGCGGATGCCGGCGCCGCCGGCAGATCCGATCGGGCCGAAGGTGGCGGAGTAGGCGGGCCTGGCGTGACCCGCTTGCGGCCTCACTTGAAACGCTTCAGCGCCTCGGGCGAATACCAAAAGGTACTGAACATGTCGATCCCGTACGATTTGCCGTCGTATTTGACGACCGTGCGCGCGGTTCGCTTGCCCGTATCCGAGTAGCTGTCGTCGTCGCGCTATCAGGGAAACATGCCGTTGGCGCGGCTGCATTCCTACCCGAAGCTGACGGTCAGAGGTCAGCAACGCTTCCGGGGCGACATCGCGGAGTGGGGCTTGCCGCCTGAAATTAGAGAGTAGTACGCCATTTGGGTGCACGTCTCGCTGCGGTCAGCGTTCCGTAGAGGCTGTTTCCGGCTGATTGCATCAGTTCAGATTCAGACCGAATGTGCGCGAACCCAGCGCGACTTTCCAATACGATTCGCGCCGGATCACCTCCTGGCGGGATGTATCTGCCGGCAACACTTCGAGCAGCGTGAACCGGAGATCCAGTTCGCGTCCAGGCGTAGCGGCGAGCAACTGCGCAAGCAGCTTGTTGCCTCCGTGTCCTGTGGTCGCATAGTTGCTCCAACGCTGTAGCACCCCTTGTGCGCCGGAGGCCGAACCCACATAGTGTTGGCCGCCGCGCTCGTCCGTGATCAGATAGATTCCGGACACGCCAGCCAACCCCTGTTGCCAGGCTGCGTCACGCAGTGCGATCCGCAGTTCCGCCATAACGAGTGAGACACCAGTGAGTCCCTGGAACGGCACCGCCGATTCGAGCTGTGCGGTGACGCTGTACCGGCGGCCCATCCGCATAGGAAATTGACTGCAGGAGCCTGGCTTTGCCTCGTGCGCAATTTGCTCGATTGGTGAGTTGGTTGTCCGGCGTACTCGCTGGGTTTTCTCCGGTCGCAGGACACGCCGCCAGGCCACTTCCTTTCCGGTCCACTCGATTTCGAGCTTCAAACGCAGATCGGCAAGCAGATCGAGTTCGCGCAAATCGTGGTAGTAGCCGCCCCAGTTCTCGTGCAACGGCTCAAAGCTTCCCTCAAGTAGTCCCCGACGAATCGCCTCGCCGGGCGACAGCACACCGTCGACACGCCAGACGCCCAGAAGCAGGGCATGGCCGGGCCGATTGCCGTAAAACGCTACGAGCAGGCTTCCCACGGGCATCTCTCTGGGCTGCATCGCCTGATACAGATTCAGTGCGCGCGTGCCGATATATTTCACGAGGGGATACCGCTTATCCTTGTGGCGCATCAGAGTGATTTGCTGTGCGGCTGGATCGACACCGGCGTTCTTTAGAAGGTCTAGTAGGTCTTCAAACATGGGACTCGACTGTAACTGCATACCGACGATGACGGCAAGCGACCGTCGCTCCGACACCGCAAACTTTAGTCCCTCCAAGAACGCGTAAAGACCGCAAAATCGGCGGCTGCTCTTGGTTGCCGATTCAACTGGTTGCCTCGTCGGTCAGCATCGACCGGTTGAATCCGCCGCCAGAAGCGGCCATTCGCACGTAGACTACCGCGAACGTCCGAGTATCGCATCGACTCCGGGCACCGACATGTACGCGTCAACTGCATATATTCCTGGCTGACCAGCCTTCGTGAGCAGGGCAGTTCAGCGGATCCGATCGCAGGTCACACGGTTTTGCCGAGGGGGCGCTTCGGCGTTGCGATCCTGGCCGCCTGCAATTGCGCTCACCTGCTCGCGCCCATTCGATTACCGCGCGCCTGCAGAAATGGAAAGCTTGCAAAGCAAAGTTGGCTTGCGAGGCCGATCGCGCCGGGCACAGACCAAAAGCCGGCAAAGTACTCGAGCACGGTCCTTCCAAACAGGAGTCCTTTGGTGCACAACTCCGCAATCGTCAATGTGGCCAGGGCGATCGCGCCCATCAGCAACGCCTCGTTGGTATCCGTCAGGAGGTCGTGTTTTTTCGTGCTCCAGTGCGACACGTACCAACTCGCGGCCAGCATGAACGGCGCTTCGAGCGATACGGCTGCCGTCTCTCCCAGCAGCCGCACAAGCAGCAGGACGCGCATCGCCCCGAAGGCGAAGCCGATCGCAAAAACGATCAATGCATAAAGGCAGCCCGCTTCCGCGCAGGTTGCCCATCGGGGGCTACGATGTGAGCACCGCGTCACGGCGTCTTGCGTTTTTGATATGGAAGGAGATCAGCAAATGCAAAGATCGGTGTGCCCGAAGCCTTGTGAATAATCGAGCACCGAAATGACTATCGGAATCACGCGAAATATCCGGACCTCGTCAGGAGACGGCATCGGCATTGGCAGCGCGTGCATGTCCGGATACTTCAGTGGAAGCATGTGCAAGACCTTCTCTGCTTCGGCACGATCAGTTACCGGTTGTGCACGTGCCGCCATCGACAAACCGGTAATCGCCATCAGATCCGATGTGTCGTGGTCGATCGTGAGCGATACCCGGTCGTCGCGGGCCAGATTGGCCGCCTTCTGGCTTTCCAGGCCGCAAAGGAAGTAAAGCGTCAGTCCCTGGCTCACGTATCCGACGGTGGTCGCCTGCGGCCAGCCGTCCGGCCTTAGCGTGGCGATCGTCATGATTCGGTGCTGATCCAGCAATGACAGGATCTTTTCCTTGATCTGCTCGTCCATGGATCACCTTCCAGTTCGTGAAATCCTATCCTGTCCCACCGGGTCATCCGGCGCTTGATGCAAATCAAATACCGAAGATGACCGACTTCGAGACGCACGGCGCGCAAGCGTGAGCGGCCCGCCTGCACGACCTGCCGCGCAGGCCGCGATTCACGCCGACCGCAATTGACTCAGATCAACGGAGCCGGCATTTGCCTGACACAGGTTGACGTGGCAGGCTAGATAGTCGACAACGCGCGCCGAAAACGGCCCGGTGCGGAGATACGGGTGTTGAGAATTCAAGCGATGAAGGGAATTGCCTTTGCGTCTGGATGCGTGCCGAGTCGCGTGTCGCCGTGGCGGTTTTCAGTAAGTCTCGCTGTGGAGGATTTGGGGCTGCGCTGGGGGCTCGGAATCGCAGTCCAAAGGGGCGTTGCGAATTTTCCATTGGCGCTGCACGCGAGCAACATTGCGCGTCAAGTCACTGCATGCGCGCCGCACTCTGGCACGGCAGCCGCGACAACTTACGGGAATTTGGCATGGACAGGCGAACTTTCTTCGTCGGCGCCGGCGGCGCCTTGATGCTGGCAGGCGGCGCGACTGCCTGGATGTCGTCCGTGGGATCGATGGCCGACTATCAGGCCTATGCAAAGCGCCTGCGTGCGGCTCTGACAATGCCGCCGAGCCTTGGCGGCCTCATCCGCTATGCGACACTTGCCGCCAACAGCCACAACACGCAGCCTTGGCGGTTTCATGTCGGCGACGGGTTCATCGACATTCTGCCGGACCTCTCGCGCCGCACACCCGCTGTCGACCCGGACGACCATCATCTGTTTGTGAGCCTTGGATGCGCGGCGGAAAACCTCGCCATCTCGGCTGCAGCAACGGGCTGGCCTGGAGAGGTTCAGATGGCTTCCGGCGGAGACGGCGCACGTTATGCATTCGTACGCGGATCGATGAGGGCGAGTTCGCTTTTTGCCGCAATTGCCAAACGACAATCGACGCGCGCGGAATATGACGGGCGTGCCGTTCCTGCCGCCGATCTCGCGTTCCTCGAGCGGACGGCTGCCACGCCCGGCGTTCACTTGACCCTCATCACCGACCGAATGGGGATCGACAAGGTCAGAGATCTGGTGGTAGCCGCCAACGACATTCAAATGGCGGATTCGGCTTTCATGAGCGAACTGAAGCGATGGATCCGGTTCAACCCACGCAGCGCCATGTCGTCGGGCGATGGCCTGTTCTCCGCTGCAAGCGGGAATCCAGTGCTGCCGAGCTCCCTTGGACGCTTTGCGTTCGAACGGTTCTTTGACACCCGAACCGAGAACGACAAATATGCCCGCCAAATCGATTCGTCGGCAGGCATTGCCGTGTTTGTTGGCGATCGGGAAGACAAGACGCATTGGATCAGGGTCGGCCAGGCCTGTCAGCGCTTCGCGCTGACAGCGACAAACCTTGGGATCAAGGTCGCCTTCGTCAATCAGCCCGTCGAGGTCGCTCGCCTTCGTCCGCATCTGGCAGGCATCGTCGGCGATACCAGCCGGCGACGGCCTGATATCGTCATGCGCTTCGGCTATGGACCGACCCTGCCATTCTCGCCCCGCCGTCCCGTGGAGACTGCGCTGGCTTGACGCCGCCGGTATTGACGCGCTGTTGACGTCAGGCGAGCGTCGGCCAATTGCCGCTGTTCAATCCAATCATGGGGCCTTTGCACGGGCCAAAGCGGAATGCGCGCAGTTCGTCGACGCGGTTCGCCGGGAAATCCTGGAATACTTCGACGTGACCGACAATCAACCGGACTGGAAGGTCGTGCTGCGCAATGACGACAGCGATGAGCAGTGGGCGGAAGTCAACCGGCAGCGCAGCGGGTTGGGAACCGGCGAAGTGCGTGGAGATCTCTGATCATTGCTTGCAGTCGCATGTGCCCGCTGCCGGAAAGGCTCACTCCACCAGCAATTTCGCGCTGTGGCGCGACAAGATCCCGACGAACTGGTCGGCGGGCTGTGGCCGCGCGAACAGGAAACCTTGCCCCTGATGGCAACCGATCTCCTGCAGGAAGGCCAGTTGTTTTTCCGTCTCTACGCCCTCCATCACGACATCGAGCCCGAGCGCGCGGCCCATTGCAACGATCGCGCGCACGATCGCATCGTCCGTGCTGCCCGAACCGCAGTCCGTGAGGAACGACCGATCGATCTTCAGCGTATCGACGGGCAGATCCTTCAGATACACCAGCGACGAATATCCCGTACCGAAATCGTCGATCGCCAGGCTGATCCCCCGGATCGCCAGTTCGCGCAGCAGGATGCCGATTTCCTCGCGGGTGTTCATCGCCATGCTTTCGAGCAACTCGAGCTGTAAGCATTCGGTCGGCAACGCGGTTTCGCTGAGGATGGTCGTCAGGTCGCTGAGGAAATGGTCGGTAAGGCATTGCCGTGCCGACACGTTCACCGCCACACGCCCGAACTCGAAGCCCGCGTCGAGCCATCGGCACGCCTGGCGGCAGGCTTCATGGAGCACCCATCGGCCGATCGGGACGATCAGCGCGGACCGCTCCGCGAGCCCGATGAAGTCGCCCGGCGGTACGAGCCCCCTGCGTGGATGCAACCAGCGCAGCAACGCCTCCACGCCGACGATCCGGCCGCTGGTCAGATCGTATTGCGGCTGGTAGAACAGGCGGAATTCATTCTGCTCGAGCGCGCGGTGCAATTCACCGAGCATATCCAGCTGCTCGATCGCCGACGACGTCATCTTGCTCTCGAAGAACTGGAACACGTTCCTGCCGCGACTCTTCGCGCCGTACATCGCCTGGTCCGCAAGCAGGATCAAGTGCTCCGCCTCGATCCCGTCGTCAGGATAGATGCTGATGCCGATGCTCGGTGTCACGAAGATTTCGTGGCCACCGATATCGATGGGCCGCGCCACTTCGTCGAGCAGCGTGCGCGCAATGCGCCCGACGTCGCGGACGTCGTCGAACTCCTCCAGCACGAGCGCGAATTCGTCACCGCCCATGCGTGCCACAGTGTCGTTCGCGAGCACTTCGGCGACGATGCGTCCCGCGACGATCTTCAACACCTCGTCGCCGGCGTTGTGGCCGAGCGTATCGTTGACCAGCTTGAAGCGGTCGAGATCGAGGTACATCACCGCGACCTTGCGACCGAGCCGCTTCGCCTGGACGATCGCGTGCGCGAGCCGCTCCTCGAACAGCGCCCGGTTCGCGAGATTGGTTAGCACGTCGTGCGTGGCGAGATAGCCCAGCCGCTCTTCCGCCTGGCGCCGCTGCGTGATGTCGGAAAAGATCGCCGCGTAGTGGGAGATCCCGCCTGCGTTGTCGCGAATGCTGGTGATCGTCAGATATTCGAGAAACAGCTCGCCGGTCTTGCGGCGATTCCAGATTTCGCCTTGCCAGTGGCCATCGGTCGTTAGCGAATGCCACAGCTGCTTGTAGAACTCGGGCGTCTGGCGCCCTGAACTCAGCATGCTTGGGTTGCGCCCGATCACTTCGTCCTCGGTGTACCCGGTCAGGCGCGTGAAGGCCCGGTTGACGCGCTCGATCTTCGCGTGCCGGTCGGTCACCATGATGCCTTCGAGCGCCGATTCGAACACCCGATCCGCCATGCGCAGGTTGAAGCGGGCGAGACCCAGTGCTTCGTCGCGCTCGCGCAGGGCGCTGCGCAGCTCGTTCGCGTATTCGTGCTCTATGCTCTGCAGCACGTCCGCGAAACAGAGCAGCCCGGTGAGCCTGCCGTCCTCGTCCTGGATGCCGACGTGTCGCATATTGTGCTCGGTCATGAAGCGCTGCGCGGCATACAGACTCTGCCGGGCGGACAGCATCTGCAGCGGCTTGCTGGCGAAGGCGCCGACCGCGCCTTGGGTTCCGCCGTCCGCCAGGAGCCGGACGACGTCCCGTTCGGTCAGGATGCCGCGCTCGCCGTCGTCGTAGCCGACGAGGATCGCATCGAGCCGTTGCGCGCGCATCTGCGCGATGACTGCGTGCAGCGCGGCATGCTCGGGCACTACGACGGGCGGATGGACGGAGATCGATTCGATCGGCTTCAGGTGGAGGAAAAATTCCGGCCCCTGGTTCACGACGACGTCGGTCTGCGTCAGCACACCGATCGCGACGCCATCCCGGACCACCACGAAGTGCCGCACGCCCGACTGCGTGAACTTCATCGCAGCTTCACCCAGCGGCGTATCGGCCTCGAGCGTCAGCACCGGATGGCTCATCACCTCGCTGACCGGCCGATCGAGCCCGCGCGGATTGTCGCTGGCCGACAGTGCATCATGCTCGGTCCAGATCCCGACGACCTGGTCATCCTGCATCACGACGATCGAGCTGCAGTGCTCGGCGAACATGCGTCGCGCGACCTCCCGCACCGGTGTGGCGGGTGCGCAAGATAGAATCTGACGCGCGATCAGGCGCGCGATCGGAACATCGTAGCTGTTCGGATACATTTTCTAACCAACACGAAAAAACCTTGCCGGCGCATGGTGATCCGGCAACCTGCGGGCTCGTCTGCGGCGGCCGGCAAGACCTGATTCCGCTCGCCTCGAATGGTTGCGTACTCATCGAATTCGCAAGCGGGGTATTGCCCCGTCGCTCGAGGCATCGTGGCGGCGAGCGCGGTGCCGTGACCCCCGGCACCCCATTCGACGATCCGATGTCCAGCGCACCCAAACGCCGGAGCATCGCCTTCTCAAGAGCGGCCATCCTGCGTTAACGACAGGTTCGGAAAAGAGTTGAGTGCCATGACGGCATCGGGGCTGCGTGGCGGCAAGTCGAACGGCTGCGGGCAGGGGTGACACGTCGATGCTCACGCTACTTCCCGAACAACAAAAAAGGCCCTTGCGGGCCTCTTACGGATGAAGGGGTGAGCAACGTTCATTGCGTCAACGCGGCAAACCCCTCCAGCAACCGCTCGACATCAGCCGATTGAATCGCGCCCATCGTCGAGATCCGGAACAGTTCCTTCGACAACCCGCCTTGCCCCGCATAAATCACGAAGCCGCGCGCCTTCAGCCCGTCGTGCAGCGTCTCGTACGTGACGCCTTGCGGCAGCCGGTACGCACGCAGCACGACCGACGACGCGCCTTCCGGCAGCACGAGCGACATCCCGCGCGCCGCGAGCCCGGCCTGCGCCTGATCGGCGAGCGCCTTGTAGTGCGCATGCCGCGCACGCCAGCCGCCGGCCTCATCGAACTCGCGCAGCGCCTCGACGAGCGCGTAGTACGCGTGCACGGACGGCGTGAACGGCGTATTGCGCTGATCCTGCAGCTTCGCGAGCCGGCCGAGATCAAGGTAATACGTGCGGCTCGCCGCCTTCGCGAGCGCGCTGCGGCGCACGATCACGAACGCGGCGCCCGGCACGCCGTGCAGGCACTTGTTCGCGGTCGCGGCGACCGCGTCGATCACGCCGCCGGCGAAGTCGATCGCTTCGGCGCCGAAGCTGCTGACGCCGTCGACGAGCATCTTCACGCCGCGCGCACGGCACACGTCGGCGATCGCGCCGAGGTCGTTCAGCCGGCCCGTCGTCGTTTCGTGATGAATCACCGCGACGTGCGAATAACCGCCCGCGTCGAGACGCGCGGCGATCTGCGCGAGATCGGGCGCCTGCATCCATTCGTGCTTCACCACCTCGTGCGCGATTCCGTACTGCGTCGCGATCTGCGTGATGCGCTCGCCGTACACGCCGTTCTCGATCACGAGCAGCTTGCCGTCCTGCGGCACGAGCGCCGCGATCATGCTCTCGACGGCGGCGGTGCCCGAGCCGGTCATCAGCACGGCGGCCCACTCGGCCGGATCGAGCTCGTACGCGGCGACGAGGCGCGCACGCGCTTCATCCTGCAGATCGAAGAATTCGCTTTCGCGATGGCACAGGTCGGGTTGCAGCAGGCTGCGGCGCACGCGTTCGGTGAGCGTGACCGGGCCGGGATTCAGCAGCAGCATCAATGAGCTCCTTCGGCGTGGGCTTCAGCCTGTGCGGCGCCGATATGCCGCATCAGGCGGGTCTTGACCTCGACCGGCGTGACGGTCGGGCGGGGCAGGCCGTCGGGCACGCCCGTGCGGATCGCCACGCGCACGAACTGCGCACCGTCGGCCCGCGCGGCGAGCGTTGCATCGAGCACGTCGAGCGTGTCGCCTTCGACGGCCGACGCATAGCCGCATGCGGCCGCGACACCCGCGAACGACACATGCTGCGACACGGTCGCCTGGCCGCCCGTCGATTCGTGTGCGCCGTTGTCGAGCAGCACGTGCGTGAGGTTGGCCGGGCCGTAGGTGCCGAGCGTCGCGAACACGCCCATGCGCATCAGCGCGGCGCCGTCGCCGTCGACGGCCACCACGCGCAGGTCGGGGCGCGCGAGCGCGAGACCCAGCGCGAGCGGCGTCACGCAGCCCATCGAGCCGACCATGTACAGCTGGTTCGGGCGGTCGTCGATCGCATAGAGCTCGCGGCCGCAGAAGCCGGTCGACGCGAGCACGACGGTCGAATCGACCGGCGTGTGCGCGATCACGCGCTGCAGCGCGTCGTGGCGGGTCGGCCACGCGTCGGCCGACGCGGCACGCGACGACGCTTGCGCGGCGACATGCGCGCGCGGCGCTGCCGCCGGGTTCGCCTTCAGCTCATAAGGCGCGACGCTGCCTTTCTGCATCACGAGCGCGTACGGGCGGCCCGTCGCGTCCATGTGCGCGATCGCGCGGTCGAGCGCCGGGCCGACCTGTTCGGGGTCGGTCGGGAACGTCTCCCACGGGATCTCCATCGTGTCGAGCATCGCCGGCGTGATCGGCCCCATCAGCGCGTGCTGCGGCTCGTCGGCGACACCCGGCTGGCCGCGCCACGTGACGATCAGCAGCTGCGGCAGCCGGAACGTCCAGGTCAGCGACGTGAGCGGGCTCACCGCGTTGCCGAGCCCTGAGTTCTGCATCATCGCGATCCCGCGCTTGCCGCCGAGCGTGGCGCCCGCGATCAGCGCGACCGCGTCGCCTTCGTTCGCGGCCGACACGTAGTGCAGCGTCGGGTCCTGCAGCACGTAGTTGATGAACGGCGTCAGGTACGAGCAGGGCACGCCCGCGTACCAGTCGAAACCGCGTTCGCGCGCGACCTCGACGAACTGGGCCGCTTCGATCATTGCGCGCTCCCGTTGCCGGCGCCCGGCTCGGACAGCGGCGTCTGGCCGTGCGCGAAGTCGCCCGCGCGGCGGAAGTCTTCCAGATCGTTGACGCCGCGCCAGTGGCCGTGCACGTACTGCACCTCGATCTTCTCGCCGGCGGCGATCAGCTCGTTGAGCAGCGACGGGATGTCGAGCGTGTCGAAATCGGGGCGTGCCTGCAGCGTCGCGAGCATCGCCTTCAGGCGGTCGACGCCCGCGCCGCGCACGTTCAGGAGACCGATCCAGCGGCCGTGCGGCGTGCCGGCGGCGACGTCGCTCGACACACGTTGCAGATACGTCTTCTGGCCGAACAGGCCGCGGTCGTCCGCCGCCGAGCACAGCGCGAAGTCGCGCACGCTCTGGTTGGTTTCCGTGAGCGACGAATCGACGACGACGCTGAACTCGGCCTCGCTCTCCGCGAGGTCGCGCACGATGTAGCTGCGGAACAGCAGGTCGCCGTACGAGATCACGGTGTCGCCGGTCAGGCGTTCGGCCGCACATGCGAGCGACACGAGTTCGCCCGTCTGCGCATGGCGTTCGTTGACCACGAGCTTGATGCCCGACGTGTCGATCGCGTCGGCGCGATAGCCGCCGACCACGGTGATGTCGTTCACGCCGTGCGTCTTGAAGCCGTCGACGAGCCAGCGCAGCAACGGCTTGCCGGCGACCGGCAGCATGACCTTCGGCTTGTCTTCGGTGACGGCTTCGAGGCCCTTGCCGCGGCTCGCGGCGAGCACGATCGCGGCGTTCGACGCGCGCGACGACGACGACAGGTAGATGCGCTCGGCGGCCGAGTACTCGTCGGCGTCCTGCAGGCGGAAGATCTCGTTGACCGATGCAACGCGGTCCTCGACGTTGATCAGCGTTTCGCTCTCGTGGATCTCGCGCGCGGTCGCCTGCATCGCGGATGCCGACGCGCGGATCAGGTGGTTCGCCCAGATCACGGTGCTGATGCCGGCCTGGCGGAACACGTCGGTCGGCGTGCTGTAGTACTTGGTCGGTACGATCACGAGCGGCGCCTTGCCGCTCCATTCGCGCGCGAACTGCAGGATCTCGTCCGGGCGCGACAGCTTGCTGTGGATCAGGATTGCGTCGGCGCCGGCTTCCGCGTACGCGTTCGCGCGACGCAGCGCCTCGTCCATCCCCCAGCCTGCGATCAGCGCTTCGACACGCGCGACGATCGAGAAGTCGGGATCGGTCTGCGAATCCTTGCCGGCCTTGATCTTGCCGCAGAACTCGTCGATTTCCGCGAGCGGCTGGCGCTCGCCGCCGATGAAGCTGTTGGTCTTCGGGAACTGCTTGTCCTCGATACAGACGCCGGCGATGCCGCGCTGCTCGAGCTTCTTCACGAGGCGGCGCACGTTGTTGAAGTTGCCGTAGCCGGTGTCGCCGTCGAGCAGGATCGGCAGGTCGCTCGCGTCGGCCATGAACTCGAGCACGTCGACGACCTGCGTCCAGCTTGCCTCGTTGTTGTCGCGCACGCCGAACTGCGCGGAGATCGCGAGGCCCGATGCCCAGATCCCCTTGAAGCCCGCTTCGCGGACGATGCGCGCGGACAGGCCGTTGTGCGCTTCCATCAGGAATTCGAGTTCGCTGCTGACGAGCATGCGGCGCAGGCGTGCGCTGCGCGATTCGGAGAAGTTGGGTTCGCGTGCGTTCATCGTGCGGCTCCGGCGGTCGTGCGTTGAATCAGGGGGAGAATTTCTTGTGTCGCGCGTGCGACGTCGTTCGGGAAGTCGATCTCGATCCACGGCGAACCCGTGACGTCGGCGACGTCGAACGCGTGGCCGCCTTCGAGCAGCAGGTCGCGCACGGCTTCCTCGTGCGGCATGTTCGCGCGGCCGCTGTCGACGTAGCCCGCGACGATTTTCGCGAGGCGGCGCGCGGTGCCTTCGGTGAAGCGGAAGAAGCCGACCGACTCGCCGATCGTGTCGTAGTCGAGGTCGACCGCGAGCTGCTTGCGCAGCTCGACCGGCACGCCGTTCTTCAGGCACAGCTTGACGGGCTCGTCGCCGGCCTCGAAGTCGCGATCGATCAGCAGGCGGTCGACCGACTTGTCGGCATCGGCGACCAGCGCGTGCAGGATGTTCTCGTCGTACAGCACGTCGGCGTCCATCAGCAGCACGTCGCCGCCGCGCGTCATCGCGTCGGCGACGGTGTGCACGGTCAGCACGCTGCCGAGGTCATAGCGCTCGTTGATCACGATCTCGGCGGTGCGGCCGAGGCGCTTCAGTTCCTGCTCGACCTTCTCGTGCTGAAAGCCGAGCCCGAGCACGATTTCATCGACGCCCGCGGCGTCGAGCACACGCAGATGGCGCTCGAGCAGCGACACGTCGTCGAAGCGCAGCAGGCACTTCGGGAATTGCGCCTCGGGCGGTTGTTGCAGGCGCAAGCCGAGGCCTGCCGCAAGAATGATGGCTCGCATGGGTTCTCCAACCAAAAAGCCGGCGGATCTGAACGATCAGTCGGCGATGGGCTGCGGCGCACGGCGCCGCTGCCAGTTTCTTTCACTGAAATGCAGATAGAGCAGGCCGGGCAGGCCGAGCGCGAGTTCGCGCGCGCGCTTCGCGAGCGACAGCGCGAGCGCCGCGTCGGGCGGCAGGCCGACCAGCGGGGCGAGCAGCAGGTAACCGCCTTCCTGTGCACCGAGCGAGCCCGGGATCGCGAACGCCGCACCGCGAATCGCCTGGCCGACGCTCTCGAGCAGCAGCGCGTCGAGCCAGCTGACCGGGTGCCCGAGGAAGTGCAGCGCGAGCCACACTTCGGCGGTGCCGACGATCCAGCCGGCGAGGCTCAATGCGAAGGTCTTCGCGACCTTCGCGCGATCGCGGTACAGCGCGCCGACCGCGTCGTCGATCGCGTCCGCGCGGGTCGCGAGCGACGACCAGTCGCGCGGGCCGAGCAGCTTCGACGCGAGACGCAACCCGCGGCCGAACAGCCCGCGCCGCTGCGCCGCGTAGAACGCGACGGCCAGCGCGCCGAGCACGCCGGTGGCGATCAGCGCCGGCGTGCGCAGGTGAGCGACCGACTCGTGCGTCGCATACACGCTGAACGTGGCGATGCCGATCAGCGCGAACGCCATCTGCGCGAGCGCCTGCATCGTCGTGCTGACGGTGACCGCGGCGGCCGCATCGGCCATCCGCGTGCCGCGCTGCGCGAGGTGGCGCACCATCAGCACCGGGCCGCCGATCTGCCCGGCGGGCAGCAGGCTGTTCACCGATTCGCCGACCCAGCGCGCGCGCAGCGCGTTGCCGAGCTCGGCGCCCGGCTGGCCGCGGCGGAACATCACCGAGATCGCCAGCGCGTCGATCACGAGCGGGACGACGTGGAATGCCGCGACGAGCGCGAGGCCCCAGCCGGCCGCGAGGAACGTCGACGCGACCGCGCCGACGCCCTGCCACGCGAGCAGGGCGACGAACAGTGCCGTTCCGAGGGACAGCAGGATCAGGCCGGCGCGTGTCATGACCCGCTCGACCGGCGCGTAGCCAGCTGCTTGAACACCTGGCGGAAACCGAAATATGCGATCGCGTCCTTCATGTTCGAGATGAAGCGCTTCCACGGCCGCATGCCGGGGTTGGTCACGTATTCGAACGTGAGCGACACGCGCGTCTCGTTCTGGCCGAGCGGCGTGACGCGATGGCGCAGCTTGTCGCCGTCGAACAGCACGATGCCGCCGTCGGCGATCTGCACGGAACCCGGTTCGTCGGGCACGTCGGGATTGCGCGTATGCAGCTCGTAGTCGAGCCGGCACGACGACTCGTCGATCACGCCGATCAGCAGCGTGTAGCGGCGGCCGTCGTAATACGACGTGTCGTAGTGCCAGCCGATGTGGTCGCCCGGCTTCGTGTAGTAATACAGCGCATACGCATGCGGATCGTCGTCCGGCGACAGCATCAGCTTGTCGCCGGTGACCTTCTCGAGGAAGCCGATCAGCGCCTTCGAGCGGTACAGCTCCGCGATGTACGGCGCCTGCTCGTCGATCGTGTGCCGGCTCACGCTGCCGCCCTGCTTGTGGCCGGGCAGGTAATTGCGGTTCAGGCCGGCCTGCATCGCGCGGGCGGCGGCCGCGAGCTTCGCGTGTGCGTCGGCCGGCAGGAATGCGTCGAGGTACAGGAACGAGCCCTGGCGCGTGTAGTCGCCGCGCAGGCGGTCGAGGTCGAGACGGCCGACGCAGTCGGCCACGGTGCGATCGGGATCGGCCGCTGCCGCGCGCGCAGGCGCGGGGCGTGCCGGGCTCAGCACGGAGTCGTCGCGCGTGCTAGGAGTCATTTGGAAACCTGGATTTCGGTAGGGTTCTGCGGGAGATTGCCGCGGCGGACGATGCGCCACCAGTCGATCACGACCCACGCGGCGAACAGCGGGGCGCCGATCGATGCCGCGAGCAGGAACGGCTGCACGCCGTCGACGAGCGTCACGATCGGCAGCAGGTAGAGCACGTCTTCCGTCTCGAAGCCGCCGGCGAACGCCTGCTTGGTGCCGGCCTTGCCGGCGATCGATTCGATCCGCATGCGCAGGAAGAAGATCAGCGCGACGGCCGCGCCGGCCACCGCGCCGAGCAGCACCGGCGACGCGGCCATCTGGCCGCCCTGGGCGACGATGCCGAGGCCCATGCTGACGAACAGCGCGACCGTCACGAGCGCGTCGGCCGCGAGGTCGTAAAAGTGACCGATCTTGCTGGACTTGCCGCTGATGCGCGCGAGTTCGCCGTCGGTGTGGTCGACGAAGTTCGACAGCACGATCAGGAATGCCCCCGCGTTGATCCAGCCGAAGCCGCCTTGCGCGAGGCACCAGGCACCGGCGAGGCCGATCAGCAGACGAAGGGTAGTGAGGTGATTCGGGGTGACGGGCGTGTCGATCAGCGGGCGTACGAGCGAGCGCGCGAGCCGCGCATCCCAGGTGCGTGGCAGGGGCGGTTCGGAACGTGTGGCGGTTTTTCTTTGGTCCATCGGCGAAATATATACGGAATTGTAATTTGTTGCTTTTTATTCGATCAATGTCCTGACATACGGGAGTGTTACCGCGTATTCCGGACATCGCCCGGTTGCGAACCGGATGCGCGAAACGGCGTTCGCACAGGCGGGCCTTACCAGCTTCAGTGTGGTTCGCGTCGCGCGGCTGTCAAGGGCGGACGGGCCTTGCGCGCGGGCGCGGCGGCGCTCCGCGCGCGTCGTCGCGTTGATGTGCATCAGGCCCGCGAAAGCCGCGTCGGGCGACAATCGGCCGCGGCGGTCGCCGATCGGCCGTCGCGTGCGGATTCCCCGCGTTTACGCGATCAATCCGGGAAGATATCGATCGATTGCCGTTCAGCAGCTTGCAATCCGGGCGCGGCAAACTGGCGGTCCGCTTTCGCGTACCTTTCGAGCGGATTCGATGCGCGGCCGCGCCCTGTCACAGAACGGCCGTTCGATACCCGGCGCATTCGGCAAGTATCTTTTGCATTCAACGGACATTTCGCGGCGATGGCCTCTGCGATACTCCGACCGTGCCCGTGGTGCCGGGCCGCCCCTCGCGGCCCCAAGGGCTTCGCGTCGCCCAGGAGACACCCCCCGCGACGTCAACGACAGACCAAAAGCGTCAGATATACAGCCATGTCTTCTTCACGCATCCTCGCTCCCGCCCTGCGTTCGCTCGTCCGCACCGCCGACGAAGCCGCCGCGCTGATCCGCCCCGGCATGACCGTCGCCATGAGCGGCTTCACCGGTTCCGGCTATCCGAAGGCCGTGCCCGCCGCGCTCGCCGCCCACATCGACGCGGCCCACGCGCGCGGCGAGGACTTCCGGATCAACGTGCTGACCGGCGCATCGACCGCGCCGGAACTCGACGGCGCGCTCGCCCGCACCAACGGCATCTCGATGCGCCTGCCGTACCAGTCCGACCCGACGCTGCGCGACAAGATCAACAACGGCGAAGTCGACTACCAGGACGTCCACCTGAGCCACGTCGCGCAATACGCATGGTTCGGGCTGTACGGCGACCTCGACGTCGCGATCGTCGAAGTCGCGGGTATCCGCGAGGACGGGCTGCTGATTCCGTCCGCGTCGATCGGCAACAACAAGACGTGGCTCGAGCAGGCGAAGCACGTGATCCTCGAAGTCAACGCGCGTCAGCCGCTCGGCCTCGACGGGATGCACGACGTCTATTACGGCACCGCGCTGCCGCCGCACCGCAAGCCGATTCCGCTGACGAAAAGCGACGACCGGATCGGCGAGCCGTACCTGCGCTGCCCGGCCGAGAAGATCGTCGCGATCGTCGAGACCGACGCGCCGGACCGCAGCAACGCATTCTCTGCGCCGGACGCCACGTCGAAGCAGATCGCGCTGCAACTGATCGACTTCCTGCGCCACGAGGTGAAGCGCGGCCGCCTGCCTGAAAACCTGCTGCCGCTGCAGTCGGGCGTCGGCAACATCACGAACGCGGTGCTCGCGGAACTCAGCTCCGCCGGCTTCTCGAACCTGACCGCGTACACCGAAGTGATCCAGGACGGCATGCTCGACCTGCTCGACGACGGCACGTTGAGCTTCGCGTCGGCCACGGCGTTGTCGCTGAGCCCGGCCGCGGTGCAGCGCTTCGCGGACGAGATCGCGACGTTCCGCGAAAAGATCCTGCTGCGCCCGCAGGAGATCAGCAACCATCCGGAACTCGTGCGCCGCCTCGGCTGCATCGCGATGAACGGGATGATCGAGGCCGACATCTACGGCAACGTGAACTCGACGCACGTGATGGGCACGAAGATCCAGAACGGCATCGGCGGCTCGGGCGACTTCGCGCGCAACGGCTACCTGTCGTGCTTCATGTCGGCGAGTACCGCGAAGGGCGGCGCGATCTCGCGGATCGTGCCGATGGCGAGCCACGTGGACCATACGGAGCACGACGTCGCGGTGGTCGTCACCGAGCAGGGGCTCGCCGACCTGCGCGGCCTGTCGCCGAAGCAGCGCGCGCGCAAGATCATCGCGACCTGCGCGCATCCCGACTACCGGCCGATGCTCGAGGACTACTTCGAGCGCGCGTCGCGCGAGAGCTTCGGCAAGCACACGCCGCATCTGCTCGCCGAGGCGCTGTCGTGGCACGAGCGCTATGTGCGCACCGGGACGATGAAGGCCTGACGTCGCGGCCCGCGGCGGGCAGGTGCCCGCCGCACTGAGTCAATCCATCGCCGCGTGCGCGACGTCGACGCTCGCCGTTTTCTGCGGCGGCCGGATCAGCAGCAACAGCGGGATCATCAGCAGCGTCGCGACGAACATCAGCTTGAAGTCGTTCAGGTAGGCGATCATCGCGGCCTGCTGGTTGATCGTGCGGTCGAGCAGCGCGATGTCGACGTGGCTGCCGGCCATCGCCTGCACGGCCGGGTCGAACGGCGTGATGTGGGTCGCGAGGTCGGCATGCGCGACCTGCGTGTTGCGCGTCATCAGCGTCTGGACGATCGAGATGCCGATACTGCTGCCGATGTTGCGCATCAGGCTGTAGGTGGCCGTGCCGTCCGCGCGCAGCTCGGGCTGCAGCGTCGAGAACGACAGCGCGCTCAGCGGCACGAACACGAGCCCCAGGCCGAAGCCCTGGACCACCCCGGGCCACACGATGTCCGCCTCGGACAGCACGATCGTGTACTGCATCATCTGCCACAGCGCGAGCGCGGAAATCGCCAGCCCGGCGAGCAGCAGCGCCCGCGCGTCCACGTATTTCAGCAATCGTCCGACGAACAGCATCGCGATCATCGTGCCCGCGCCGCTCGGCGCGGTGACGAGCCCCGTCGTCGCGACCGGATAGCCCATCAGGTTCTGCAGCATCGGCGGCAGCAGCGCGCGCGTTGCGTACAGCACCGCGCCGACGACGAAGATGAACAGCGTGCCGGTCGCGAAGTTCGGGTCGCGCAGCAATTCCGACTTGAAGAACGAGGCCTTGCCGACGGTCGCCGTATGCACGAGGAAGAACGCGAAGCTCAGCGCCGCGACGAGCGCCTCGATGCGGATCTCGTACGAACCGAACCAGTCGAGCTGTTCGCCGCGGTCGAGCATCGCCTGGAACGCACCGATCGCGAGCGCGAGCGTCGCGAAGCCGAACGCGTCGAATTTCACGTGCGGGCGCGGCGCGCGCGCGGGCAGGAAGGTCAGCACGCCCGCCAGTGCGAACGCGCCGATCGGCACGTTGATGAAGAACACCCAGCGCCAGTTGTAGCTGTCGGTGAGCCAGCCGCCGAGCGTCGGACCGAGGATCGGGCCGACCATCACGCCCATCCCCCAGATCGCCATCGCCTGGCCCTGTTTCTCGCGCGGGTTGATGTCGAGCAGGATCGACTGCGACAGCGGCACCAGCGCAGCGCCGAACACGCCTTGCAGCAGCCGCGCGCCGACGATCTGCACGAGCGACTCGGACAGCCCGCACAGCGCGGACGCGATCGTGAAGCCCGCGATCGAGATCGTCAGCAGCCGTTTCATGCTGAGCCGGTCGGACAGCCAGCCGGTCAGCGGCGTCGCGATCGCCGCGGCGACGATGTAGGAAGTCAGTACCCAGGTGATTTCGTCCTGCGACGCGGACAGCGTGCCCTGCATGTGCGGCAGCGCGACGTTCGCGATCGTGCTGTCGAGCGTCTGGATCAGCGTCGCGAGCATGATCGACAGGGTCAGCATCGGCCGATTGAGGGCGGGCGGCGAGGCGGGGGCGTCGGCGGCGGGATTCAAGCGGGTGTCTCCGTGGGGCGGTCGCCGTGGGCGGCGATCCGGTATGGCTCGAATTATAAGCATGCTTATTATGTTTGTGCTCATCGCTTGATCCGAGCCGGGGGTCATTCGCGGCCTGCCCCTATAATCGCCGCATGGACAAGACCTACGAGAACCGGATCGGTTACCTGATTTCCGACGTGGCCCGCCTGCAAGGACGCCTGTTCGACCGGCGCGCGAAGCGCATCGGGCTGACGCGCGCGCAAAGCCGCGTGCTCGCGTACCTGACATGGAAGGGCGAGATGAATCAGGCGCGGCTCGCGGAATGGCTCGAGATCACGCCGATCTCGTTGACGCGGCTGCTCGACCGGATGGAAAGCTGCGGGTGGATCGAACGCATCGCGAACGACGACGATCGCCGCGCGTTCGTGATCCGGCTGACCGACAAGTCGCGCGAGATCTTTCCGCAGATGCTGGAAGTGGGCGACACCGTCACCGACGACGGGCTGCGCGGTTTCACGCGCGACGAGCGCGACACGCTCGTGCGCCTGCTCGGGCGCGTGCGTCACAACCTGATCGACAGCGGCGGCGAATGACGCGGGCGCGGGCGCGGCGCCGCCGAATCGGCCGGCAACGGCGGGGCGGCTGCGACAACGGCGGGGCGGTCCGGGCTTGTGTCGGAGGGGGCGGGCCGCTATCTTGCAACCTCAAGTTCACTTGAGATCAAGCATGAGCCGTCTGGACATCGCCGATGTCGCGCGCCGCTCGGGATTGCCCGCGTCGACGCTGCGCTACTACGAGGAAAAGGGATTGATCGTGCCGACCGGCCGTCACGGGCTGCGGCGCCAGTATGACGAATCGGTGCTGGAGCGCCTGGCGTTGATCGCGCTCGGCCGCGAGGCCGGCTTTTCGCTGGACGACATCGTCGCGATGTTCGGCGCGGACGGCCGGCTCGCGCTCGATCGCGCGAAACTCGACGACAAGGCCGACGAGCTCGACCGCACGATCCGCCGTCTCGGCGCGGTGCGCGATGCGTTGCGACATGCGGCCGTGTGCCCGGCGCCGAGTCATCTCGAGTGTCCGTCGTTCCGCAAGCTGCTGCGCATCGCCGCGCATCGTCATCCGGTGCGCCGCACGAAGACGGACGGCACGTAAGCGGTCAAGCGGTCCGGTTTGCCGGAACGGCGCGCGCGGGCGGGCGGCGGGGCGGCCGTACCGCGGCGGCCGGCGCCCCCGAGCGGATCATCCCGCGTAATACACACGACACTCCATCTCGCGTCCGCGCACGATGCGCTTGCCGACGAGCGAGCCGAGCGTTTCGGTGACGACCGTCCTCTGGTACTCGCATTGCAGCGCATCGTAGAAGTAGAGCGCGACCCAGTCGGCGGTGCGGGTGGACTCCTGCGGGCGAACGGGATACGGGCACAGCGCGGTGAAATGCCAGCCGCCTTTCGTCATGTGCATCACGGGCGGCTGAACGCTCAGGTCCGCGTTCAGCCGACGCGACACGAGCGTGGGCAGGATGCCGGCGGCGGCCTTGTTGCGGTACAGGCGGTCGATATACAGCAGCAGCTCGACCGGCGGCTCCGTGCCGAGATCGGCGTTGCGCGCGTGGCCTTGCCAGCGCCGGCGCCGGGTCAGCACGTCGTCGAGCGCCGCGCGGATGCCGGCCGCGCGACGCGGGCCGACGCCCGCGATCGCTTCGAGCTGGCCGCTGCGGGCCGCGCGTTCGAGATCCTCGAGCGTATCGATGTGCAACTGGTCGTGAATCCGCAGCGCGAGCGCGTGGCCGATGCCCGGCACGGCTTCGAATGCGGACGCGCGCTCCGCGTCGCCGCGCAGCCGGTCGAGCAGGCGCCAGCGTCCGGTCACCAGCAGTTCGGCGATCGCCTGGGCGACGCCCGTGCCGATCTCCGGCAGTGCGGCGAGCGAATCGACGCCGCCCGCGTCGAAGCGGGTGCGGATGCCGTCTTCGAGCGAGGCGATCGTGTCGGCCGACGCGCGGTAGGCGGCAACCCGATAAGGATTCGCCCCCTGTTCGGCAAGCAACTGCGCGGCTTCGCGCAGGCAGGCCGCGATTTGCCGGTTTTCCTCGTGTGTCTGGCCGATGGTCGTTTGCATGTGCGGAGCCCGGGGATGTGCAAACGGAATGGACACGGCGGATAACGCGCCGGTCGCATTTTTTTATTTCAACACATTGTCAGGGCCGGCGACGAACAAAACTTGATGTGCATCAATAGCAAACGTTGCACAGGCGGAAGCGGGCCGCGCACGTTCGTGCCGGGTCGCGGCACGAACGTGCGATGCGTCACGCTTCGAGGAACGTCTGCGCGCCTTCCGCCTCCGCGGCCGTGCGCAGCGCGGCGAGCGCGCGCTTCTCGATCTGCCGCACGCGTTCGCGCGACATGCCCGCGTCCTGCGCGATCGCGTCGTAGGTGTCGGGCTCGGCGCCGCCGAGGCCGAACCGGCGGCGCAGCACGTCGGCCTCGGCCGGCGTGACCGAGCGCAGCAGCGACGTCACGCATTCGCGCATCCGCGTGTCGGCCAGCTGCTCGAACGGGCTCGCCGATGCCTGGTCCTCTATCAGGTCGACGAGGCCGGCGTCCGCGTCGGGCAGCGGCGTGTCGAGCGACACCGGCTCGGCAGGGAGCGTGAGCACCGCGCGCAGCTTGTCCTCGGCGAGCCCGGTTTCGGCCGCGAGTTCGGCCGGCGTCGCGCGCCGGCCGGTGCGCTGGCGGAAGCGCAGTGCGTGCCGATGCACGCGCTGGTACTGGTCGCCGACGTGCACCGGTACGCGGATCGTGCGCGCGCGATCGGCCACCGCGCGCGCGACCGCCTGCCGGATCCACCAGGTCGCGTAGGTCGAGAACTTGAAGCCGCGCCGGTATTCGAACTTCTCGATCGCGCGCATCAGGCCGAGGCAGCCGTCCTGCACGAGGTCGGGCAGGTCGACGCCGCGGTTCATGTACTTGCGCGCGATCGACAGCACGAGCCGCAGGTTCGCCTCGAGCATCGCGCGCGTACCGTCGCGCACCTTCTGCTGGCCGTCGCTCAGCGCGGCGCCGAGCGCACGCCGCGCGACCGTGTCGAAGCACGCGGCGTCGGTGCCCGCGGCGGCGTCCGTCGCGGCGTCGACCGGCGCGGCGGCCAGTGCGCGCACGACGCGGCTTGCGTCGTCGACGGCCGGTGCCACCCACGCGAGCGAACCGAGCAGCGCGGCCAGGCGGTTGCGCGCGTCGCGGTATTCGGCCGAGCGGCAGCCCTGCGCGTGCAATGCGCGGCGCACGGCCGTCACCGCGTCCTGCAGCGTGTCGTAGCGTGCAGGCACCGGTGCGTTGCCTTCGCCGTCGCCGATGTCATCGCCTTCGTTGGCGGCCGCGCCGGTTGCGCCCGTCGCGCCGTGGCGCGCGAGCAGCGCCTCGACGGCCGCCGGACAGCCGGCGAGCGCGTGCAGGATCTGATGGCGGCCCGTTTCGATCTCGCGGGCCAGCACGATTTCGTCCTCGCGCTTGAGCAGGGGCACCGCATGGATGCGCCGCATGTAGAGCGCGAGCGGATCGGTCGATGCGCTCGTGCCGCGGGCCAGATCGCCGAGCAGCGCACGGCCCTCGTCGAGCGCGTCGCGATCGACGTCGACCGGCGCCGCGCCCGCGAACGGCACCGGCGCGGCCGGCTCGTCGAGCACGGCGATGCCGATGTCTGCGAGCGCGGCGCGCACGACGTCCAGCGCGTCGGGGCTGTCGCTTTCCGGCGGCAGCGCGTCGACGAGGTCGGCGTGCGTCAGATAACCCTGTTCGCCGGCGAGCGCCAGCAGCTGGATGATCGGATCGAGGGGCGTGTCCGCCCGAAGCGTGGGGCGTGGCGTAGTCATGTCGATGACGGCGTGAGCCGCGTTCCTGTCTGGGCGGGCCGAAGTCCGCGGGTTTCAGGCTCCCGGAGGCCGCGAACGCCCGTCCGCGCCGGCCAGCCTGACTCGATATTCAAGTTGAGGGCATTTGCGTCAACTTCAACGTCGGCGCGGCTGACGCGCGAGCATGCGGCATGCCCGCCCGGTTGCGACCCGGATTCGACCCGTGGAAACAAAAAGTAACGGATCAAACCCGCAGAAATATGCGGGGGACGTAAGCTAGAGTCAGGCGCGCGCCACGCAGCGACGCGCGGATTCCTTCGGAGCATGAAATGAACCCGATTTCCGCCGCGAGGCCTGCCGTCATGGCACTGGCCATGCTCGCGCTGAGCGGTTGTTATTACACGAGCCCGTACGGCTATGCGCCGTATTACGCACCCGCGCCTGCCACGGTTTCGCAGCGCGAACTCCCGGCAGCGCCGGCAAATGCCGGGCCGGTTGCCCCGTCGACACCCGCGGTGCCGGCCGTGCCGCCGCCGGCGGACGATTACGCCGACGCGCCGGCTCCGGTATATGCCGCGCCGGTCTATGTGCCTTACCCGGCCTACTATCCCGCGTATTACCCGGGCTGGTACGGGCCGCCCGTCACGATCGGCCTCGGCTTCTGGGGGCATTGGGGCGGCGGCTACCGCGGCGGGTACTGGCGCCGTCCCTGGGGCGGCGGCCACTGGGGAGGCGGGCATTGGGGCGGGGGCCATCGACATTGACCGACGCGCGGCGGCACCGCGCGGGAGAGCAACATGAGCAACACGATCATCCGAAGACTGTGCGTCGTCCTGTTCGGTCTCGCCGCGATACCGGGCCTCGCCGACGCGCAAAGCAGCGCCTATACGAATTCCGGGGCCGAAATCTATGCGGGGCCGGCGCCCGATTATCCGGTCGTCGCGGAGGTCCCGCCCGGCACCGCGCTGGACGTGTTCGGCTGCCTGAGCGATTACTCATGGTGCGACGTCGCGCTGCCGGGCGTGCGCGGCTGGATCGACGCGGAGCAGCTCGACTATCCGTATCAGGGCAATTACGTGCCGTTGCTCGAATACGGCGCGATCATCGGCGTGCCGGTGACCGGGTTCGCGATCGGCGCGTACTGGGATCGCTACTACCGCCACCGGCCGTGGTTTCACGATCGCGACCGCTGGGAGCATCGTGCCGAGCCGCGCATCGGCCCCGGCGGGATGCCGCCGGCCTACGGGCGCCCGCAGCCGGGCGGGCCGGTTCAGCGCGCGCCGGGCGGCGAGCCGCCCGAGCGGCATGATGCACGGCCGTCGGCCACGCGCGGCGGCTGGAACGGCCCGAACCGCGCGCCGGCGCCGCAGGCCGCGCCCGCGCAGATGCCTGGCGCGGCTGCCCGTCAGCCGGCGCCACCGCCGCCATCGTCACCGCCCGCACCGGGCGGTGGCGCGGCCCGGATGATGGTGCCGCCGACGCATCAGGGTGGTGGGGGTTACGGCGGCGCACGGCCGCAGGGCGGCGGAAACGGCGGCGGGAACCACGGCGGTGGCGGCGGTGGGGGGAGCAGCGACGAGTTTCGCCGTTGACCGGCCGACGGCAGCGGTGCCGCGGCCCTTGGCCTGCGCCGGACGAAAAACGGATCGGCCGGCCCGCTCACCACGCCCCTGCAAGCCTGTTCCTGGAAAAACGAAACCCCACGCTCCGAAAAACGTGGGGTTCGTCAGCAGTCCGATGCCGCTCCGGAGAGCGGCTCCCGATCGAGGCGGGCGGGCCCGTCGTGCGGCCCGCCGCCGCGCGTCAGTCGTCGAGCAGCGACAGGTCGCGCACGGCGCCCTTGTCGGCCGACATCACCAGCTTCGCATAGGCCTTCAGCGCGGCGGACACCTTGCGCGGGCGCGGTTGCGCCGGTTTCCAGCCCTTCGCGTTCTGCTCCTCGCGGCGCCGTGCGAGCTCCTCGTCCGAAACGAGCACGTCGATCGTGCGGTTCGGGATGTCGATGCGGATCTTGTCGCCGTCGCGCACGAGGCCGATCGCGCCGCCCGCCGCCGCTTCCGGCGAGCAGTGACCGATCGACAGGCCCGACGTGCCGCCCGAGAAGCGGCCGTCGGTCAGCAGCGCGCATGCCTTGCCGAGGCCCTTCGACTTGATGTAGCTCGTCGGGTACAGCATTTCCTGCATGCCGGGGCCGCCCTTCGGGCCTTCGTAGCGGACAATCACGACGTCGCCGGCCTTGACCTTGTCGTTCAGGATGTTCTCGACCGCTTCGTCCTGCGACTCGGTCACGTGGGCCGAGCCCTCGAACACGAGGATGCTTTCATCGACGCCGGCCGTCTTCACCACGCAGCCGTCGAGCGCGATGTTGCCGGTCAGCACGGCGAGGCCGCCTTCCTTCGAGAACGCATGCTCGTACGAGCGGATGCAGCCTTCGGCGCGGTCGAGGTCGAGGCTCGGCCAGCGCGTGTCCTGGCTGAACGCGACCTGCGTCGGGATCCCGGCCGGGCCGGCCAGGTAGAACGTGCGGACCGCTTCGTCTTCGGTGCGGACGATGTCCCACTGGTCGAGCGCGTCCTTCAGCGACGGCGCGTGCACGGTCGGCACGTCGGTGTGCAGCTTGCCGGCGCGGTCGAGCTCGCCGAGGATCGCCATGATGCCGCCGGCACGGTGCACGTCCTCGATGTGGTACTTGTTCGTGTTCGGCGCGACCTTGCACAGCTGCGGCACGCTGCGCGACAGGCGATCGATGTCCTTCATCGTGAAGTCGATGCCGGCTTCCTGCGCGATCGCCAGCAGGTGCAGGATCGTGTTGGTCGAACCACCCATCGCGATGTCGAGCGTCATCGCGTTCTCGAACGCCTTGAAGCCGACCGAGCGCGGCAGCACGCGCAGGTCGTCCTGCTCGTAGTGCTGGCGGGTCAGCTCGACGATGCGGCGGCCGGCGCGCTTGAACAGCTGCTCGCGATCGGCGTGCGTCGCGACGACCGTGCCGTTGCCGGGCAGCGACAGGCCGAGCGCTTCGGTCAGGCAGTTCATCGAGTTCGCGGTGAACATGCCCGAGCACGAACCGCAGGTCGGGCACGCCGAACGTTCGACTTCGGCGACGTCGGCATCCGAATACGACTGGTCGGCCGCGATCACCATCGCGTCGACGAGGTCGAGCTTCTTCAGTTCGATGGCCTTGGTGACCGGGTTCGCGAGTCGCGTCTTGCCGGCTTCCATCGGGCCGCCCGACACGAAGATCACCGGGATGTTCAGGCGCATCGCGGCCATCAGCATCCCCGGCGTGATCTTGTCGCAGTTCGAGATGCAGACCATCGCGTCCGCGCAGTGCGCGTTCACCATGTACTCGACCGAGTCGGCGATGATGTCGCGGCTCGGCAGCGAGTAGAGCATGCCGTCATGGCCCATCGCGATGCCGTCGTCGACCGCGATCGTGTTGAATTCCTTCGCGACGCCGCCGGCGGCCTCGATCTCGCGCGCGACGAGCTGGCCGAGATCCTTCAGGTGCACGTGCCCGGGCACGAACTGCGTGAACGAGTTGACGACCGCGATGATCGGCTTCGAGAAATCGTCGTCTTTCATGCCGGTGGCGCGCCACAGCGAGCGCGCACCTGCCATGTTGCGGCCGGCGGTGGAAGTTTTGGAACGGTATGTGGGCATGGTATGGCTGAAGAAATATCGCGGAAAAGGGTGGAGGCACGGGAATAAAGGCCTCTCGCGCGCCCGTGCGAACAACCTCTTGAGCTGCGCCCTGGGCAAACTCGGCGATTATCCCACAGCCGCCGGGCGTGCGGCGCCCGCGGGCGAGGGCGCGGGTGGCGTGGTGCGCCGGACAGCGCTTCGGTGCGCCGAGCGTGAAGGCGAACCGGGCGCACCAGGCACGAAGGCGGACGCCGGCCATCGCCGGCGGAGCCGGGCGGCGGCGTCATCGCCCGTTCTGCCGACGATGAAGCCGTGCGCCGTACCCGCCGATCGCGCGTCAGTCGAGCAGCGTCAGGATTTCGTCGTACAGCGCCTGCGGAATCCGCACGCCGTGCGCGATGCTGCGCGCGCGGGCATCGAAGCGCCGTTGCGACGGCAGCCGCGCGCCTTGCCCGGTGATCGACGCGAACATCCGCTCTCCGCGCGCGAGGCCCGCGTCGAGCTCGTCGCCGAGGAACACCTTCGGGTCGAACGCGATCACGAGTTCGCCGTGGCACGGCGTCGCGCCGACGCCTTCGTCGAAATCCATCGACTCCTGGCTCGTCATGTCGCCGATCAGCGCGCCGCCGAGCAGTTCGACCATCGCCGCGAGCGCCGAACCCTTGTGCCCGCCGAAGGTGCGCATCGCACCCTGCAGCGCGGCCTTCGGGTCGGTGGTCGGCTGGCCATCGGCGTCGATCGCCCAGTGCGGCGGGATCGCCTTCCCCTGTTTCGCATGCAGCTCGATGTCGCCGCGCGCGATCGCGCTGGTCGCGAAATCGAACACGAACGGCACGCCGTCCGGGCGCGGCCACGCGAATGCGATCGGGTTGGTGCCGAACACCGGTTCGCGGCCGCCTTCCGGCGCGACCCAGCTGTGGCTCGGGTTCATCGCGATGCCGGCCAGCCCCTCGGCGGCGATCGCCTCGACCTCGGGCCACAGCGCCGAGAAGTGGTAGCAGCGGTTGATCGTCATCGCGGCGATCCCGTGCTGCTTCGCCATCTCGACGAGCACCGGCAGGCCGGTCTCGAAGCTCAGCAACGAGAAGCCGCGATGCGCGTCGACCGAGACGATCGACGACGACAGCCGGCGCAGCGTCGGCACCGCCTGCGGATCGACCTTGCCTTTCTTCAGCGAGCGCACGCACACGAGCAGCCGGTACACGCCGTGCGAGTGGCACTCGTCGCGCTGGCCCTGCGTGATCACGCTGGCGATCGCCTGCGCGTGCGCAGCGGACATCCCGTGGTGCGTCAGCACCCGTAGCGCGAGTGCGTACACCTCGTCGAGCGACAGGACGACTTCGGCGAGCGGCTCAGACATCGCGCGCTTCCCGCGGCGCGGGCACGCCGTCGATGCGTTGCGGCACGTTCAGCGGGTTGCCGTTGCGGATGGCGTCCGGCAGCAGCGCGTCCGGCACGTCCTGGTACGACACGGGGCGCAGGAACCGCTCGATCGCGCGTGCGCCGACCGACGTCGTGCGCGTGTCGGACGTGGCCGGGAACGGGCCGCCGTGCACCATCGCATGACCGACCTCGACGCCCGTGCCGAAGCCGTTGACGAGAATGCGGCCGGCCTTGCGCTCGAGCGTCGGGCGCAGCGCGGCGAACAGCGCGGCGTCGCCGTCGGCGAGATGCGCGGCGATGGTCAGCTGGCCTTCGAGCGACTTCAGCACGTGATGCAGCGTGTCGGCATCCGGGCAGCGCACGATCAGCGACGCGGGGCCGAACACTTCGTCGCGCAGTTCGGGGTGGGCGATGAACGCGTCCGCCGACGTCGCGAACAGCGCCGCGCGCGCCTGGTAGCGGCCGCCTTCCACGCCTTCCGCGAGCAACTCGACCGCGTCGTGCGCGCGCAGGGTGGCCACGCCTTGCGCATAGCTCGCGTGGATGTGCGGCGTCAGCATCGTCTGCGCGGCGGTCGCCTGCACGGCGGTGGCCGCCGCGGCTTCGAACGCGCGCAGCGCGGGGCCGTCGACCGCGAGCACGAGGCCCGGGTTCGTGCAGAACTGGCCGGCGCCGAGGGCGAGCGACGCGACGAACTGCGGCGCGATCGTGTCGTGGCGCGCGTCGAGCGCGGCCGGGAACAGCAGCACCGGGTTGATCGAGCTCATTTCCGCATAGACCGGAATCGGCTCGTGGCGCGCGGCCGCGATGTTCATCAGCGCGACGCCGCCGCGGCGCGAGCCGGTGAAACCGACGGCCTTGATGCGCGGATCGGCGACGAGCGCCTGGCCGATTTCACGCGACGCATCGAACAGCAGCGAGAACACGCCGGCCGGCAGCCCGCATTCGCGCACGGCCTGCTGGATCGCACGGCCGACGAGCTCGGACGTGCCCGGGTGCGCGGAGTGCGCCTTGACAATCACCGGGCAGCCGGCCGCGAGTGCCGATGCCGTATCGCCGCCCGCGACCGAGAACGCGAGCGGGAAGTTCGACGCGCCGAACACGGCGACCGGCCCGATCGCGACGTTGCGCAGGCGCAGGTCGACGCGCGGCAGCGGCTTGCGGTCGGGGCGGGCCGGGTCGATGCGCGCATCGACGTAGCCGCCGTCGCGCACGAGCGACGCGAACAGCGCGAGCTGGCCAACCGTGCGGCCGCGTTCGCCTTCGATGCGTGCGCGCGGCAGCCCCGTTTCGGTGACGCAGCGCTCGATCAGGTCGTCGCCGAGCGCCATGATGTTGCGGCCGATCGCGTCGAGAAACGCGGCGCGTTGCTCGGGGCCCGTTTCGCGATACGTGTCGAAGGCTTCGTCTGCGAGCGCGCAGGCCGTCTCCAGGTCGTGCAGGCTCGCGCCGCCGAACGCGGGCTCGAGCGGTTCGCCGGTCGCGGCGGCGATCGCGTGAAGGGTGCCGTTCTGTCCGGCGACGGCCGACTGGCCGATCAGGAGCTGACCTGTGAGTTGCATGGTTCTTCCTCGGAAAATGCGGGGCCGGACGTGATGCGCCCGGCCGGAGTGGAAAGGGGAAAGCGGGTGCGTCAGTCTTCGTCGTCTTCGAGCTGCAGCTTGTCGGAACGGATGCCGGTGTTGGCGCCCCAGTAGAAGATCACGAGCGCGACGGCCGCGACGACGACCGTGTCGTACGGATGCGCGAGCTGGCCCGTGCCGCCGAAGCCGCCGAAGTACGACAGCACGATCATGGCCGCGTAGAACGCGATCAGCCACGCGGACGAGCGCACCTGTTCGGCGATGCTCAGGTGCGCGGTCGGCACCCAGCGGCGGCACGCGAGATAGATCACGAACATCACGATCTGCAGGCCGAGCAGCCAGGACACCGTGCTCCAGCCCGACCAGTAGACGATCAGCGCGGCGATCACGAACGACGCGGGGCCGGTGATGCCGAACGCCACCGCGCGGAACGGCCGCGGCAGGCCGGGCGCGGTGCGGCGCAGCGCGGCGACCGACACGGGCGCGACCGCGTAGCTCAGCACGAGCGCGGCCGACACGATGTTGATCAGCGCTTCCCACGACGGGAACGGCATGGTCCAGAAGATCGCGAGGCCGAACGTGAGCCACAGGCCCGCGCGCGGGATGCCCGACGCTTCGTCGACACGCGTGAACACCTTGAAGAACGTGCCCGTCTTCGCCCAGCCGTAGACGACGCGCGGCGTCGCGTTCATGTAGATGTTGCCGCAGCCGCTCGGCGAGATCATCGCGTCGGCCACCACCATCACCGCGAGCCAGCCCACGCCGAGTGCGAGCGCGATGTCGCGGTACGGCAGCGAGAAGGCCTTGCTCACGTCGTGCCAGCCGGCGGCGAGCATGTCGGTCGGGATGCTGCCGATGAAGGCGAGCTGCAGCAGCACGTAGATCAGCGTGGACAGCAGGATCGACAGGATCAGCGCGATCGGGATCGTGCGCTGCGGATTGCGCACTTCGCTCGCGACCGACACGATCGGCGTGAGGCCGAGGTACGCGAAGATGATGCCGCCGGCCGACACGGCCATCTCGATGCCCGGCATGCCGAACGGCGCGAAGCCGTGCATGGTCAGGTTGGCGGGCTTGAAGAACGTGAACAGCACCGCGATCACCGACAGCGGCACGATGAACTTGAAGATGCTGATGATGTTGTTCGCCTTCGCGAACGTCTTCACGCTCGAATAGTTCAGGTAAAAGAACAAGCACAGCAGCGCGGCCTGCACGAGCCAGCCGAGCGTGGTCGGGTCGCTCGAGCCGGCCTTGGTGAGACCGGGAAACCACGCGGCCGCATATTGGCGCGCGGCGACCACTTCGATCGCGATCAGGCTCGAGAACGCGATCAGCGTGATGAAGCCCATCAGGTAGCCGAGCAGCGGGCCGTGCGAGAACACCGGGTAGCGGACCACGCCGCCCGCGCGCGGCAGCGCGGCGCCGAGCTCGCAGTAGACGATACCGAGCAGCAGCACCGCGAAGCCGCCGAGCAGCCACGAGAAGATGCCGGCCGGGCCGGCGATCGTCGACACGTGACTCGCGGCGAACAGCCACCCCGAACCGAAAATCGCGCCGAGGCCGATGAACGTCAGGTCGGTCAGCGACAACTGCTTCTTGAATTTGCCGTGACCGCCGTCGGCGGGCACGGAACGGGAAAGCGGGACGGACGGGTGTGTGTTGCCTTGGCCTGGCATGGGTTTGTCTCCTGGGAAATATCGGTGCAGGTGTGGCTTGCGCTGCGCTCCGACGGGGCAGCGGCGCAACACCTGCCGGCCGGCGTGCGACCGGTTCGAGCGACCGGCGCGGGCCGGGGGCCGTTCATGCGCGGCGCGGGTTGGCGCCGCAGCGAACGGCCCGCGCGAGCCATGCCGGACCGGAAGCGGCGATGCGACGGGGGATGCCGTTGCACCGCCGGGGGGGAAATCGGTCGGCGCGGTCAGCGGTTCGCCCGATTCCGATCGGCGCGGCGCGCGGCGTCGAAAGCGATGGAAGCGCCCGGTGCGAACCGGTTGCTGAGGGCGGGGAAAACTCCGGTCCGCTGGATGGCGTTTCGGCTCACTGCAATCTCCTGCTTCGTATCGGTCGACGACAGGCGTGTCGACGTGCAACCAGTATCGCCGTGCAAACACCCATCACGCTTGAGCCGGATCGCGGAGCAAAATGACGAAATCGGCATAGTGGCCGGAAGGGCCGCGAAGGGTGCTTCGCACTATGCCGATTTCGTCGCCGTCCTTATCGAAAAGCCACAAGCGGACGGACGCGCGACGGAGGAAGCTATGCTCTTTTCCCCACATCGGACGGCTCATGATGAAGCGCATCCAGATCATCGATTCGCACACGGGCGGCGAACCCACGCGGCTCGTCGTGTCCGGTTTCCCCTCGCTCGGCAACGGCACGATGGCCGAGCGCCGCGACGTGCTCGCGCGCGAGCATGATCGCTATCGCACCGCGTGCATTCTCGAGCCGCGCGGCAGCGACGTGCTGGTCGGCGCGCTGCTGTGCGAGCCCGTGTCGCCGGAGGCGGCGGCCGGCGTGATCTTCTTCAACAACAGCGGCTATCTCGGAATGTGCGGGCACGGCACGATCGGCGTCGTGCGCACGCTGCATCACATGGGCCGCATCGAGCCGGGTGTGCACCGGATCGAAACGCCGGTCGGCACCGTCGAGGCGACGCTGCACGACGACCTGTCGGTCAGCGTGCGCAACGTGCTCGCGTATCGCCATGCGAAGGCCGTCGATGTCGACGTGCCGGGCTACGGCCCCGTGAAGGGCGACATCGCGTGGGGCGGCAACTGGTTCTTCCTGATCAGCGATCACGGCCAGCGCGTGGCCGGCGACAACGTTGCGGCGCTTACCGCCTATTCGTCCGCGGTGCGCGCGGGGCTCGAGCGCGCGGGCATCACCGGCGCGAACGGCGGCGAGATCGACCATATCGAACTGTTCGCTGACGATCCCGAGCACGACAGCCGCAGCTTCGTGCTGTGCCCGGGCCACGCGTACGACCGTTCGCCGTGCGGCACCGGCACGAGCGCGAAGCTCGCGTGCCTCGCGGCCGACGGCAAGCTCGAGCCGGGCGTCGTGTGGCGGCAGGCGAGCGTGATCGGCAGCGTGTTCCAGGCGAGCTATGCGCAGGCCGACGGCGGCATCGTGCCGACGATCCGCGGCAGCGCGCACCTCAGCGCGGAAGCGACGCTGCTGATCGAGGAAGACGATCCGTTCGGCTGGGGCATCGTGTCGTGAGCGAAATCAGGACCGACGTCGTCGTGATCGGCGCCGGCATCGTCGGCGCGGCGTGTGCGCACGAACTCGCGCAGCGCGGGCTGCGCGTGCTCGTCGTCGATGACGCGAGCGGCGGCGCAACCGGCGCCGGCATGGGGCACCTCGTCGCGATGGACGACAACGCGGCGGAGCTCGCGCTGAGCCATTACTCGATCGAGCTGTGGCGCGCGCTCGCCGGCGAGATGCCGGAAGGCTGCGCGTACCGCAACTGCGGCACGCTGTGGCTCGCGGCCGATTCCAGCGAGATGGACCTCGCGCGCACCAAGCAGGCGACGCTCGCCGCACATGGCGTCGCGGGCGAACTGATCGATGCGGCGACGCTCGCGCAACTCGAGCCGATGCTGCGCGCGGGCCTCGGCGGCGCGCTGAAGATCCCCGGCGACGCGATTCTCTATGCGCCCGTCGCCGCGAGCTGGCTGCTGCAGCGCGCGCCGGGCATCACGTTGCGGCGCGAGCGCGCGGTGGCGGTCGATGGTCCGAGCGTGACGCTCGCGAGCGGTGACACGCTGCACGCGGAACGCGTGGTCGTCGCGAACGGCGTCGCCGCGCGCACGCTGTTGCCCGAGTTGCCGCTGCGCCCGAAGAAGGGGCATCTGCTGATCACCGATCGTTATCCGGGCCGGGTGTCGCATCAGCTCGTCGAACTAGGCTATGCGGCGAGCGCGCATGCGAGCGACGGCACGTCGGTCGCGTTCAACGTGCAGCCGCGGCCGACCGGCCAGCTGCTGATCGGCTCGTCGCGCCAGTTCGATACCGAGGACGCGCGCATCGAGCCGCCGGTGCTCGCGCGGATGCTGCGCCGCGCGGCCGGCTATTTGCCCGACCTGGCCGATCTGAACGGGATTCGCGCATGGACGGGTTTCCGTTCCGCGAGCCCCGACGGCCTGCCGCTGCTCGGCGAACATCCGGCGCGGCCGGGCGTATGGCTCGCGGTCGGGCACGAAGGGCTGGGCGTGACGACCGCGCCGGGCAGCGCGCGGCTCGTCGCCGCATTGATGACCGGCGAGCGGCCGCCCATCGACATCGAACCGTATTTGCCGGGACGTTTCCTGACGACGTCCCCCGTAGCTGGAGCGCTGACATGAAACGACCCCCACGCACACTTCGTTCGCCATCGACCGGAGTTGGCGCTTCAGCGCTTGCCCCGGTCCCATGCAAGGCGCCCCCCGCGGGGGCGGCCCGCCGGAGGCTCACATGATCATTCATCTGGACGGCCGCGCGCTGACGGTGGCCGACGGTGCGACCGTCGCGGCCGCCGTCGCGGCGAGCGGTGACGACACGACGCGCGTGTCGTGCACGGGTGCGGCGCGCGCGCCGTTTTGCGGTATGGGCATCTGCCAGGAGTGCAGGATGACGATCGACGGCCGCCGCCGCCTGGCCTGCCAGACGCTGTGCCGCGACGGGATGCGGGTGGAGCGCACGCGATGAGCACGGCGAAACAGGAAAGACTGAGCGTCGACGTCGCGATCGTCGGCGCGGGCCCGGCCGGGCTGTCGGCGGCGCAGGCCGCCGCACGAAGCGGTGCGACGGTCGCGATCGTCGACGACAATCCGCGCGCGGGCGGGCAGATCTGGCGCCAGGCGGCGGCCGCGATGCCGGTGCCGGCCGCGGCGGAACGCCTGGCCGTGCTGCGTCAGCCGAACGTCACGCATCTTGCGGCCACGCGCATCGTGGCCGAAACGCAGCCGGGCACGCTGCTGCTCGAGGACGACGAGCGCGGCTTCCTGCTCGAATTCCACACGCTGATCGTGTGTTGCGGTGCGCGCGAGCTGCTGCTGCCGTTCCCGGGCTGGACGCTGCCGGGCGTGACCGGCGCGGGCGGCCTGCAGGCCCTGATCAAGTACGGCCTCGACGTGCGCGGGCAGCGCACGGTGATCGCCGGCAGCGGCCCGCTGCTGCTCGCGAGCGCGGCGACGGCCCGTCAGGCCGGCGCGCAGGTGTCGCACGTGCTCGAACAGGCGGCGTGGAGCGACGTGGCCGGTTTCGGCGCGGGGCTTTGGCGCTGGCCGTCGAAACTCACGCAGGCGGCGAAGCTCGTCACGGCAGCCTACCGGCCCAATGCCTACGTCGTCGAGGCGTTCGGCGACAAGCGGCTCGAACGCGTGCGGATCCGGCAGGGCGAGCGAGAGTTCGAGGTCGACTGCGACAGGCTCGCGTGCGGCTTCGGCCTCGTGCCGAACACCGTGCTGCCGAGCCACCTCGGCTGCCGGATAGAAAACGGCGCGGTGGTGGTCGACGCGCATCAGCGCACGAGCCGCGACGGCTGTTTCGCGGCGGGCGAGTGCACGGGTGTCGGCGGCAGCGAACTGGCGATCGTCGAAGGCGAGATCGCCGGCTATGCGGCCACCGGACAGACGGCGCCGCTGGCCGCGCTGGTTGCGCGGCGTGCGCACTGGCAGGCGTTCGCGGATGCGGTGCGCGAGCGCTTCGCGATACGCGAGCCGATCCGCAAGCTCGCGCGGCCCGACACGCTGCTGTGCCGTTGCGAGGACGTGCGCTTCGACGCGGTCGCAGACGCGGCCGCGCCTGCGCCGGGCTGGACGGCCGCGAAGCTGCAGACGCGCTGCGGGATGGGCGCATGCCAGGGCCGCGTGTGCGGCGCGGCCGCGCAGGCGCTGTTCGGCTGGACGCCGCCGGTGCCGCGCACGCCGCTCGTGCCCGCGCGAGTCGGCACGCTGATGCTGGACGACATCGCGTCCTGCGACGGCGGCTGATGCGCCACGGCGCAGCGCCCGGTTCGCGCCGGGTCGCTGCGTCGCTCACTCCGCCTTCACTTTCTCCCATCCGCCCACCTGCGGCGCCGCACAGGCACGCAGGCACTCGATCGCGGCGGCCACGGCCGCGCGCTTCGCGCTGTCCGGATGCCAGTAGATCGACACCGCGCCCTGGCCCTCGAGCCGCATCGGCAGGATGCGGATCGCGTTCAATTGCTCGAAGCGCCGCGCGGCACGATGCGATGCGACGCCGAGCAGGTCGGTGTTGTTCAGCAGCGTGAGGTTCAGGATCGACGAATTCGATTCGACGCAATGCGGCGGCTGCACGCGCCCGGCGGCCGTCAGCGCGACCTGTAGCGCGTTGTGCACGGGGGTGCCGGGCGGCCAGACGATCCACGAGCAGGCCAGCACCTCGTCCCAGCCGACGGATGCCGTGCCGACGAGCGGGTGATCGGGCCGCGCGACGAACACCACCGGATCGACGTACAGCGCTTCTGCGTGAAGGTGCGGATCGACGGATGCGGACCCGGAACGGCCGACGACGATGTCCAGCTCGCCGCGCGCGAGCTGCGGCATCAGCTGGTTCATCGTGCTCTCCGCGAGCCGCACCTGCGCGCGCGGCATCCGCTTCAGCAACTGCGATACCGCGAGCGGCACCGTATCGGCGGCCGCGACGCCCGACGTGCCGATCGTGACCAGGCCGCTGCCGCCTTCGCGCAGCGCGGCCATGTCGTCGCGCGCGACGTCGAGCTGCGCCTCCACGCGGCGCGCATGCTCGATCAGCGCGTCGCCGTAGGCCGTCGGCCGCAAGCCGCGCGCATGCCGCTCGAACAGCGGCAGGCCGACATCCTCCTCGAGTTCCTTCAGCCATTTCGACAGCGCCGGCTGGGTGGTCGCGAGCGCAGCCGCCGACTGGCTCAGGTTGCCCGTGCTGGCCAGGCTCAGCAGGACCTGCAGGTGCCGCAAGCGCAGCCGGTGGGTCCAGTCCATCGCACGCTCCGTATCGGAAGGTATATCCGAATCAATATGGATTAGATGATTTCACCATTTTACCGGGTATGTCTGCGTCGAATATAAATGCGCTAACGGACTGCGGCACGCGGTCCCCGACCCGACACAGCGCCGACCGCGATCGGCCGCCCCAAGGAGACATCATGACCAGCCGACACCCGGATACGTCGCGCGCTGATTACTACGCCCGGATCGCCGAGCAGCGCCTCGCCCCGTTGTGGGAATCGCTGCACAACCTCGTGCCGAAGACGCCGCAGCCGGCCGCGCAGGCCGCGATCTGGAAGTACGCACGGGTGCGCGACCTGGTGATGCAGGCCGGCAGCGTGATCAGCGCGGAAGAAGCCGTGCGCCGCGTGCTGGTGCTGGAGAACCCGGGCCTGCCCGGCAAGTCGAGCATGACGCCGACCCTGTACGCAGGCATGCAGCTGATCCTGCCCGGCGAGATCGCGCCGAGCCACCGGCATACGCAGTCGGCGCTGCGCTTCATCGTCGAAGGCAAGGGCGCATGGACCGCGGTGAACGGCGAGCGCACGACGATGCATCCGGGCGACTTCATCATCACGCCGTCTTGGGCGTGGCACGACCACGGCAATCCGGCGGTGGAAGACGGCGGCGAGCCGGTCGTGTGGCTCGACGGGCTCGACATTCCGCTCGTCGCGAACCTCGACGCGGGTTTCGCCGAAAACCATCCGATGGCCGAGCAGCCGGTGAGCCGCGCGGAAGGCGACAGCTTCGCGCGCTTCGGCCACAACATGGCGCCGGTGCGGCATCGCGCGAGCGATCCGACGTCGCCGGTGTTCAGCTATCCGTATGCGCGCACCCGCGACGCGCTCGACGCGCTGTACCGCAACGGCGAACTCGACGCGTGGGACGGCGTGAAGCTGCGCTACGTGAACCCCGCGACGGGCGGCTGGCCGATGCCGACGATCGCGACCTTCATGCAGTTCCTGCCGGCCGGCTTCGACGGCCGCACGTATCGCAGCACCGACGCGACGATCTACTGCGTCGTCGAAGGCAGCGGCACCGCGCACATCGGCGGCGACGCGTTCGCGTTCGAGCCGCACGACATCTTCGTCGCGCCGTCGTGGGCGCCGGTGCGGCTGTCTGCGTCGTCCGACAGCGTGCTGTTCAGCTATTCCGACCGGCCGGTGCTGTCCGCGCTGAACCTGCTGCGCGAAGCGCGCGACTGACGCCCGTTTTCCCCGCTTCGTTGCGTGCGTCGCCGACGCGGCGCGCGTTCCTTCCTTCATGCCTACGCTGGAGCCGTTCATGACTTATGTTTTCCCGCCCGAAGCGCCGGTGGCGCTTCCCGTCGCCGGCAGCGACGCCCGCTTCGCGGTGCGCCGCGTGTACTGCGTCGGCCGCAACTACGCGGCGCATGCGCGCGAAATGGGCTTCGATCCCGATCGCGAACCGCCGTTCTTCTTCTGCAAGCCGGCCGATTCGGTCGTGCCGGTCGCCTACGGCGAAACGCTCGATCTCGCGTATCCGTCGCAGACGCAGAACTATCACTACGAAGCCGAGCTCGTCGCGGTGATCGGCAAGGGCGGCGCCGACATTCCGCTCGAGCGTGCGCTCGAGCACGTGTGGGGTTATGCGGTCGGCCTCGACATGACGCGCCGCGACCTGCAGATGAAGATGCGCGAGATGGGCCGGCCGTGGGAAATCGGCAAGGCGTTCGACCGTTCCGCGCCGATCGGCCCCGTGCATCCGGCGAGCGAGGTCGGTCATTTCGAGCAGGCCGGCCTGTGGCTGACGGTCAACGGCGCGACGAAGCAGAAGAGCGACGTGTCGCACCTGATCTGGTCGGTCGCGGAAACGGTCGCCGACCTGTCGAAATTCTTCCGCCTCGAACCGGGCGACGTGATCTTCACCGGCACGCCGGAAGGCGTCGGCGCGGTGGTCAAGGGCGACGTGATGCAGGTCGGCGTCGAGCGGCTCGGCGAACTGGCCGTGCACGTGGTCTGACGCGCGCCTCGCTTTCCTCGAAAGGTCACATCGTGCAACTGCATAGCTTCTTCAACAGTTCGACGTCCTATCGGGTGCGCATCGCGCTCGCGCTGAAAGGACTGTCGTACGACACGCTGCCCGTGAACATCCGCACGGGCGAGCACCGCGAGGCCGGCTACGTCGCGCAGGTGAATCCGTCGGCGTCGGTGCCGGCGCTCGTCGACGGCGATTTCCGTCTCGGCCAGTCGCTCGCGATCATCGACTACCTCGACCGGATTCGTCCGGCGCCGCGGCTGATTCCGCTCGAACCGCGGCAGCGCGCACGCGTGCTGGAACTCGCGACGCTGATCGCATGCGACATCCACCCGGTCAACAACCTGCGGGTGCTGCGCTACCTCGACAGCGAACTGCAGGTCACGCCGCAGCAGAAGAGCGCGTGGTACCGGCACTGGGTCGCGGAAGGGATGGCCGGCGTCGAGCGTCTGCTCGCGCGTGCGGACACGGGTCCGTGGTGTTTCGGCGAGGCGCCGACACTCGCCGACGTATGCCTCGTGCCGCAGGTCGCGAACGCGCTGCGGATGGATTGCGACCTGAGCGCGTATCCGCGCAGCCTGGCGATTCACGAACACGCGCGGCGCGAGCCGGCATTCGACGCAGCGCAGCCGCAGCGGCAACCGGACTACATCGCGTAACACGAAGCAGGAGACAGACATGGGCGAGACACACAACACAGGCCGACGCGTACTCGTGATCGGCGGCGGCATCGGCGGGCTCGCGACGGCGCTGGCGCTCGCGCGCCAGGGCATTCGCGTGACGCTGCTCGAGCAGGCCGCGCAAATCGGCGAGATCGGCGCGGGCATCCAGCTCGCCGCGAACGCGTTCAACGCGCTCGACGCGCTGGGCGTCGGCGAGGCCGCGCGCGGCCGGGCGGTGTTTACCGACCGGCTGCAACTGATGGATGCGGTCGATGCGCGGGAAGTCGCGTGCGTCGACACGGGCGCCGCGTATCGCGAACGCTTCGGTAACCCGTATGCGGTGATCCATCGCGCGGACATCCACCTGTCGATCTACGAGGCGGTCAAGGATCATCCGCTGATCGAGTTCCGGACCAGCACGCAGGTGTGCGGGTTCGAGCAGGATGACCACGGCGTGACCGTGATCGATCAGCACGGCGAGCGTTATCGCGCCGATGCGGTGATCGGCTGCGACGGCGTGAAGTCCGCGATCCGTCACGCGTTGATCGGCGACGCGCATCGCGTGACGGGGCACGTCGTGTATCGCGCGGTCGTCGACGTCGACAACATGCCGAAGGATCTGCAGATCAATGCGCCGGTCGTCTGGGCCGGCCCGCATTGCCATCTCGTCCACTATCCGCTGCGCGGCGGCCGGCAGTACAACCTCGTCGTCACGTTCCACAGCCGCGAGCAGGAAACCTGGGGCGTGCGCGACGGCAGCAAGGAGGAAGTGCTGTCGTACTTCGACGGCATCCATCCGCTGCCGAAGCAGATGCTCGACCGGCCGACGTCGTGGAAGCGCTGGGCGACCGCCGACCGCGACCCGGTCGAGCGCTGGAGTGCGGGCCGCGCGACGGTGCTCGGCGACGCTGCCCATCCGATGACGCAATACCTCGCGCAGGGCGCGTGCCAGGCGCTCGAGGATGCGGTGACGCTCGGCGCGGCCGTCGCGCAGACCGACGGCGACTTCGAGGCCGCGTTTGCGCTGTACGAGCGCGTGCGGATTCCGCGCACCGCACGCGTGCTGTATTCGGCGCGCGAGATGGGGCGGATCTATCACGCGAAGGGCGTCGAGCGGCAGGTGCGCAACGCGCTGTGGGTCGGACGCACGCAGGCGCAGTTCTACGACGCGCTCGACTGGCTGCACGGCTGGCGCGCGGAGAACTGCCTGAAGTCCGTTGCCTGACGCCTTTCGGTTTGCATCCGGCGGCGCGCATTTCAACGACATCGCGCGCGACCGCCTTCATGGAGGAGACATCATCATGGCCGATACGCTGTCCATCGACGTCAGCGAATGGATCGACCGACATCGCGTTGCGCCGTTTCAGGCCGCGATCGTCGTGTTGTGCTTCCTGATCGTCGCGATCGACGGTTTCGACACGGCATCGATCGGGTTCATCGCCCCCGTCATTCGTGCGGAATGGGGCCTGTCGCCCGCGCAGCTCGCGCCGGTGTTCGGCGCCGGGCTCGCCGGGCTGATGGCCGGCGCGCTCGTGTTCGGGCCGTTCGGCGACCGGTTCGGCCGCAAGCGCCTGCTGCTCGCCTGTGTCGCGTGTTTCGGCATCGCGAGTGCGGCGTCGGCGAGCGCGGGCGGTTTGACCGAACTGATCGCGTGGCGCTTCGTGACGGGCCTCGGGCTCGGCGGCGCGATGCCGAACGCGATCACGCTGACGTCCGAGTATTGCCCCGCGCGGCGGCGCTCGCTGCTCGTGACGACGATGTTCTGCGGCTTCACGATCGGCTCCGCGCTCGGCGGACTCGCGGCCGCGTCGCTGATCGAACGCGACGGCTGGCGCGCGGTGCTCGTCGTCGGCGGTGCCGCGCCGCTGCTGCTTCTGCCGGTGCTCGCATGGCGCTTGCCCGAATCGGTGCGCTACCTCGTCAACACCGGCGCGGCGCGTGAACGGATCGCGGCGATGCTCGCACGCATCGCACCGGACCCGCATCTCGCGCACGCGTCGTTCATCGCACCGCGCGGCAAGCCGGCCGCTTCGCCGCTCGGCCGCCTGTTCGGCGCCGACCTGCTGCGCGGCACGCTGCTGCTGTGGCTCACGTTCTTCATGAGCCTGCTCGTCATCTACCTGTTGTCGAGCTGGCTGCCGACGCTGTTGCGCACGACCGGCGCGACGTTGCAGACGGCCGCGCGCGTGACCGCGATGTTCCAGGTCGGCGGCACGCTCGGCGCGATCGTGCTCGGCGGGCTGATGGACCGCTTCGATCCGCATCGCGTGTTGGCATGCAGCTATGCGGCGGCCGGCGTGTTCGTCGCGGCGATCGGCGTGCTGGCCGCGTCGCCGGCGGGCGCCGCGCTGGTCGTGTTCGCCGCGGGCTTTTGCGTGTCGGGCTCGCAGGTCGGCGCGAACGCGCTGTCGGCCGCGTTCTACCCGACCGAGTGCCGGACCACGGGCGTGAGCTGGGCGAACGGAATCGGCCGCGGCGGGTCGGTCGTCGGTTCGATGGCGGGCGGGGCGATGCTCGCGATGGGGCTGCCGTTGCCGATCGCCTTCGCATTCGTCGCGGTGCCGTGCGTGATCGCCGGGATCGCGGTGCTGGTGCTGGGCGCGGTACGGGCCGGCGAGAAGCGCGCGGCGGCAGCCGATGCGCTTGCCGGCGAGCAGGCGTAGCGGAGGCAGGGGTGGGCGTCGCAGACGGCGCTTTCCTTTTTCTTCCGATGGCGCCGACCGAAAGTACGAATCAACGATATATAAATATATATAATATTGATTCGTTAATCGAATGCGATCGCTCTCATGAACGCCGACCCTTCCACCGGGCTGCCCGAGCCCGATCAGATGCGCGCCGCCGCCGAATCGGCGTGCGCGCTGCTCAAGGTGCTGTCCAATCCCGACCGGTTGCTGCTGCTGTGCGAACTGTCGCAGGGCGAACGCTGCGTGAGCGATCTCGAGGCGCGGCTGGATATTCGCCAGCCGACACTGTCGCAGCAGCTGGGTGTGTTGCGGGACAACGCGCTCGTCCGCACGCGCCGCGAAGGCAAGAACATCCACTACTCGCTCGACAGCCTGGCTGCGATCGCGGTGATGGGCGTGCTGTACGAACAGTTCTGCGGCCCGGCCGCGAAGGGGACGCGCGATGCAGCTTGATGCGCTTCATTTCACGCCGTGGCTGTCGCTTGCCGGCGGCGTGCTGATCGGGCTTGCGGCCGCGTGGCTCATGGCGTTCAACGGGCGGATCGCCGGAATCAGCGGTATCGTCGGCAGCCTGTTTACGGCCGGTGCGGCGGAGCGCGGCTGGCGTGCCGCGTTCGTCGCCGGGCTGATCGCCGCGCCGCTGCTGATGCGTGTCGCCGGTGCCGCCGTGACGCCGCAGGTCGATGCAGGCTGGGGCGAGTTGCTGGCGGCCGGCCTGCTGGTCGGGATCGGCACGCGCTATGCGGGCGGATGCACGAGCGGTCACGGCGTCTGCGGGCTGTCGCGCGGCGCGACGCGCTCGATCGTCGCGACGGCGGTCTTCATGGTCGCGGGCTTCGCGACCGTATTCGTGCAACGGCACGTGCTCGGGGGCTGACATGCAGGCAGGATTCGCGTTTCTGGCGGGGCTGATGTTCGGCGTCGGCCTCATCGTGTCGGGGATGGCCAACCCGCAGAAGGTGCTCGGTTTTCTCGACCTGGCCGGCCGCTGGGATCCGTCGCTCGCATTCGTGATGGCCGGCGCGATCGGCGTCGCCGTGTTCGCGTTCGCATGGGCGAAGCACCGGTCGCGGTCGTTGCTCGGCCTGCCGATCCAGTGGCCGGCCGTGCGGACGATTACCGTGCGCCTCGTCGCCGGCAGCGCCGTGTTCGGCATCGGCTGGGGGCTTGCCGGGTTCTGCCCGGGGCCGGCGATCGTGTCGATCGGGCTCGGGTCGGTGAAGGGCATCGCGTTCGTCGGCGCGATGCTGGCCGGGATGGCATTGTTCGAATGGATCGAGCGCGCGCGGAAGGTGCGGTAGCAACGCGCGGCTGCTGCGGCCGAGGTTGTCGGCGTGGCCGAAGCGGCCCGGCCCGGCGAGGGCGACGGACGGGCTCGAATTCGTCGCCGGGGGAGCGACACGGTGATCGTGCGGCGACAACGGCGACGGTGTGTAGGCGTCGCGCGGCCGGGCTCGAATTCGTCGCCGGATGGAGCGACACGGTGATCGCGTGGCGACACCGGCGACGGTGTTGTAGCCGTCGCGTCAGGACTGCTCGCGCACATGCCGCTCGCCGAGCAGCCGCGCGGACGCCCGCTGCAGCCACGCACGCCACACCGCGAATACGCCGGGCCTGGCCACGGGCGCCGCGACGGTCGCGGCAACCGGCCCGGCGCCGCCGGCGGACAATGCCACGTGACCGGCCGTCTCGATCGTCAGGCATTCGCCTTCGTCGAGCACGCGGCGAACGTATTGCGGCGCATCGGGCAGCCAGTCGAGCCCGCCGTGACGTAACGTGACCGCGAGCGCGCCGTCGAGCACGATGACGCGGCTGCCCTTGTCGAACCACGCAAAGTGGCTTTGCCCGGCGTCGAGCCGGATGTCGTGCGTCCGCATGGCGTGTCCTTTTCCCGGTTGCGCGGCCCGGCGATGGCAGGGCGACAGCGTGCAATCAGGTTAAGGAAACGCGTGCGGACAGGACAGATTCAGGGGACGGGTATCTGTTACGGTGCAGACGGCGATTTCATGTTGCTGTATCGGTGAGTTTCCCCGGAATCTGTATCTGGCGTGCGCCCGGGCGCGCGGGCAGGATGACCCGCATGACGCCCATCACCGATCCATCCCGCATGACTTTGCCGATGGCCGGCGAGCCGCTTTACGAACGGCTCGCCGAGCATTACCGCCGCATCATCGCGGCCGGCACGCTGTCGCCCGGCGACCGGATGCCGTCCGTGCGTGCGTTCATGGCGCAGCACGGCGTGAGCCTGTCTACCGCGACCCAGGCCTTCCGGCGGCTCGAGGATACGGGCTGGTGCGAAGCCAGACCGCGCTCGGGCTACTTCGTGCGCCGGCGCGCGGTGGCCGCGCTCGACACGCTGCCGGAAAGCGACGGGCAGCCGCTGAGCGTCGAGCCGCCGTTCGCGGGGCTGCACGAACGCGTGTCGCGCGTGATCGATCGTGCGAACGCGAGGCCCGACGCGCTGAATCTCGGTGGCGCATCCGCGCTGGCGACGCTGTACCCGGCCGAGCGCCTGCAGGCGCTGGCGATCCGGCTGCTACGGCGCAAGCCGACGCTGCTGACCGACGCGGGGCCGGTTGGCGGCTCGGCCGAATTCCGGCAGACGATGGCCAAACGCGCGCTGTCGTACGGCGTGACCGTGTCGCCGGACGACGTGATGTCGACGAGCGGCGGCGTCGATGCCGTGAATCTCGCGTTGCGCGCGGTGGCACGCCCCGGCGACACGATCGCGATCGAATCGCCGGCCTTTTTCGGCTTGATCCAGCTGCTCGAAAGCCTCGGCCTGCGTGCACTCGAGATTCCGGCCAGCCCGACGACCGGGTTGTCGATCGAAGCGCTCGACGTGGCGCTGACCGCGTACCCGGATATTCGGGCCGTGGTCGTCGTGCCGAATCTGCAGAACCCGCTCGGCAGCGTGATGCCCGACGAACGCAAGGCTGCGCTGGTCGCGCTGTGCTCGCGTCGCGGCGTGGCCGTGATCGAGGACGAGCCGTATCGCGAACTCGTGGAAGCGCCGCACGCGGTGAAACCCGTGAAGGCATGGGACCGCGACGGCACGGTGATCTATTGCCCGTCGCTCAACAAGGTGCTGGCGCCCGGAATGCGGCTCGGCTGGATGAGCGCGGGCCGCTGGCACGCGCGCGTGAAGATGCTCAAGTTCGCGCAAAGCCGGCACAACGCCGCGTTGCTGCAGGCCGTCGCGGCCGAATTCGTCGGCTCGGGTGCGTTCGACCGCCACCTGCACCGGTTTCGCGAACAGCTTCGCGTGCAGCGCGATGTGACGATCGATGCGATCGCGCGCCATTTTCCCGCCGGCACGCGGATGAACCGGCCGCCCGGCGGCATGCTGCTGTGGATCGCGCTGCCCGACGGCGTGCGTTCCGAAGCCTTGTTCGATGCCGCGCTCGCACGCGGGGTAAGGATCGCGCCAGGCGCGATCTTCTCGAATTCCGACCGCTTTGACGCGTATATCCGGCTTGCCTGCACGCGGGTGTTCGACACGGCACATGAAGCGGCAATCGAAACGCTCGGCCAGTTGATACGCGACGCGGCGGCCGCTGCGTGAGCAGGGCGGGTGTCGGCCGGGCTGGCGCGTTGGCTACCGGGCTCGGCGGTCGTGACGAGAGCACGGGCCGGCCGATCCGGCTCGCCGCATTCTCCGCGGCCGGCCGCCGCGCGGCGACGCGCCGACGATACGATTTCGGCGATTTCATCGGCTGACCGCATGCGCGGCGAGGTGCTGACGGATCAGCGACAGATAGCGATCTCCGACCGAGAAGTCGCGTGCGGCACGCGGCCGCTCCGCCGGGCGCAGCGTGGCCGGCGCGCTCATGCCCAGATACCGGCATACCGCCGACGGAAAGGGCTTTCGCGTATGCCCGAGCTGGCGCGCCGCACGCTCGACGCGGGCGTCGCCGACCTGCGCACGCAGCCATGCCAGCACTTGGCGATCGGTGTCGTTGACGATACGGACCAGATGTTCCATCGCGCACCTCACTGTTCATAAATACAGTACTGTAAATATAACCAGTGTTTGCGGCGACCGCAAGCGGATGCGCACGCGCCTGGCCGTTCGGCCAGGGTCAACGCGCCGGCGCGGCGGCGCGGGCGATGCGGGCGGCGGCCGGGACGGGATTCGCGTAGCGTGCGTCGGTCAGCGTGCCGAGGAACGCGACGATGTCGTCGATTTCCGCGTCGGTCAGCGCGGGCGGCGTGCCGGGCCGGCGGTTCATCGGCGTCGAATTGACGTTGATGTTGCCGCGATAGGCGGCCGGCACGTCGTCGAACGTCCGGGCGCCGTGATACCAGCGGCCAGGGTCGGTCGAGCGGGTGTTGTAGAACGCGACCGCGTCGCGCAGCGTCGTGAACACGCCGTTGTGCATGAACGTCTGCTTGACCGCGACGTTGCGCAGTCCCGGCGTGCGCAGGTAGCCGCACCATTGCGTCGGCTCGGGCCAGCGCAGCCGCGCAGCCGTATCGCACAGACCGTTGTCGAAATGGCGCGGATCGCGGTTCGCGGGCAGTGCGTGGTTGCGCGGCACCGCGATCGCGTCGTAGCCGAAATCGGTGAAGAGCGAGCGCTCCGGCCGGCTCGACGTTTCCGACAGCGTATGGCAGCTCATGCAATTGCCCTTGTCGGGATTGCGGAACAGCGCCAGGCCGCGCATCTCGGCCGGCGCGAGCGGCTTGCGCGTGCGCAGGAATGCGTCGAAGCGCGACGTGAACGGCGCCATCTCGTCGCTCTGCAGATAGGCCTCGACGGCCGAGCCGAGCGCCCGCACCAGTTGCTCGGGATCGCGCCGCGCCGACGTGCCGAAGCGCGCGGCGAGATCGCCCGCCAGTTCGGTGCCGTCGACCTTGCGCAGCAGCGCGGCCGGCGACCGGTTGTTCATCTCGTTCGGGTCGAACAGCGGCCCGCGGATCTGTTCGGCGAGCGTGTCCGCGCGGCCGTCGCTGAACAGGCCGCCGAACGGCGACGGCGCGGGCGCGTCGTCGTCCTGGTAGAAGTGGCGGCGCGGCACGTAGCGCACGTAGAGCAGCGATGGCGCGTTGCGCTGGCTGAAGCGCCCGTGGCGGCTGCCTTCCGGCACGCCCGGCCCCGCGAGCGAAGCGGCCGACAAGGTCGGCGCGAACGCGCGCCCCGGATCGTGGCAGCCCGCGCACGACATGCCGCGCGGCTCGGACAGCCGCGGATCGAAGAAGATCCGGCGGCCCAGCGCGACGAGCGTCGGGTCGGGCGCGAAACGGGCGGTGGCCGCGTCGACCTTGTCGGTCACCTGCGGCGTGCCGTTGCCGATCGTACCGACGACGCGCGCCGGCGGCGCGCCGGGGAGCAGGGTCGTTTCGGCAGGTGCGCCGTGGGCCGCGAGCGCCGCTCCGGCGAGCACGGCGGCGGCAAGGGCGCGTACCGCCCGTCCGCCGGCGGCCGGAACCGCGGCGGACGCCGGACGCCCGGCGAGGGCGACCGAAGGAATCGGCCGCCTTCGCGATCCAGCCATTCCTTCCCGGCAGCCGGCCGCATCCGCCGAACACGCCGAACACGCCGCATCCGCCGAATCCGCCGAATCCGCCGAATCCGCAGAATCCATCAAACCGCCATGCAATCGAACTTCGTCCCTCACGGCGCGATGAACCCCGTCTTGTCGCATGCGAGCGTGTTGCCCGACTGGTCGCACGACGCGAGCAGCTTGCCCGCCGCCGAATACGCATGGAACACCCAGCCCGTCGCCGGCGCCCCGCGTCGCTCCATGATCAGGAACCCGAAGCTGTTGTTGTGCGACAGCCGTTCGATCACGGCGCCCGGCGCCGGCGTCAGGCCGGCGGGGAACGGGTCGGGCAGCGCGACGTCGAGGTTGTCGCCGCCGTTGCCGGACACGATCGTCGCCGGATGCCCGGACGAGAAGTTGATCGCCTGGAAGTCGTGCACGTGCCCGTGCAGCGCGACGTGGATGCCGGGCGGGTAGTACGCCTGCGCGTTCAGGCTCGCCATCACCGACTGCAGCGCGAGGTTGCCCGGCGCGGGCGTGCTGCCGGCGATCGGCGCGAACGCGAGGATCGGATGGTGGTTCGTGAAGATCGTCGTCGACATGCCGGCCTTCGACGCGAGCGACGCGACCGTCTGGAACTGCTTCTGGTAGATGCGGAATTGCGCGTCGGTCGTCTTCAGCGGATTGCGGCCGACCTTCGCGGTGTCGAACACGATCACCTGCGTGCCGCCGCCGAGCGACACCGCATAGGGATCCGAGTAGTTCGCGTCGTCGTCGTTGGCCGGATCGTCGCACGAACGGGCCGCCGAATACGGGCGCGGATCGAGGAAGCGGTACCAGCCCTGGCCGGCCCGTGCGCATTCCTCGTGGTTGCCGCGCACGACGACCCACGGCGCCTTCGCGAACAGCGGCGCGGCCGGGCGGAACAGGTCGGCCTGCCACGCATCCCAGCCATAGCCCCACGGGCTGTCCTTGCAGCCGGCGATGTCGGGCGGGCACGCGTTTTCGCGGTAGTGATAGTCGCCGACGTGCAGCACGAGGTCCGGCGACAGCTTCGCGACGCTCGCCGCGATCGTGTCGAACGGCCAGACCGTCGCGTCGTTGCACGCCTGCCATGCGTTGTCGGCCTTCTTCATCCGGCAGCCGGTGTCGGCGATGATCGCGATGCGCTGCGGCTGCGCTTTCGGCAGCGGCAGTGCGCGGCCCGCGACGCTCGCCGTTTGCGCATCGGCCGGCAGCGCCGCTTCGCAGACGGACACCGGGAAGCTCGACGGTTTCGAGTCGGCCGCGGCGCTCGCCGTCGGACGCTGCGCAACGGTCGCGGCGCCGGCGCGCAGCGTCATGCGCGACAGCTTGCCGTCGACGGACAGTTGCGGGCACAGCGGATCGCTCGCGGATGCAGGGCTGTAGCTCGTGATCACGCGTGCGATCGCCTGGTTCGCGTCGCCGATCTCGACCCACGCGGCCTGGAGGTTGATCGCGGCACTGGCCGGATCGGCGGGCGTATCGATGTGATTCGAACACGCGGACAGCGCCGCGAGGGCAACAAGCGGAGCGCAGCGCGCGAGCAGTGCGCGCGGGAGGAGTCGTCGCATGAGAGGCACCGTAGGAAAGTCGTCAACGATACGCAGCGCGAGTGTAAGAAATGTGAAGGGCGGAGTCCGACGGCCGGCCGGCGCGCGAGTCGTGCCGCGGTCGCTGCCTTGACCTCAAGCCGGCTTGAAGCAGCATAGTCCGGATCACGGTCAACGATACGGACGAAAAAGGAGAATCGACGATGAAAGACAGCCGGGCAAACGAAGCGCAGTCTGCGCTGTGGAATGGTCCGTCGGGGCTGGCATGGGTCGACGCGCAGCGCTCGCTCGACCGGATGTTCGAGCCGTTCGAGACGCTGCTCGCGGACGCGGCGGCCGCGGCATCCGCGCGCTGCGTGCTCGACGTCGGCTGCGGCACCGGCGCGGTGACGCTCGCGATCGCACGGCGGCTTGGTGCGCACGCGCACTGTACCGGCGTCGATATTTCGGCGCGGATGATTGCCGCCGCACGGGCGCGTGCCGAACGCGCCGGCCTGGGCGCCGGCTTCGTGCATGCCGATGCGCAGACGCATGCATTCGCGCCGGGTCGGTTCGACCTGATCGTGTCGCGCTTCGGCGTGATGTTCTTCGACGATCCGGTGCGCGCCTTCGCGAACCTGCGGCACGCGGCGCGCGCGAACGCGCAACTGCGATTCGTTGCATGGCGCGGCGCCGCCGACAATCCGTTCATGACGACGGCCGAGCGTGTCGCGGCAACGTTGCTGCCGGACCTGCCGGCGCGGCAGCCGGGGGCGCCGGGGCAATTCGCGTTCGGCGACCGGCAGCGGATCGCGTCGGTGCTGTCGGACAGCGGCTGGGCCGACATCGCGATCGAGCCGATCGACCAGGCGTGCGCGTTGCCCGAGGCGGCGTTGAACGACTACATCGCGCGGCTGGGCCCGGTCGGGCTCGCGCTTCAGGACGCGGACGACGCGACGCGGCGGCGCGTGGTCGAAACGGTGCGCGCTGCGTTCGAGCCTTACGTGCAGGGCGCTGACGTGCGGTTCGACGCGGCGTGCTGGCTCGTCACGGCGCGGGCGCCGTCTGCATGACGCGTGAGGCTACGAGGACGACCGACGTTCGGCATGCACGCTGCCGTTCGCGCATGACAAGGCAAGGCTGCGCCGCCGCGCAAGCGACAGATATCAGCCGCGCCTCGCACGCAACATCAGCCACGCGCAGCCCGCCGCGACGAGCGCGAGCCCGAGCAGCACCGCCTCGACGCCGAGCGCGAAACCGGGCGGCATCTCGCCGCTGTTCGGCACGGGCGACAGGTTGGCGGTGATCGCGATCGCACCGCCGGCCAGCAACGCGATGCAGACGATCCAGTAGACCTTGCCGCGCGGCGCGGCGGTGCGGATTCGCCACAGCGCGAGGCCGACGCCACCGAGGTAAAGCACCGCGAGCGTCGCGAGCGCGATGAAGTCGCCGGTGCGATCGTGCAGCAGGCCGCTCATCGTGCGACTCCGTCGGAGGCCACGCGTCCGCACGATGCGATGAACGCGTCGACCGCGTGGCCGATCCGGCCGTTCACGCGCTCCCGCAGCATCGGATACAGCCCGGACCGCAGCGTCAGCGGCAGGTTGTAGCGGAAACCGAAGTGCGCGAGCACGAGCCCCGTCAGCCCGTAGATCGCCCACGCATGGAAGCCCCAGTGGAAGAAGGGCATCAGCATGGCCTCGCGCGCGGTGGCGGGCGTGCTGGGGGCGACGGCCTGCGGCTCTAACGCCGTGCGGGTCGAGGGACGGGAACCTGGCATGGCTGGCATCCAGTTGTGGGCGCAACGAGGCGCGACGCCGCCCGGCGCGCGCGTCGCACGTCGGACCCTGATACGGCGTGCGTCGAGTGTAGCGCGGTGTCGGGACTGCAAGAAGGGGCAAGCAGCAGGGGTTAACCTGACGAATTGTAGGGTATCGGGCCGATCGCGAACACCCTCGCACTGAGCCGGCGCGTGCGACGGAGCCCAGACCGAGCGCAGACGAGGCGCGGAATCCGGCGCCCCGGATGATGCGGACCGTCCGGGGCGCCGGCGGGCGATGCGCTGCCGCGATTTCAGAACGTCACGGCGATCCCGGCCATGCCGACGAACTGGCCGTGCGTCGTCGACGGCATGAGCTGCTGCGAGTCGCCGACGATCGGCGCCGCGTCGACGATATGGCCGGCACCTTGCGCGCCGAGCGTGCGCCCGCTCGAATGCGTGTACGCCTGCAGCGCATAGAGCGTCGTGCGCTTCGACAGGCTGTACGACTCCTTCAGCGAATACTGCTGGTAGCGGGCCGCGTTCGACACGCCGTTCGCCTTCGACGCGAGCGTGTACGCGAACGCGCCGGCCACCGAGAAGGTCGGCGTGAAGCGGTACGCGGCGAGCGCGCCGTAGGTGTTGAACACGGCCGTGTTCGCGAACGCGGAGCCGTTGCCGGGCAGGTACTTCACGTTCGAGTAGTTGAGGCCCATCGTCAGGTTGCCGAGCGTGTAGTTGCCGGCCGTCGCGACCTGCTCGACAGCCTTCGCGGTCAGGTAGCCCTGGTTCAGCACGGACACGGCGAAGCTGCCCGACGCCGCGGTCGCCGGATTCAGGAACCCCGCCGACGAACCCGAGCTGTTGATGCGCAGGTAGCCGGCCGCGATCCCGACCGGCCCGTTCGCATAGCGCAGCGCGGCGCTGAACGTATTGCCCTTGCCGGTCGCGCCGGCGATGCCGCCGAACGCGTACATCGCGCTCGCGGTCAGCCCGGACAAGGTCGGCGACGTATAGGTGACCGAGTTGTTCACGCGGATGGTCGTGTCGAGGCCGTCGATGTCGCCCGGATGCGCGCCGGTCGCACCGGTCAGCCAGCTGCTCGACGCGTAGGGGCCGACCAGCAGGAAGTACGGCGTGTACTGGCGGCCGGCCGTCACCGTGCCGTAATGGTCGTTGCGCAGCCCGACGAAGGCCTGGCGGTTGAAAATCGTGCCGGCGGCGGCTTGCGCGCCGGTGTTCAGGTTGAAGCCGGATTGCAGGTCGAAGATCGCGTGCGTGCCGCCGCCGAGATCCTCGTCGCCGCGCAGCCCGAACTTCGACGCATACAGGTTGCCGTCGCGCATGTACACGTTCGAGTGGCCTTGCTGGTTGTTCACGTACGCGAGCGAATCGTCGACCACGCCGTACAGCGTCACGCTGCTCTGCGCATGGGCGGTGGAAGCGCCGAGCGACGCGGCGGATAAAATCAGGATTGCATAATGATGATGCGGTGCCTTCATTGTCGATCTCCAGGTCTCTTCAGGGGGCGGGAGGCTGGACGGCCTCCTCTTGGATGGCGGGGCGGGCCGCGTGCGCGGTCCGCCCGAACATGGCTCGGCGCTTGCCCGAGCGTGCGCGGTCAGTCGTCGAGCGCCACGACGAGGCGACGCCACGCGCCGTCCCGCGCATCGTGCTCGACGCGCGCGCCGTGCACCGCAAGCGCGCCTTGCAGCGACGCCGGCAGCAGGATCTCGAGGCGCTCGGCGGGGCGATGCATGCGGCCGTCCCAGCGGACCGACACGCCGAGTTCGCCCGACGCCTGGCGGCCGGTCTCGATGCGCCACAGCCCGTATTCGCCGTCGCGCCACGCTTCCGTTTCGCCGTCGTCCTCGACGCATTCGCCGTATGCGACACCGTCCTCGATGCGTGGCGCGACGAGGAAGCCGCGCGTGTCCGCGCACGCGCCGAAGCGTTGCTCGGCGACGTTCAGCGGCAGCACACGGCCTTCGCGCAACAGCATCACCGGCGTGTCGAGCGGCGCGGGCAGCGTCACGCTCGCGCCGCCGTCGAACGATCGCGCGCTCGCGCAGCACAGCCAGCGCGCGCCCGACGGCAGGTAGACCGTGCGTTCCGTGCGGCCCGGGTCGACCACCGGCGCGACGAGCAGCGCGTCGCCGAGCATCATGTCGTCGCATTCGTCGTAGCAGCGCGGGTCGCGGGGGAAGTCGCCGAAGGTCGGCCGCAGCACGGGCTCGTAGCGCGTGGTCGACAGCCACAACAGGTGATAGAGATAAGGCAGCAGCCGGTAGCGCTGCTTGATCAGCGACGCGATCCGCGCGGTGATCTCCGGATACATCCACGGTTCATTGACGGTGCCGTCGTCATTCCACGAATGGATGCTGAAGCGCGGCATGAAGATGCCGAACTGGACCCAGCGCAGCAGCAGCTCGGGCGACGGTGCGGGACCGGAGAAGCCGCCGATGTCGTGACCGATGTTCGACACGCCCGACAGCGCGAGCCCGAGGCCCATCTTCAGGTTGTAGCGCAGCGTTTCCCATGACGTGTAGTTGTCGCCGGACCAGGTCTGCACATAACGCTGCATGCCGGCGCCGCCGGAGCGTGACACGAGGAACGGCCGCTGCGCCGGCGCATGCGCGCGCTGCGCGTCGCGCGACGCACGCATCATCAGCATCGTCTGCAGCACTTTCGCCTCGCGCGCGGGAAATGGCTGGCCGAAGCCGTGCGCGATCGCGTCGGGCGACCAGATCTCGTATTCGTTGTTGTCGTTCCAGGTCGACTCGATCCCGTAGTCGAGCAGCGCCGACGTGACCTGCTCGCGCCACCAGCGGCAAGCGTCCGGTTGCGTGAAGTCGATATATGCGCCGACCTCGTCCCAGAACTGCACCCACGCCGGCTCGCCGGACGCCGAGCGGATCAGCAGCCCGCGCCGTGCAGCGTCGTCGAACGCGGGATGATCGCGCAGCAGGCACGGCTTGATGTTCGCGCACAGGCGGATGCCGTGGTCGCGGTAGTGCTTCACGAATCCCTTCGCGTCGGGAAACTTCTCGCGGTTCCAGTTGAACACGTAGCGCTTCGCGCCGATCGACGTATAGCCCGACGACAGGTGGAACGAATCGCACAGGATGTCGTGCGATTCACACTGCTCGACGAACTGGCTCATCTGACGCTGCGCGTCCGGCGCGTCGGTGTAGCTCATCGTCGAGCCCGAATAGCCGAGCCCCCATTTCGGCGTGCGCGCCGGGCGCCCGGTGAGCCACGTGAAGCGCCGTGCGGCCGTGAGCGGCGTGTCGGGCGATGCGATGAAGTAGTAGTCGAGATCGCCGTGCTCGGCGACGAAGTAGCGGTACAGACCGTGGTAGTTGTCGAGCTCGCGGCCCATGTCGAACGCGCAATCCGACAGCGTGTCGTAGAACAGCCCGAAGCCCTGGCACGCGTCGGGCGACCAGGTGACGTAGAACGGGATGTGCTTGTAGAGCGGGTCCGTGTGCTTCGCGCTGTAGCCCATCGCGTCGATGTTGCGCATCTCGAAGCGCGCGCCGGTACGGTCGAGGTCGCCCGCGCGTTCGCCGAGGCCGAACACCTTGTCGCCGCGCTCGCGGGCGACGTAGTGATAGGCGCGGTCGTCCCACCAGCCGAAGTTGTACGCCTGCGTCGCGCGGTCGGCGAGCACGACGCGCCACGCGCCGTCGGCACCACGCATCGACCACGTGCAATGGCCGCCCTGCCGGCTTACCGTGAGACGGACCTGCGCGGTTTCGATGCGCACGCCGCCGTCGTCCTCGCCGAAGTCGTAGTCGGGCAGCGCGAACCCGCCGAGGTCGAGACGGTCGCGGCCCTCGAGCGGCACGTCGTCGAGGCCCGGTGCGATCGTCCAGGTGCGCGGGTTGCGCGCCGTTGCGTCGGGCAGCACGCGCACGCGCACGATGTCGTCCTCGAGCACGAAGATCTCGAGGGTCGCGCCCGCGTCGGACGCGAGCAGCACACGGTTCGCCTGCCGGGCGGCGACGCGGAACACGGGCGGATGAAGAAGCGAAGTCATGAAGGCGATTCCTGATGAAAACGAAGGTCAGGCGTGTTGCGCGAGCAGGCGTTCCTGCTTCGACTGCCCGCGGATCAGCACCGCGAGCAGCGTGACGCCGATGATGTCGAACAGGCCGAGGCACGCGAACAGCGGCGCGTAGCCGATCTTGTCGGCGAGCGCGCCGACCAGCAGCGAGAAGCCGAGCCCGCCGATCCACGCGGCCATGCCCGCGAAGCCGCTGGCGGTGCCGACTTCCTCGGGATCGAACACGTCGGCCGACAGCGTGTTGACGAGTGCGGAGATCATCTGGTGCGCGAAGCCGCCGACGCAGAACAGGGCAATGGCCGTATACGGCGACGACACGAGCCCGATCATCGCCGGCCCGAGCATCAGCACCGAACCGAGCGCGACGCCGGCGACGCGGGACCACACGAGCGGCAGTTTGAACCGGTTCGCGAGGTAGGGCGACAGGTAGCCGCCCGCGATGCCGCCGAGGTCGGCCGCGAGAAACGGCATCCACGCGAAGACGGCGATCTGCGTGAGCGCCATGTGGCGCTCGGTGGCGAGGTACAGCGGAATCCAGAAGCTGAAGGTCTGCCATGCGGGTTCCGCGAAGAAGCGCGGCAGCGCGATGGCCCAGAAGCGGCGCGCGGTGACGACGTCGCGAATCCGGCGCTTCGACACGGCCGGCATCGTGGCCTGGCCGTCGCGGATCAGCGTGCGCTCCTGCGACGTGAGGCGCGGATGATAGGCCGGCGAGCGGTACTGCGTGTACCAGAGCGCGGCCCACAGGAAGCCGAGGGCGCCGGTGACCATGAACGCGGATTGCCAGCCGAACCGCATCGACAGGAACACGACGAGCGGCGGCGCGATCGCGGCGCCGAGCGACGTGCCGGCGTTGAAGTAGCCGACCGCGACGGATTTCTCGCGATCGGGAAACCATTCGGCGACGGCCTTCATCCCCGACGGAATCGCGGCGGCCTCGAACAGCCCGAGCAAGCCGCGCAGGATGCCGAGCGACAGCCAGCCCGACGCGAAGCCGTGCGCGACGCCGACCACCGACCAAAGCATCGCGAAAAGCGCGAACCCGAGCCGCAGCCCGATCAGGTCGACGATGAACCCGCACACCGGCTGCATGATCGTGTAGCCGATCTGGAATGCGCCGACGATATACGAGTACTGCTGCGTCGAGATCGCGAACACCTGCTTCAGTTCCGGTGCGAGCACCGCGAGGGAGTTTCGAGCGAGGTAGTTGAGGATCGTGCCGAGGCATACCAGCACGATGATCCACCAGCGCAACGCCTTGACTGTTTTCACTGCTGTCTCCTGATCCATGCAAGTCGCCCGGCTAGGGCGTCTCGTTCAGTCTTATTTGTACGATGTCCGATCTTGGTGGGCGCCGATTCGCCCGGTTTTTCTCGAAATGACCACATTCAATCGAACATTTCGATGTTGTCGAAAGCTGATGTTATCGGACGACTGATCATTTTCGAGCATCCTATGTTCGAATTCGAATCAGGTCAACGTGAATCTGCATTCGAACGAACATGCTTGGGGTATTCCCGATAGGCGTGCAGATCGGGTGTCCGGCGCGTTGCGTGACGACCGAGCGCCGAACGCCCGCTTGCCGGGGCCGAGCGGCCGTCGACGGGCCGACTGCATCAGCCGGGCCCGGCAATGGGCGTGACAACCCTGATGAAAATTTATTTTTTTCCTGTCGGCAGATTGTGTAAATTGATTTTCATCCACCTTGCAAAACCATTCGCATGACGCCGCTCCTTCCGCACGATGTCAGTCACGAGGAATCCGCGATCGCGGAGCGCATCGCCTCGGCCATGCCGCGGATGACGCCGATCCACCGCCGGATGGGCGAGTTCGTGCTCGCGAATCCGTTCCGCGCGGCGACGATGCGGATCGACGAGCTGGCGCAGGCCGTGAACGCATCGATCGCGACCGCGAACCGCTTCGCGAAGGCGCTCGGCTTCGACGGCTATCCGGCGATGCGCGCGGCGCTCGTGCGCGGCTTCGAGGCGACGCTCGGCCCGGTCGAACGGCTGCGTTCCGCGCAGGAGCAAGAGCAGGAGCAGGGCGTGCGCGGCGCCGCGTGGATCGACGCGGTGTTCGACCAGGCCGTCACGAACATCGAGAACACGCGCGCGCAGCTGGATGCGGCCGACGTCGAAGCGGCCGTCGAGGCGATCGTCGGCGCGCGGCGCGTGCTGATCCTCGGCGCCGGTTCGAGCGCGTTTCTGACCGGGCTGATGGAACACGGCCTGTCGGTGTGTCACGACAACGTGCAGTCGCTCGCGCTGCTCGGCGGCCCGTCGCATGCGGCGCGGCGCCTGTACACGGCCGACTCGCGCGATCTCGTGATCGCGCTCGCGTTTCCCCGCTACGTGAAGGACACGATCGAGCTGGCCCGCCGCGCGGCGGCGCGCGGCGCGCGCGTGCTCGGCATTTCCGACGGGCCCGGTTCGCCGCTGGCACCGATCGCGTCGCTGAACCTGTACGTGAAGGCCGAGCGGCGTTTCGCGGCCACGTCGGAAGCGGCCGTGCTGACGATGATCGAGGCACTGATCGACGCGGTCGCGCTGCGCACGCACCGCTCCGCGAAGTCCGCCGCCGAAATGACCGAATTCCTGTTGCCGTGGCTGGTCCAGCCGCAAGCGGCGCTGCCGGCCGCCAACCCTTCTTCTTCCGGTCCGAAAAAATCATGACTTCATCCGCGATCGTCGCGATTCATGGCGGTGCAGGCACGATCCTGCGCGAGGCGATGGACACCGACACCGAACGCCGTTACCGCGCCGAACTCACCGCGATCCTGCAGGCCGCGCAGAAGGTGCTCGCCGACGGCGGCAGCGCGCTCGACGCCGTCACCGTCGCCGTGCGGATGCTCGAGGACTGTCCGTTGTTCAACGCCGGGCGCGGCGCCGTCTATACGGCCGAAGGCAAGCACGAGCTCGACGCGGCGGTGATGGACGGCACGACGCTCGCGGCCGGCGCGATCTGCTGCGCGACCCGCGTGCGCAATCCGGTCCTCGCCGCGCGGCGCGTGATGGAGGCAAGCGAGCACGTGCTGTTCGCGGGCGCGGGCGCCGATGCGTTCGCGGCCGCACAGGGCCTCGAACTCGCCGAGCCCGGTTACTTCGACACGGAAGCGCGTCGTGCGCAGTGGCTCAAGGCGCGCGAGGCGGCCGGCATGATGCTCGACCACGACGCGGCGACCTTCGCGTTCGGCGCCGGGCAGCCGGCCGAGCCGCTCGATCCCGACCGCAAGCACGGCACGGTCGGCGCGGTCGCGTGCGACCTGCGCGGCCATATCGCGGCGGCGACGTCGACCGGCGGCATCACCAACAAGCAGCCCGGACGCGTCGGCGATTCGCCGATCATCGGTGCCGGCTGCTACGCGGACGACGCGACCTGCGCGGTCTCCGCGACGGGCACCGGCGAGATGTTCATCCGGCTCGCGACCGCGCACGACGTGGCCGCGCAGATGGCCTATCGCGGCGCGTCGCTTGCCGACGCCGCGCACGACGTCGTGATGAACAAGCTGCCGCGCCTGGCCGGGCGCGGCGGGATCGTCGCGGTCGACGCGCACGGCAACGTCGCGATGCCGTTCAACACGGAAGGGATGTATCGCGGCTACGCACGCGTCGGCGAGACGCCCGTGGTCGGCATCTATCGCGACGATGCGGCCTGATTCCGGATCGTACGAGGAGACCTTCGCATGACTTCGAGCCGAACCCCGTCCGCGCTGGTGCTGCCGGAACAGCGCGTGGTCGCCGTCGACGACCTGTCGGTGATGTTCCGACGAGAGAACGCGACGTTCGATGCGGTACGCAACGTGTCGTTTCACGTCGATCGCGGCGAGACGCTCGCGATCGTCGGCGAATCGGGCTCCGGCAAGTCGGTCACGTCGCTCGCGCTGATGCGGCTCGTCGAGCACGGCGGCGGCGAGATCACGAGCGGCCGGATCGCGTTGCGGCGCCGCGGCGGCGCGCTCGTCGACCTCGCGCAGGCGAGTGCGGCGACGATGCGCGGGATCCGCGGCGCCGACATCGCGATGATCTTCCAGGAGCCGATGACGTCGCTGAACCCGGTGTTTACGGTCGGCGACCAGATCAGCGAGGCGATCGCGCTGCACCAGTCGAAGAGCGCGACCGAAGCGCGCGCGGAAGCGTTGCGGCTGCTCGATCTCGTGCGCATTCCGGAGGCGCGCCGCGTGTTCGCGCGCTATCCGCACCAGTTGTCCGGCGGGATGCGGCAGCGCGTGATGATCGCGATGGCGCTGTCGTGTCGGCCCGCGCTCCTGATCGCCGACGAACCGACGACCGCGCTCGACGTGACGATCCAGGCGCAGATCCTGCAACTGATCCGCGGCCTGCAGGACGAAATGAACATGGGCGTGATCTTCATCACGCACGACATGGGCGTGGTGGCCGAAGTGGCCGATCGTGTGCTGGTGATGTATCGCGGCGAGAAGGTCGAGGAGGGCGAGTCCGAGCGCATTTTCGCGACGCCCGCGCATCGCTACACGCGTGCGCTGCTCGCGGCCGTGCCGCGGCTCGGCTCGATGCACGGCACCGATATCCCCGAGAAATTTCCGCTGCTGAAGGTGGACGGCGCGAGCGCGGCCGCGCCGGCGCCTGCCGCGAACGACGTGAATGATGCGGCCGATGCGAACGATGCGAACGATGCCGCCGCGGTCCCCGCCGCCGGGCAGCCGCGCGTCGATCCGGCCGCGCCGCCGATCCTGCGCGTGCGCGATCTCGTCACGCGGTTTCCGGTGAAGAGCGGCGTGTTCGGCCGCGTGTCGCAGTACGTGCATGCGGTCGAGCGCGTGAGCTTCGAGCTGCGCGCGGGCGAGACGCTGGCGCTCGTCGGCGAATCGGGCTGCGGCAAGTCGACCACCGGCCGCTCGCTGCTGCGCCTCGTCGAATCGCAGAGCGGCTCGATCGAATTCGACGGCCGCGACATCAGCGCGCTGAAGGGCCAGGACCTGCAGGCGCTGCGCCGGAACATCCAGTTCATCTTCCAGGATCCGTTCGCGTCGCTGAACCCGCGCCTGACGGTCGGTTTCTCGATCATGGAGCCGCTGCTCGTGCACGGTGTCGCGAGCGGCCGCGAAGCGCAGGCGCGCGTCGACTGGCTGCTCGACAAGGTCGGCCTGCCGCCGGAGGCCGCGCGCCGCTATCCGCACGAATTCTCGGGCGGCCAGCGCCAGCGGATCGCCATCGCGCGCGCGCTCGCGCTGAATCCGAAGGTCGTGATCGCCGACGAATCGGTGTCCGCGCTCGACGTGTCGGTGCAGGCGCAGATCGTGAACCTGATGCTCGACCTGCAGCGCGAGCTCGGCGTCGCGTATCTGTTCATCTCGCACGACATGGCCGTCGTCGAGCGCGTCAGCCATCGGGTCGCGGTGATGTATCTCGGCCAGATCGTCGAGATCGGCCCGCGCCGCGCGGTGTTCGAGGCGCCGCAGCATCCGTACACGAGGAAGCTGATGAGCGCGGTGCCGGTGGCCGACCCGGCACGCCGGCATGCGCCGCGCCAGCTCGCGGCGGACGAGATTCCGAGCCCGATCCGCGCGGTCGGCGACGAGCCGATCGTCGCACCGCTCGTCGCGGTCGGCCCCGATCACTACGTCGCGACGCATCGCGTCGGCGGCGCGTATTGATTGCGCGGCGAGGCGCATATGGACCGTAGCTGCGCACGCGCCAGGCAACGGCGTCACTTCCCGGAGCGGATGCAGTCACGCCGCGATTTCCACCACGCGTTACCGAATCATCCACAGGAGCCAGACAAAATGAACAAGCCGCATTCGTTCCCGATGTTCCGCCCGCGCGCGCTGTTCGCCGCGGGGGCAGGCGCGCTCGCGCTGTCGGTCGCCGCGCCCGCGTTCGCGCAGCAGAACGTCGTGGTCGCCGTGTACTCGACGTTCACGACGATGGACCCGTACGACGCGAACGACACGGTGTCGCAGGCCGTCGTGAAGTCGTTCTACGAAGGGCTGTTCGGCTTCGACAAGGACATGAAGCTCGTGAACGTGCTCGCGACGAGCTACCAGGCGTCGCCCGATGCGAAGGTCTACACGGTCAAGCTGCGCCCGGGCGTGAAGTTCCACGACGGCACCGACTTCAACGCCGACGCGGTGAAGGCGAACTTCGACCGCGTGACCGATCCGGCGAACAAGCTGAAGCGCTACGGGCTGTTCCGCGTGATCGAGAAGACCGAGGTGGTCGATCCGATGACGGTGCGCTTCACGCTGCGCGAGCCGTTCTCCGCGTTCATCAACACGCTCGCGCACCCGTCGGCGGTGATGATCTCGCCGGCCGCGCTGAAGAAGTGGGGGCGCGACGTGTCGCTGCATCCGGTCGGCACGGGCCCGTTCGAGTTCGTCGAATGGAAGCAGACCGACGACATGAAGGTGAAGAAGTTTGCCGGTTACTGGAAGAAGGGCTATCCGAAGGTCGATTCGATCGACTGGAAGCCGGTGGTCGACAACAACACGCGCGCCGCGCTGCTCAAGACCGGCGAGGCGGATTTCGCGTTCACGATTCCGTTCGAGCAGGCGGCCGACCTGAAGAGCAATCCGAAGGTCGAGCTGATCGAGCGGCCGTCGATCATCCAGCGCTACATCTCGCTGAACACGCAGAAGAAGCCGTTCGACAATCCGAAGGTGCGTGAAGCGCTGAACTACGCGGTCAACAAGGAGGCGCTCGCGAAGGTCGTGTTCGCCGGCTACGCGACCCCGCAGACGGGCGTCGCCCCGGTCGGCGTCGAATACGCGACCAAGCTCGGGCCCTGGCCGTACGATCCGGCGAAGGCGCGCGCGCTGCTGAAGGAGGCCGGTTATCCGAACGGCTTCGAGTCGACGCTCTGGTCCGCGTACAACCATTCGACGGCGCAGAAGCTGATCCAGTTCGTCCAGCAGCAGCTCGCGCAGGTCGGCGTGAAGGTGCAGGTGCAGGCGCTCGAGGCCGGCGAGCGGGTCGCGAAGGTCGAGAGCGCGCAGGATCCGGCGGCGGCGCCGGTGCGGATGTACTACAGCGGCTGGTCGGCCTCGACGGGCGAGGCGAACTGGGCGCTGTCGCCGCTGCTCGCGTCCACGTCGGCGCCGCCGAAGCTCTACAACACCGCGTACTACAAGAACGGTGCCGTCGACGACGATCTCGCGAAGGCGCTCGAGACGACCGACAACGCGAAGAAGGCCGCGCTGTACGCCGACGCGCAGAAGCTGGTGTGGGCCGACGCGCCGTGGATCTTCCTGGTGCAGGAGAAGATCGTCTACGCGCGCAGCAAGCGCCTGCACGGCATGTACGTAATGCCGGACGGTTCGTTCAACTTCGACGAAATCTCGGTGAAATGACGGCAGCTCGCCCGCTGTCCGGCGCCGGCGGCGCAAGCTGCCGGCGCGCTGATTCGATCGGTGCCCCATGCTGAATTTTCTCGTCAAACGCCTGTTCGGCCTGCTGCCCACGCTCGCGATCGTCGCGGTGCTGGTGTTCCTGTTCGTGCACCTGCTGCCGGGCGACCCGGCGCGGCTCGCGGCCGGGCCCGAAGCCGACGACGCGACGGTCGCGCTGGTGCGCGCCGATCTCGGGCTCGACCGGCCGCTGCCCGCGCAGTTCGCGAACTTCTTCGTGAAGATCGCGCACGGCGATTTCGGCACGTCGACGCGCAGCAAGCGGCCGGTGTCGACCGAGATCGGCGAGCGCTTCATGCCGACGCTGCTGCTCACGCTCGTCAGCATGGTGTGGGCGACGGCGTTCGGGATGGCGATCGGGATCGCGTCGGCGGTATGGCGCAACCGCTGGCCCGACCGCCTCGGGATGACGATCGCGGTGTCGGGCATCTCGTTTCCGGCGTTCGCGCTCGGCATGCTGCTGATGGAGATCTTCTCGGTGAAGCTCGGCTGGCTGCCGGTCGTGCCGGACGGCACGTGGAAGAGCTACGTGCTGCCGTCGCTGACGCTCGGCGCCGCGGTCGCGGCCGTGATGGCGCGCTTCACGCGCGCGTCGTTCGTCGAGGTGCTCAACGAGGACTACGTGCGCACCGCGCGCGCGAAGGGCGTGCACGAGCCGCTGGTGGTGCTCAAGCATTGCCTGCGCAACGCGATGATCCCGGTCGTCACGATGATGGGGCTGCAGTTCGGCTTCCTGCTCGGCGGCTCGATCGTCGTCGAGGCCGTGTTCAACTGGCCGGGGCTCGGGCGCCTGCTGGTCGATGCGGTCACGATGCGCGATTACCCGGTGATCCAGGCGATCGTGCTGCTGTTCTCGCTCGAATTCATCCTGATCAACCTGACCGTCGACGTGCTGTACGCGGTCATCAACCCGACCATCCGGTTCAAGTGAGCGTGAGGCCAGCATGAACGCGACTGTCCAGCCCGCGGCGCCGGCCGCATCGAACACGATCCGCACGCCGTGGCGTGAATTCTGGCGCAAGTTCCGCAAGCAGACTGTCGCGCTGGTCGCCGGCGGCTTCGTGCTCGCGCTCGTCGTGCTGGCCTTCGTCGGCCCGCACATCGTGCCGTTCGATCCGGAGAACTACTTCGACTACGACGCGCTGAATGCGGGGCCGTCGGCCGTGCACTGGTTCGGCGTCGACTCGCTTGGCCGCGACATCTTCAGCCGGATCGTCACCGGCACGCGCATCTCGCTCGCGGCCGGCTTCTTCTCGGTCGCGCTCGGCGCGCTCATCGGCACGTTCTTCGGGCTGCTCGCCGGCTACTACGAAGGCTGGTGGGACCGCATCACGATGCGCGTGGCCGACGTGCTGTTCGCGTTCCCGGGGATCCTGCTCGCGATCGGCGTGGTCGCGATCCTCGGCAACGGGATGGTCAACGTGATCTGCGCGGTCGCGATCTTCAGCATTCCGGCGTTCGCGCGGCTCGTGCGCGGCAACACGCTGATGCTCAAGCACATGACCTACGTGGAAGCCGCGCGCAGCATCGGCGCGTCCGACTGGACGATCATCATGCGGCACATCCTCCCGGGCACCGTGTCGTCGGTCGTCGTCTACTTCACGATGCGGATCGGCACGTCGATCATCACGGCCGCGAGCCTGTCGTTCCTCGGGCTCGGCGCGCAGCCGCCGACGCCGGAGTGGGGCGCGATGCTCAACGAGGCGCGCGCGGACATGGTGACCGCGCCGCACGTCGCGATCTTCCCGAGCCTCGCGATCTTCCTGACCGTGCTCGCGTTCAACCTGCTCGGCGACGGGCTGCGCGACGCGCTCGACCCGAAGCTGGAGCGGCGCTGATGCGAGCCGTGCCCATGTGGGCCGCGACGCTGCCGGCCGGGCCGCGCGGCACGATCGCCGACGTGCCGGGCGTGACGGTCGGCCATGCGACGCTCGATGCGGGCGACGTGCAGACGGGCGTCACCGTCGTGAAGCCGCACCCGGGCGACCTGTACCGCAGCAAGGTGCCGGCCGGCGCGGCCGTGATCAACGGCTTCGGCAAGAGCGTCGGGCTCGTGCAGGTCGACGAACTGGGCACGCTCGAAACGCCGATCGCGCTGACCAACACGTTCGGCGTCGGCGCGGTGGCGCAGGCGCAGATTCGCGCGGCGGTCGCGGAGAACCCGCAAATCGGCCGCGACTGGCCGACCGTCAACCCGCTCGTGTTCGAGTGCAACGACGGCTATCTGAACGACATCCAGGCGTTCGCGGTGACGGCCGCGCATCACGACGAAGCCTGCAATACCGCGGCGCGAGATTTCGCACGTGGCGCGGCAGGCGCCGGGCGCGGGATGTCGTGTTTCGACCTGAAGGGCGGGATCGGCTCCGCGTCGCGCGTGGCCGTCGCGGCCGGCAGGCCGTATACGGTCGGCGCGCTGGTGCTCGCGAATTTCGGCCGGCTGCCGATGCTGATGCTCGGTGGCGTGCCGGTCGGACGGATCGTCGCGCAGCGGCGTGCCGCAGCGGACGCTCAGCCGACGCACGCGGCGCCGCCCGAGCAAGGCTCGATCATCCTGCTGCTCGCGACCGATGCGCCGCTCGACGCGCGGCAACTGTCGCGGCTCGCGCGCCGCGCGGGCGCGGGGCTCGCCCGCACCGGCTCGGTCTACGGGCATGGCAGCGGCGACATCGCGCTCGCCTTTTCCACCGCGTACACGATCGCGCACGATGCGTCGACCGTCGCGCTGCCGGCCCTCGTGGCCGATGCGGCGCTCGATCCGCTGTTCATGGCCGCGGCCGAAAGCGTCGAGCACGCGATCGCCGACGCGCTGCTGCAGGCCGTGACCGTGACCGGCCGCGACGGCCACGTACGGCAATCGCTGCGCGATGCGGTGCCCGAGCTCGAGCGGTTATTCAACGCAGGCAACGAAGGACGTCCGAGCCATTCATGAAGATTCTGATCTCGACCGACATCGAGGGTGTCGCCGGCGTGTTCGCCCTCGAGCAGACGCGTGCCGGCAATCCGGAATACGAACGTGCGCGCCGCTGGATGACCGCCGAGGCGAACGCGGCGATCGAAGGCGCGTTCGCCGGCGGCGCGCAGGCCGTCTGGGTCAACGATTCGCACGGCAGCTTCCGCAATCTGCTGCCCGACGGGCTCGATGCCCGCGCCCGCGTCGTGCTCGGCAAGCCGCGCACGCTGGGGATGATGGCAGGCCTCGAGCAGCAGCCCGACCTCGTGTTCATGATCGGCTTTCATGCGAAGTCGCAGACGCGCGGCGTGCTTGCGCACACCATCAACAGCTTCGCGTTCACGCAGGTGTGGCTGAACGGCGTCGAACTCGGCGAAGCCGGGCTGTACGGCGCGCTGGCGCGCGAATACGGCGCGCACGTCGCGCTGGCGTCGGGCGACGACGTATTCGCCGAGGAAACCCGGCCGCTGTTTCCGGACGCGCGTTTCGAGACGGTCAAGACGGCCGGCGGCGCATCGAGCGGCGACACGCTCACGCCGGCCGCGTCCTGCGCGCGCATCGCGACCGCCGCACGCGAAACGGTCGCGCATGCGCTGTCGTCCGGCTGGCGTGCGGGCGCGCACCGGCCCGCGCCGGCCGCTTGCACGCTGCGCGTGCAGACGGCCGCGCTCGCCGATCTGTTCTGCGTGCTGCCGTCGCTCGAGCGGGTCGATGCGGTGACGCTGCGCTTCGACGGGCCGTCGGTCGAGCACGTGGTGCGCACGCTGAACAGCCTGTCGGCCATGTCGTTCATGCTGCGGTGATGCGTGCCGACCGGAGGCCGCCGATGCGCGGCGCGTCACGCACCGGGCGCGCGGTCTGCCGCCGTGTCGAGCAGGAACGCTTCCATCGCGGCGACCAGCGCGAGCGGGGTTTCGTTCATCGGGTAATGACCGGCATTGCGCAGCACGTCGACGGTCGCGTGCGGATAGCGCCGCAGATAGGTGCGCGCCATCAGCGCCGCGTCGAACGCCGGATCGTGTTCGCCGATCAGCACCTTCACCGGATGGCGGCCCGTGATCTCGTCGGTGAAATCCGTGTCGGCCCACGCGCGGAAGTACGCGCCGAACGCGTGCGGCGACGAACAGGATGCCGAATACGCGGCTTTCCACTCGACCCAGGCGGCGGGCAACCGGCCGCCGGTGCTGCGATCGATGATGGTGCGGCGATCGGCGAGCTGGTCGGCGGCGCGTTCGAATAGCGCGCGTCGCGCGGCGTCGAACGGCAGGCCGCCGCACGGCACCGGCGCGATCGGCACCAGCGCGCGTACCCGGTCGGGCGCCATGGCGGCGACCTTCTCGATCGCCATGCCGCCCATCGAGTGGCCGACGAGGCTGAACGTGCGCCAGCCGAGCGCGTCGGCGAGGGCGAGCGTGTCGGCGGCGATTTCGGCGATCGAGTACGCGCCGTGCGCGCCGCGCATGCCGCCGTAGCCGCGGTAGTCCATGAACACATAGGTGAAGCGTTCGTGCGACAGCCACGTCTCGACGGGCTCGAACGCACGCGCGTCGCCGAACCAGCCGTGCAGCACGAGAACAGGGTGGGGGCCGTCCCCCACGCGATGAAACGTATTGGGCATCTCCGCTCCGAAGAAGTCGCTATCCGGCCGATTCGGCCGTCGGGTCTTGCGGCCATCCGGTCGCGCAAGCGTGGAGCGGATCGTAGACCGATCGAAGGTGACCCGCCTTCGATATCGGGTCATTCATGATGGAATTCGGGCCTTGAGAAATACGCTGCTGGATCCCTACGAAGACATTCCCCGTAGCGTCGTGGTGACCGCCAACGACTACGCGGCGGGCACGACGTTTCCGGAGCACGCGCACCGGCGCGGGCAGTTCGCGTTCGCGTCGCGCGGCACGATCAGCGTGTCGACGCCGCACGGCCGCTGGCTGGTGCCGCCGCAGCGCGCGTGCTGGGTGCCGGCCGGCGTGCGGCACGAAATGACGATGACCGGGCCGGTCACGATGCTCAACACGTTCGTGTCGGACGACACGGCCGAGGCCGCGGGGCTGCCGGACCAGTGCGGCGTGTACGGCGTGTCGCCGCTCCTGCGGCAACTGATCGACGATGCGATCGACCTGCCGGCGATGTATGACGTCGACGGCCGGGCGGGCAAGCTGATGGCGCTGCTGGTCGCGGAAATCGCGACGATGCCGCGGCTGTCGCTGCACGCGCCGCTGCCGGCCGACGCGCGCCTCGCGAAGATCTGCCGGCATCTGTTCGCGTCGCCGTCGATCGCGGCCGATCTCGACCAGGTGGCGACCGACGCGGGCGTGAGCCGGCGCACGTTTACGCGGCTGTTCCGCGCGCAGACCGGCGTGAGTTTCGCCGCCTGGCGTCAGCAGGTCTGCATGCTGGCGGCGATTACCCGCCTGAGCGACGGTCAGCCGGTGACGCGGGTCGCGTTCGATCTGGGCTATGCGAGCGCGAGCGCCTTTACGTCGGCGTTTCGCCGCATCCTCGGCGAAACGCCGAGCCGGTATCTGGAGGTTCGCCGCTAGCCGGAGCGGAGGCGGCGGCGAGTGCGGCGGCGTGCTCCGGTCGCGGACGAAAAAAACGCGTCTGCCAGGTTTCGGTCAGACGCGCTTGAAGGCACTCGGTCAGAAAAATCCGCGCTCAGGCAGCGGGGCAGTGTTCGCGCATTGCGGGTGAAATTGTTGCCTGTTCCGATTCAATCCCGTCGGTGTCGGGCGGATAGCAAAGCATACGCCGTGTAACGCGCAAACGATATCGTGCGGGCCCGACGATTCATGTGCTGTCGCAGCATGCGTTTCAATCGCGCGTTTGATGCCGGAGGCGGGAGCAGTCAACCAAGGGCGTCGGCCGTCCCGATCGGGCGTGCTGCGGCACGGCATCGAATGTGGGGGCCCGAAAGCGAAAACCGCCGCACGACGCGATGCCTGTCGGTATCGCGCCACACGGCGGTTCGGTGCGGGCAGCCGGCGTGCGCCGGCTCACGCGTCACACGTCGAAGAACACGGTCTCGTCCGGCCCCTGCATGCGGATATCGAAGCGGTACACGACGGGCCGGCCCGGTGGCGCGTCGCGCTTCGCGACGAGCGTCGCGCGGCGTTCGGCCGGCACGAGGTTCAGCACCGGATCGGCCGCGTTCGCCGCGGCTTCGTCGTCGAAATACACGCGGGTGAACGCGTGGGTCAGGATCCCGCGCATCATCACGGTCACGTTGATGTGCGGCGCTTCGTCGGCGGCGGCGCGGCCCGGCTTGACCGTCTGGATAACGAAGCGGTGCTGCGCATCGGTGCCCGTGCCGACGCGTGCGAAGCCCGTGAAGCCGGACTTCGCGATGTCGTCGCGCGACGCGGGATAGCGGCCCGCGCCGTCCACCTGCGTGAATTCGAGCACCGCGTCGCTGACGACGTTGCCGTCGCCGTCGAACACCTGTCCGACCAGCAGCACGTGCTCGCCTTCGGCGTCGGGCGTGGCGATCACCGGCGTGAACAGGCTCTTCAGGTCGTAGTCGTATTGCTGCGGGCACAGGCCGTACGCGAAGTACGGGCCGACCGTCTGCGAAGGGGTTTGCTTCAGCGTCGTCATGGTTCAGCGCTCCATCGGGGTGGCGTCGCGGCCGCGCAGCACGATGTCGAATTCGTAGCCGAGCGCATAGCCTTCTTCGGTGATGTCCATCGAGAAGCGCGAGATCAGGCGGTCACGCGCCGCTTCCGGCGTGCCCTGGAAGATCGGGTCGTACGCGAGCAGCGGATCGCCGGGGAAGTACATCTGCGTGACGAGGCGCGAGCCGAAGTAGTCGCCGAACAGCGAGAAGTGGATGTGATTCGGGCGCCATGCGTTCGGATGGTTGCCCCACGGATACGCGCCGGGCTTGATCGTCAGGAAGCGGTAGCGGCCTTCGGCGTCGGTCATGCAGCGGCCTGCGCCGAGGAAGTTCGGGTCGAGCGGCGCGTCGTGCTGGTCGACCTTGTGCACGTAGCGGCCGGCCGCGTTCGCCTGCCATACCTCGACGAGCGTGTTGCGCACGGGCTTGCCGCCTTCGTCGAGCACGCGGCCGGTGACGACGATGCGCTCGCCGAGCGGTTCGCCGTTCTTCACGGCGTTCTTCGTCAGGTCGTGGTCGAGCGCGCCGAGATCGTCGGTGCCGTAGACGGGCACGTACTGGTCGCGCAGCTTTTCCTTCAACGGGATCAGCGGGCGGGTCGGGCCGCGCTTGACCGACGAACGGTACTCGGGGTGGATATACGCGGGATGCGACGGCCAGTCGCGCGGCGTGAGGATCGTGGGGGAATCCATCGGGCGTCTCCTGTCAGGTATTTCGCGAAGTGGATGGCAAGACTTTAGCCAATCCGGAAAGTTATGCAAAATGACCTTTTTTCGCGAATCGCATAACCGTTCGTTATGTTCGGCGGCGCCCATGGAAATCCGCCGGACAGCGGCGTGATCGCGTTGCTGCCCGGCGACCGGAGTCCATGCGCGGCGGCGTCATGCGTGACGCCGCGCCGAATGCTTGGGCGTTTCCGGAAAGTTATGCAAAATGGCGTGATATCACCATTCGCATAACCGCCCGTTATGAATAACCGTATCGCCGACGGCCGCGTCAAATTCCGGCACCTGCAGTGTTTTCTCGCGGTCGCGCAGTTGGGCGGCGTGCAGAAGGCGGCCGAAAGCCTGTCGATCACGCAGCCGGCCGTGTCGAAGACGATCGCCGAACTGGAGTCGATCCTCGGCGTGAAGTTGTTCGAACGCGGGCGGCACGGCGCGCAGCCGACCCGCGAAGCCCAACTGTTCATCCCGCACGCGAACGCGTGCGTGCTGGCGCTGCGGCAGGGTGTCGGGCTGCTCGCGCGCGAAGGCGGCGCGGCCGCGGCGACGCTCGAAATCGGCATGCTGCCGACGGTCGCGGCATCGCTCGCGCCCGCGCTGATGAAGGCGCTGACCGCACGCTGGCCGCGCATCGTGGTGCGGATCGCGACGGCTGCCAATACCGAGCTGCTGGAGCGTCTGAAGGCAGGGGCGATCGAATGCGCGATCGGGCGCCTGTCGGAGCCGGAACGGATGATCGGGCTCGCGTTCGAGCAGCTGTACAACGAACCGCTCGTCGCGGTCGTGCGCGCCGGCCATCCGCTGCTGGCGAGTGCCGCGCCGGCCGCCGAGCTCGCGCGCTATCCGGTCGTGCTGCCGCCGTTCGGCACGCTGATCCGCCAGTCGGCCGAGCAACTGCTCGGCGCGTGCGGCGCGCCGCCGCTTGATTCGTTCATCGAGGTGCTGTCGGTGTCGGTCGCGCGTGCGCTCACGCTCGAGAACGACGCGGTCTGGTTCGTGCCGCTCTATGCGGCCGAATACGACTTGTCGGCCGGCGCGCTCGCGCGGCTGCCGCTGCCTTCCGCGGGCACCGACGAGCCGGTCGGGCTCGTGCTGCGCACCGATGCGCAACCGTCTCCCGTCGCCCGGACGCTGATCGACGCCGTGCGCGACATCGCGCAGGCGCGGTTCGCCGATGCGCACACCCATCGCGCCCCCCGTAGCGCGCGCAAGCCGGCTCGCCGCCAGCGTCGAGACGCCGGGCAGGGCGTGGATGGATGACGTCCGGCTGCCGCTCACTCACCGTCATTCGTTAGCCATCCGGTCAGTAGCGGGTGTCGTCGTGCTTGGCGTATCGTACCTTTTTTGATACACTCGATGACACGACGATGGCGAGACAGCAGATTCAGATCACGCTCGACGTGCGGTTCTCCCGCACCGCGCGTGGCAACGAGCCGGTGCGCGAATGGCTCACGGCGCTCGGGCAGGTCGAGCGCAGGGTGATCGGCGAAGAGATCAAGACCGTTCAACTCGGCTGGCCGCTCGGCATGCCGCTGGTCCGGAAGATGTCGCAGGATCTGTGGGAAATCCGCGTGATGTTGCCGCAGCGAAGCGCGCGCGCTGTTCACGGTCGTCGGCGACACGATGGTGCTGCTGCACGCGTTCTTCAAGCAGTCGCAGGCCACGCCGTCCGACGATCTCGACGTGACCGTCGCGCGGCTGAAAGCGCTGACGCGCGCCATCTGAATTCCTCCGGCTGCGCCGGCACATGCGATCGGCGATGTGCCGGCCGGCCACGCCATGCACTGGAGTACCCATGACGACCACGAACAACCCGCATATCGGCAGCGATTTCGACAGCTTCCTCGAGGACGAAGGCCATCTCGAAGCGGCCACCGCCACCGCGATCAAGCGCGTGATCGCGTGGCAGATCGGCCAGGAAATGAAGGCGCAGCACATCACGAAGACCGCGATGGCCGCGCGGATGAAGACCAGCCGCGCCGCGCTCAACCGGCTGCTCGACGAAACCGACACGAGCCTCACGCTCGCGACGCTCGCGAGCGCGGCCACCGCACTCGGCAAGCGGCTCAGCTTCGAACTGGTGCCGGCCTGACGCCCGCGGCGCAGCGGTGCGCGGCCGGTTCGCGGTGTGCCGGCGCAGCGCGGCGAGCGCCCGTTTGCTCGTCCGCACACGGGCGCCGGCACGCGATCACGTGCGTCGCCCGGCCATCCGCAGATAAAGCAGCGCACCGCCCGCAAGCAGCAGCGGGCACAAGATGAACCACCCCGTCGTCAGGAACAGCCCGGCGACGGCGACCAGCGAAATCCACGCGCAGCGATATGCGATGCCGCCGCGCGGCAGCAGTTTCAGCGCGGCCGCCGCGCCGAGCCCGTACACCATCACGAAGCATCCGGACGTGACGAGCACGAGCGGCTTCGGCCCGACGTCCGAGAGCGTCGTCGCGGCCAGCGCGACGACGGCCAGCACCGCGATCACGCCAAGACTTCGGCGCGGCACGCCGCCGACCTGGCTGCCTTGTGCGAGCCACGCAGGCAGTGCGCCGTCGCGCCCGAGCGCTGCGCCGAGCTTCGCCGCGCCCGCGAAATACGCATTCATCGTGCCGAGCGTGAGCAGCAGCGCGGCCGCTGCCGCCAGCACCTGCGCGTGACCGCCGATGCCGCCCGCGATCAGTTCCGCGAGCGGCGCACCCGACGCGCCGGCCGACGGCCCGAGCACCGTGACGCTCGCGGCCGCGACCGACAGATACAGAAAGCCGACGACCACGACCGCGATCCCGGCCGAGCGCGGCATGTCGTGCGCGGGCCGTCGGAACTCTGCCGCGAGGTGCGTGATCGCTTCCCAGCCCGCGAAGCTCCACACGAGCAGTGCGGCAGCCTGGCCGACCGCGAGCCAGCCATGCGGCGCGAACGGATGCAGGTTCACCGTGCTTGCATGCGGCGCGGACGCGAGCACGGCGGCCAGCAGCAGCGTGACGAGCAGCGCCGACAGCACGAGCTGCATGCGGCCCGACACCGTGACGCCGAACGCATTCGCGGCCGACACCGTAGCGATCAGCGCGGCAGCCGTGACGATCACCGTGACGTGTCCGCCGCCCGTGACGGCGGCGACGTACGCGCCGCCGAACATCGCGGCGGCCGGCGCACCGGCCGGCACCGCGAAATAGAAACACCAGCCGACGATTGCCGCGGCCTTCGGCCCGAATGCGCGTCGCGCGTAGGTCGATACGCCGCCCGCGTCCGGATAGCGCGCGCCGAGTGCGGCGAAGGTGGCGGCAAGCGGCCCCGACAGCACGACGAGCGCGGCCCACGCCAGCAGCGATGCAGGGCCTGCAACCTCGGCCGCGAGCGCGGGCAACGCAATGACGCCGGTGCCGAGCACCGCGCCGATATACAGCGCGGCGCCCTGGAAAATCGTCAGCGAGCCCGCGTGATGAACGGCGGGCGAATCGGCATGCGAGGGCATGAAAGGCAGTCTCCTGAAGGCTCGTTATGGGCACGCTCGGGCGCGCAATGAATCGTTCGATGCTACCCGAACGTACGCGGTGCTGCCGCGCGGCGTTTAGTAGTCCGCGATGTGCCGTGTGTCAGCCGATGTCAGGAGTCAGTGGCGGCGTGCGAGCCGCAGGCGCGCATCCTCGCGCGCGGCAGGCGGCAGCTCGGGCGCGTAATGGAACGTGCCCGCCACGAGCGACGCGACCGGCACGCCGTCGCGGAACAGCACGCGATTGCCGGCCAGCGCGGGCACCTTGTCGCCGGGCAACAGCGTGCCGGCAAGGTTCAGCGGATCGGCGCCCGTCACGCACACGTACTGGCCGTCGCCCGGTTGGCGACGCAGCTCGCGCAGGACCGGGATCGCTTCCGGCAGCGCGAACTGCTCGCCCGCGAGCCCCGCGACGAAGCGGCCGCCGCGAATCTCGCCGCGCGCTTCGAGGCGTTGCAGCACCCGCACGAGTTCGCGCCAGCTCGGCAGCCAGTCGGCTTCGCGTTCGAGCAGCCGCCAGAACACCACGCCATAGCGGCGCAGCAGCGTCCACGCGATGTGTTCGAGCGCATCGGGATCGATCGCGGGCGCACCGCGCTTCGGTGCCGGGGTTGGCGCATCGTCCGGCGCCGACATGCGTTGCACGAGCGCCCAGCGGCCGGCGTCGTCCATCCCGCCGATCAGCGCGCCACCGCGCCGCGTGCGCGGCGCATAGGTCGCGCTGCGCTTGACCGCGGGCTTCAACAGCGCGCGCAACCCGGCGAAGCTGTCTGCATTCACGAGGCCGGCCGACACGAGTTCGCCGAGCGCCTGCTCGAGTTCGACCGGCAGCATGTGCAGTTCGTCGAGCAGCGCGTCGAAGAACATCGCGCCGTGTGCGGCAAGTGCATCGCGCACCTGCGTCGCACGCGCGGATAGCGCCGGCTGCGCGTCCGGGTCGCGCAGCGCCTGCCATGCGCCGAGGTGGCGGCGCGGCAGCAGCACGATCGGCGTCGTTTTCACGGGCGTGCCGGCCGCGCGCGCCGGCGCGCCGATGCGGGTCCACACGAGTTTGCCCGAGCGGCACAGCTCGTCGAGGCCGCCGGCCGTGTAGTCGGTCAGGCGCGCGGGCAGCAGCGCGTCTTCCCATGCGCTCGCCGCGGCTTCGTAGCCTTCGAGCTGCTCGACGACGGCCGCGAGCGCGTCGCGGCCCGTGCCGCGCGTGTCGGGCGTCAGGTGCTGCCAGTGGAACAGGAAGCGCATGAAATCGGCGCGCTCGACCGGCTCGATCTCGCGGCGCAGCCGCTTGACCGTGTAGCGATGAATGCGCGCGAGCAGGTGGCGTTCGCACCATTCGTCGGTCGTGGCGCCCGGCGTGAAGCGGCCATGCATCACGTAGCCTTCGCGCTCCAGTGCGGCGAGCGCGGTCGCGATCGCCGCGGACGGCAGGCCGAGCGGCTGCGCGATGGCGTCGAGCGTCGATGGCCCGAAGCCGGTGAGCCGCGCGCGGATCACGTCGACGAGCGCGGCATCGGCTTCCCAGGGTTGCGCGCAGGCGGCCGGCACCTTCAGCGCGGGCACGACGCGTGCATTGGGATGCAGCGCGCGCATGCAGACCAGCCGTTCGACCGGCACCCACAGCACGGCGCCGTCCGGCGTGACGAGTTGCGTCGCACGACGGCGCTCGGCCAGTTCCGCGAGCCGTTCGGGCCAGCCTTCGTGCGCGTGCGCTTCGCCGTCGGCGACGCACGCGAGCGTGAGCAGGGCGTCGTGCATTTCGTCGGCATCGCGTACGAGCGGCCACGCTTCGTCGCGCACCGCATCGATGGCATCGGCGTCGAGCGCGCCGAGATCGTCGGCCGATTCGGGATCGCTCCAGCGGCGCGACTGCACGGCCTGCGTGCGGCGCTCCTCGAGCGGCGCGTCGTCGAGGAACGCATAGGGCTTCGCGTTCAGGATCTCGGCCGCGAGCGGCGACGGCGCGGGCAGGTCGCGCGCGATCAGTTCGATCGCGCCGCTTTCGATCCGGCGCAGCAGCGCGAGCCAGCCGTCGGTATCCATCGCGTCGTGCAGGCAATCGTCGAGCGTCTGGTCGACGAGCGGATGGTGCGGGATCTCGCGTTCGCCGACGACGTTCTCCACGCACGCGACCTGGTCGGGGAACACGGTCGCGAGCAGGTCGTCGCTCTTCATCCGCTGCAGTTGCGGCGCGGTGCGCCGGCCGCCGGTGAAGCGCGGCAGCGCGAGCGAGGTCGTCGCGTTCCAGCGCCAGCGCACGCCGAACATCGGTGCGTCGAGCAGCGCCTGCACCAGCACGTGCTCGGCGCTCGCCGAGCGCAGGTAGCGCCACACTTCGTCGAGCGCGAAGCTGTGCGCGAGCGACAGCGAAAGAATGATCGCGTCGTCGGTCGCGGCGGCCTGCAGCTCGAAATTGAACGTGCGGCAGAAGCGCTTGCGCAGCGCGAGCCCCCACGCGCGGTTGATACGGCTGCCGAACGGCGAATGGATCACCAGCTGCGTGCCGCCCGATTCGTCGAAGAAGCGCTCCATCACGAGCGTGTCCTGCGTCGGCAGGGCGCCGAGCGCCGCGCGCGTGCGCGCGAGGTAGTCGGCGATCTGGCGGGCCGCGTCGGGCGACAGGCGGAGATCGTCGACGAGCCAGCGCAGCGCCGGCGCGAGGCGGCTTGCGGGCGGGGCGATCGCGGTGCCGCCGTTATCGCTGCGCGAGTCGGCCAACGCGTCGGCTTCGGCGGCCGCCTTGCCGGTTTTGCCGCGCGTGCCCGTCTTGCCCGCTGCGTCGTCGCTCGCGCGTTTGCGTGCTCCGGCCTCGGAGTGCCGATCGCCTTCGGCGAACAGCCCGTCGAGCCGCGCCCGCAGCCGGCCGACCGCCGCCGACAGCTCGTCGCTGCGCCCGAGCCCCTCGCCGAGCCAGAACGGAATGCCCGGCGCTTGACCTTGCGCGTCCTCGACGCGCACACGGCCGGTTTCCACGCGAATGATCCGGTAAGACTGGTTGCCGAGCTGGAACACGTCGCCCGCGAGGCTCTCGACCGCGAAATCCTCGTTGACGGTGCCGACCTGGATACCCTGCGGTTCGAGCAGCACCGCGTAGTCGGCCATGTCGGGAATCGTGCCGCCCGACGTCGTCGCGGTCATCATCGCGTTGCGGCGCCCGCGCACCGTGCCGCCGACCACGTCGCGATGCAGGTACGCACCACGCACGCCGCGGCGGCTAGTGAAGCCTTCGGCGAGCATCTTCATCACGTCGTCGAAGCGTTCGCGCGACAGGCGTGCGTAGGGCGCCGCGCGCGTGAAGCTCGCGTACAGCGCGTCCTCCTGCCATTCCGCGCAGGCGACTTCGGCGACGATCTGCTGCGCGAGCACGTCGAGCGGTGCCTCGGGAATCCGCAACGTGTCGAGCTCGCCGCGTTGCACGCAATCGAGCAGCGCCGCGCATTCGACCAGCTCGTCGCGCGACAGCGGGAACAGGCGGCCCTTCGGCACGCCGCCGACATGGTGCCCCGAGCGTCCGACACGCTGCAGGAACGGTGCGATCCCGCGCGGCGAACCGACCTGGCACACGAGATCGACGTCGCCGATGTCGATGCCGAGTTCGAGCGACGCGGTCGCGACCAGCAGCTTCAGCTCGCCGCGCTTGAGCCGCTGTTCGGCGTCGAAGCGATGCTCCTTCGCGAGACTGCCGTGGTGGGCGGCGATCGCGTCCTTGCCGAGACGGTCGGCGAGATGGCGCGCCATGCGTTCCGCGGTGCGCCGCGTGTTCACGAACACGAGCGTCGTGCGATGCGCGGCGGCAAGCGCGGCGATCCGGTCGTACACCTGTTCCCACACGTCGGTCGCCATCACCGGCTCGAGCGGCACGTTCGGCAGTTCGAGCGCGAGGTCGCGTTCGCGGGTGTGACCGGTATCGACGATCGTGCAGTCGCGCGGCGCATCGGCCGGGCCGCCGACCAGGAAGCGCGCGACCGCGTCGATCGGTTTCTGCGTGGCCGACAACCCGATGCGCGGCAACGCGCGGCCCGTCAACGCGTCGAGGCGTTCGAGCGACAACGCGAGGTGGCTGCCGCGCTTGGACGACGCAAGCGCGTGGATCTCGTCGACGATCACCGAACGCACGCTCGACAGCATTTGCCGCCCCGACGTGGACGACAGCAGCACGTACAGCGATTCGGGCGTCGTCACGAGGATGTGCGGCGCGCGCTTGCGCAGCGCCGCGCGTTCGGCCTGCGTGGTGTCGCCGGTGCGCACGGCGGTGCGGATCGCCGGCACCGGCAGGCCGAGCTGCGCGAGCGAGTCGGCGATGCCGGCGAGCGGCGCGTCGAGGTTCACGTGGATGTCGTTCGACAGCGCCTTCAGCGGCGACACATAGACGACGAGCGTCGCGTCGGGCAGCGCGCCGTCGTGCGCGAGCGCATCGCGCACGAGGTCGTCGAGTGCGCACAGGAACGCGGTGAGCGTCTTGCCGGAGCCGGTCGGCGCGGCGACGAGCGTCGACCGGCCGGCCTTGATGTGCGGCCATGCGAGTGCCTGCGCGCCGGTCGGCGCGGCAAACGTGCGGCGGAACCACGCGGCGACGGCCGGGTGGAACACGTCGAGCGCGTGTGCGGGGCGGGTGGCTGTGACGTCCATCGGAGCGTTGAAATGGGGTGCGAGCGCGCGGGCGGCCGCGTGCGAATCGTCAGTGTGCCAGACGTCGCGTGCGCGTGCCGGGCACCGCGCGCGGCGGGAATGCGCGCGCCGGAGATTCAGATGAGGCGCGGCGCCGGCATTTCAACGGGCGTGCGTGCGTAACGGAACCCGCTCGTTCGCGGGTGCTGGATCGAGGAGAGAAGGAAGTCGGGTTCGACGCGCGCCGGGCGGGTGCGGAGCACGAGTCGTGACGACATGTATCGGCGCGCGACTATGCGCTACGACGTGTCACTACACGCGATGCAGCCAGCCGAGCCAGTGTTCGAGGAACGGCGCGCGCGTCCACAGCGATTGCGCGAGCCACAGCGTGCCGCCCCAGGCGGCGGCCACGACGATCAGGTCGCAATGTCCGCTGTTCCACAGGTTCAGCGAATGGCGCCGCCAGATCCACGGCACGCCGAGCGGATTCGGCCAGTCGGCGAGCAGGTGCATCACGCCGCCGCACGCGAAGCCGAACAGCGGCGCCGCCCACAGCGGATGCGGATGATGCGTGAGCCCGTGCCAGCCGAGCGCGAGCAACGCGATCCAGCCGATGCCCCAGTGCGTGATGGTGCGGTGCGTGATCCACAAGCGGCGCTTGCGGGTCCACCACGCGACTTCGAGCCAGTCGGGCGCGGTGCCGCCCGCGACGCCGGCCGCGAACGCGGCGAGCAGGCCCGCGTGCCAGGGGCCGGTCGCGCCGGTTTGCGCGACGAGGACGGCGGCGGCGACGCCGGCCGCGAAGCCGGACGCGTGATGCGCATTGTGTGATGCCATAGGAAACGAGACGAAGAAGCGTGAAGCGGCCGCGGACGAGCGCGAACGATCGGGCGCGAAAGCGGGGCGCTATCTTCTCAGATCGGCCTGCTCAGCGGGCGGTTCGATCGCATTTTTTTACATGTGCCGGAGCCGCGCATGCGGCGCGTGCCGTGATTTCCGATCGCGCGGGTGCGCTGCGAATCCGCCGCATGCCATTTCGACTGATCCGCCGGCTCATTTTTTGCTCCGCCGTGTGACCGACCGTACACGATCCACGGCAATTCGTAGTGTGCCGCGAGTTTTCCGGCCGCATTCCCCGATTCACTACGAAACCGGCATAGGGCTGACCGTGCGCCAGCGGCTATAAGCGGATCAGGGGCTATTTCCAGCCCGCCGGAGACCTACATGGGGGACATGCAATGTCTATGCTGAATCGCTTCAAATCATCCGCCGTCGTGCTCGCGACGATGGCCGGCATCGGCTTCCTGCCGAACACGCCGGCCTACGCGAAAGGGCCGCAGCCGGCGGTCCTGACGAGCTCGGCGGTTGCGGTGGCCGACAAGTACAGCGCGGACGCCGCGGAGCGGATCTTCAAGGAAGGCGGCAACGCGATCGACGCGGCCGTCGCGATCGCGTTCACGCTTGCGGTTACATACCCGGAAGCCGGCAACATCGGCGGCGGCGGTTTCATGACGATCTACAAGGACGGCAAGCCGTATTTCATCGACTATCGCGAGCGCGCGCCGCTCGCCGCGACGAAGGACATGTATCTCGACAAGGACGGCAACGTCGTCAAGGGCATGAGCCTGTACGGCCCGCGCGCGGCCGGCGTGCCGGGTACGGTCGCCGGCATGTGGGAAGCGCAGAAGCGTTTCGGCAAGCTGAAGTGGAAGCAGGTGCTCGCGCCGGCGATCCACTATGCGCGCGACGGCTTCGTCGTCGACGAGCAGCTGGCGCAGCGCGGCGTCGACGCGTCGAAGGAATTCGGCGGCAAGACCAACTTCGACAAGTACTTCGCGTCGATGAAGGCCGGCACGAACTTCAAGCAGCCCGATCTCGCGGCGGTGCTCACGCGCATTGCGGATGGCGGCGCGGAAGGATTCTACAAGGGCAAGACGGCCGAGTTGATCGCCGCGTCGATGAAGACCGGCGACGGCAACGGGCTGATCACCACCGAGGATCTCGCGCAATACCGCGCGGTGTGGCGCCAGCCGGTGCAGGCGAAGTGGAACGGCTATGACGTGATCACCGCGCCGCCGCCGAGCTCGGGCGGCATCGGCCTCGTGCAGCTGCTGAAGATGAAGGCCGATCTCAAGCAGGAGTTCGAGGGCGTGAAGCTCAACTCGCCGCAATACATCCACCTCGTCGCGGAAATCGAGAAGCGCGTGTTCGCGGATCGCGCGCAGTATCTCGGTGACCCCGACTTCTACAAGGTGCCGGTCGCGCAGCTGACCGATGACGCGTATATCGCGAAGCGCGCGGCGGAGGTCAATCCGAAGGAACCGTCGGACACGAAGAGCGTGCAGCCGGGCCTCGGCACGTCGATGCCGGAGAAGGCGGAGACGACGCACTTCTCGGTCGTCGACAAGTGGGGCAACGCGGTGTCGAACACGTACACGATCAACGGCTATTTCGGTTCGGGGGTGGTCGCCGACGGTACCGGGATCGTGCTGAACGACGAGATGGACGACTTCTCCGCGAAGCCGGGTGTCGCGAACATGTTCGGCGTCGTCGGCAGCGACGCGAACGCGATCGAGCCGAAGAAGCGTCCGCTGTCGTCGATGTCGCCGACGATCATGACGAAGGACGGCAAGGTGTCGCTCGTGATCGGCACGCCGGGCGGCTCGCGGATCTTCACGTCGATCTTCCAGGTGATCAACAACATCTACGACTTCAGGATGCCGTTGAAGGAGGCCGTCGGCGCGATGCGTTTCCACCATCAGCTGCTGCCGCCGAACACGATCTTCTGGGAGCCGTACCACCCGATCGAAGGCGAACTCGCGAAACAGATCGAGGCCCGCGGCTACACGCTGACGGGGCAGGACTTCAGCGGCGACATCCAGGTGATCAAGATCGACGGCAGGACGCCGGAGGCGATGGCCGATCCGCGTGGGCGCGGGGTCACGCGGATCATTCGGTGACGTCGAGTAGCGGGTGAGTGACGCGTGCGCGAAAGCGGTCGCGCACGCGGTTCCGCGGCCGGCATGCAGTCCGGTGCCGGGCGGGTAGCCGCGTCGGATGGCTCGGACGCGCGGTGCAACGCGCTCAGGCGGTGGCGCGGATGAATCCGGCGATCCGGTCGGTCACCGCGTCGGGCGCATCCTCGAAGCAATAGTGCCCGACGCCGGCCAGCCGCTCGACGGGCGCCGACGGAAACAGCGCAGTGAACAGCGGCAGGAAGTGCTCGGCGCCGAGGGTGCGATCGGCGTCTCCCCAGATCGCGAGCGCGGGCTTGTCGCGTATCGCGCGTACCGCTGCAGCATCGGGCTCCTCGAACCGGTGCATGCCGTCGGCAAATCCGCGCGCCCATCCGATCGCGCCGATACAGTCGGCCGGTTGCGCGAACGGCGCACCGTATGCGGCGATCCAGGTATCGTCGATGACGGCATGATTCTCGAAACCGTTGAGCTTCAGCGTACTCAGGATGTTGAAGCCTAGCTGCCCGAGCACCGTTTCGAGTGTGTCGTCTGCCGCCGCGCGCACGATCCACTGGAACCACGGTGCGTCGCGACCGTTCGCGGTCACGCGCTCGACCAGATCGGGCTGGCCGAACGGCGTCGGCCCGTTCGCCGACACGATGCGCCGGATCCGGTCAGGGTGCCGCGCGGCGAGCCCCATGCCGACCGGGCCGCCGAAGTCGTGCATCACGAGCGTCAAGCGCTCGAGGTCGAGCGCGAGAACGAAGCGCTCCAGGTTGTCGATATGGTCCTGCAACCCGTAGTTGCGATCCTGCGGCGTCGCGCTTTTGCCGAATCCCATGTGGTCGGGCACGACGATGCGGTGTGTCGGGCTCAGTGCCGCGATCAGGTGGCGGAACAAGTAACCCCACGTGGGTTCGCCATGCAGGCACAGAACCGTTTCGCCGTCGCGCGGGCCTTCATCCACGTAGTGCATCTGGAAACCGGGCGCGTCGCTGAAGTGCGGAGCGAATGGAAAGGTGCCGTCGAACGTGGCATCGGATGAAATCATCGAGCGCTCCTTCGTATGGTCGTGGATAGTGGTTTCATGTTGAAACCATTTGGAGCGTAGGACATGAGGTTTCAAGTTGCAACTGAATGAATGATCAGGACACGGTCGAACGCCTCGACGACGGGATGACTTCAGGTAAGAAAAATCGAAAATTCGGCAATTTTTGGCATCGAAATGCATGACCAGACTAACCCCGACTAACCAATTCCGATGAGGAACCCGGTTTCGTTCGTGCTCCTCGAACAATGGACGCACGGCGATTGATTTTCAGTATTGTTGGTTTTATATTGAAACCTTCATTGCCCATGGCACCATCCGCCGTTCGACTTCCATCGATGACCAGACGAACCACCCACGAAGATTCCCCTTGCGGCGTTGCCCGCCCGCTGGATGCGATTGGCGACTGGTGGTCGCTGCTGATCGTCCGCGATGCATTCGACGGGCTGCGCCGTTTCGGCGAATTCCAGAAAAATCTCGGCCTGGCGAAGAACATCCTCGCCGCGCGTTTGCGCAACCTCGTCGCGCACGGAATCATGGACATGGTGCCGGCCGCGGACGGCGGCGCACATCACGAATACGTACTGACCGAAAAGGGGCGAGGCCTGTTTCCGCTGCTCGTCGCGCTGCGGCAGTGGGGCGAGGATTTCTTCTTCGAACCGGACGAGGCGCACGTGCTTCTCGTCGACCGCAAGACCGGCTTGCCCGTCAGGAAACTGGAGCTTCGCTCGCAGGACGGCCGCGTGCTCGGGCCCGAGGACACGGTCGTGCTGCCGCCGCCCGGTTGATGCATCGCCAGCGGGCGGGCGTCACCGCGTCAGCGGCGCATGTGCGCTCCCGTTCTGCTCGGGAGCGGTTAGACCGCGTTCAAGTACGCTCTCGGCGAGCGCGGCCCGGATTCCGCTTCTGAGGGGCGGATCGACCCCTTTTTCATCAATTTGACGCGAGACGCTGGGATAATGGTGGTGTTTGGCTGCGCCAATTGAAGGAAGGAGGCCCCATGGGCGATAACGATACCCGCACCGAGTCCGACGACTTCACCGATACGGCATCGCTCGAATCGCGCCAGCGCCGTTTTGAGGAAGACCTCGTCGACGCGTACGACGAAGAACTCGAAATGGAGCTCGACGACCGCCGCTTCGACAACGACGAGGATCTGCTGTTCTCGCCGGAGCGCCGCGAAGCGCGCAAGCAGTATTTCCGCGAGCTGTTCCGGCTGCAGGGCGAACTCGTGAAGCTGCAGGACTGGGTCGTGAGCACGGGGCACCGGCTCGTCGTGATTTTCGAGGGGCGCGACGCTGCAGGCAAGGGCGGTGCGATCAAGCGCATCACGCAGCGCCTGAATCCGCGCGTGTGCCGCGTGGCGGCGCTGCCGGCTCCGAACAATCGCGAACGCACGCAATGGTATTTCCAGCGCTATGTCGCGCATCTGCCCGCCGGCGGCGAGATCGTGCTGTTCGATCGCAGCTGGTACAACCGCGCAGGCGTCGAGCGCGTGATGAATTTCTGCACCGACGACGAATACGAGGAGTTTTTCCGCTCGGTGCCCGAGTTCGAGAAAATGCTCGTGCGCAGCGGGATCCAGATCGTCAAGTACTGGTTCTCGATCACCGACCATGAGCAGGAGCTGCGCTTCCAGAGCCGGATCGAGGATCCGTTGAAGCAGTGGAAGCTGAGCCCGATGGATCTCGAGAGCCGCCGCCGCTGGGAAGCGTATACGGCCGCGAAGGAAGAGATGATGCTGCGCACGCACATCCCCGAGGCGCCGTGGTGGGTCGTGCAGGCGGTCGACAAGAAGCGCGCGCGCCTGAACTGCATCCATCACCTGCTGACCCAGGTGCCGTATCACGAGGTGCCGCGGCCGACGATCGATCTGCCTCAGCGCGAGCATCACGAGGACTACATTCGCCGTCCGACGCCGGACAGCATGATCGTCCCGGACGTTTATTGAGCGGTTCGGGTCGACTGCATCGACCACGGAGGCGCGCCGTGCAACGCGGCGCGCGTTAATCCCGGATCAGGAACGCGGCGCGGTCGCGCCCGGCGATCCAGGCGGGCGCACGACCGCGGCCGCTCCAGGTCGCGCCCGTCGCCGGATCGCGATATTTCGTGCCCATCGTGAACAGCTTTACGCGATCGCTGTAACCCTGCCCGAAGATTTCCCGCGCGGTCAGCGCATGGTCCGTCACGAGCTGGCGTACCTGCACCAGTGCCGCTTGGCGTTCGCGGCGGCGCGCCACCCGGATGCGTCGATCGAGTTCCGCGAGCTGGGCTTGCAGTTTTTGCAGTTGCATGCGTCCGATATCCCCGTAGCTGAATTCTGATTGTTGGCGATCGTTGGCGACGCGCGGTGTGCCGCATGTCTGCACGCCCGGCCAGGCGTTTGCAGGACGCGTCGCGAGGAACACGGAGGAGATTAAGCTTCGGCGCGCGGGTTTTCTATCGGACGCATCTGAATTTTCACGGGAATCTGTGTGAAACCCGTGGCGGCGAGGCCGGGCGGGTTGCCCGATCCTCACAGGTCGGGGAAGCCCGAGCGCCCCTGCGTCAGGTCGAACAGTTCGGTCTTCGCTGCTGCCTCGGCCGTTTCCGGCAGCTTGATCACGAGCTTCACCGTCATCCCGTACGCGCTGTCCACCAGCGCGTAACCCGCCTGCTCGATCCAGCGGCGCACCCGCGCTTCGTCCGGGTAGCCGATTTCGATCGCGATCCGCGTGTGGCGAATGCGTTCGACGCGCTCGGCGTCGAGCAGCGCCGACGCGATCGCATCCGTATAGGCGCGCACCAGGCCGCCCGCGCCGAGCTTCACGCCGCCGTAGTAGCGGACTACCGCGCCGAGCACGCCGTCGAGATCGTGATGACGCAGCACTTCGAGGATCGGTCGGCCGGCAGTGCCCGACGGTTCGCCGTCGTCGGACATGCCGGACTGGCCGCCGGCGAGCAGGGCCCAGCACACGTGGGTGGCCGCCGGGTGTTCGTCGCGCAGGCGCTGCAGCGCCTGCATCGCGGCATCGCGGTCCTCGACGGGGATCGCGAACGCGATGAAGCGGCTCTTGCGGATCTCGAGTTCCCGGGTGTACAGGGTGGCAAGCGAGTAAGTCATGTTCCGGGAAACGGTGAATGTATAGGAATCAAGGAGATAGGGGCTCCTGTGCGGCGCGCTCCTGATGGCAGGCGATGCATGCCGCAGCAGGCCCGGCAGGGCGCCTGAACGGGATGAGCAACGGGTCACGACGGAATTTTACCGTGGCGCGCGTCGAGAGATTCGGCGCGGTTGCCGCGCCGGCCGCTCCGGAGCGTGAAAACGCGTGCGACGAACGCGACCGCCGGGTGACGATCGCTTAATGGAGCGCTTCGCCCGGGTTCAAACATCGGACGTGAAGCGCGGTCTGGACTTTCCGGAGGACGAAAGCCGGAGGAAGGAGTTCCGGGCCTGGCAAGTGGGGACCTGGCGTGCGCCGGTCGGCTCGACCTGAGCGCGAAGCATCGGGCGCGGCGGAGGGTGTCGCGATCGCATGCGCAATCGATTCTCGTCGGCGACGGATCGCGGCTCGGGTCGTGGCTCGAATCGCGGCGCATCTGCCGATGCACCGAACGAGTGTAGGCGAACCGCGATGCGTTGCGTAGCCGGGAGATGCAGAACATTGTGTTCTCGCGGGCCGAACGTCGAAGCGTCATTCCGTGCGCTAGACTCGTGCCGTCGATGCGTGCCGCCTGTCGCGCGATCGGGCATGACGGCGGCGTGCGCGTGCCTACCTGCATTGCGCGGGATGATTGAAAGGTCCGGTCGTTGTGATTCGGATTGCGAAGCAATGAAGAAGGCGGTTCATGTTCGGAAAGCGTCTCTATGCCCCGGCCCTGTTGATGATTGCGCATGTGCCGATCGCGTGCGCGCAGAGCAGTGTCACGTTGTTCGGCGCGCTCGACGTGGGACTGAGTTACGTCAGTAACGAAGGCGGCCACGGCAATGCGAAATTCGACGACGGGATTTTTACGCCGAGCCTGCTCGGCTTGCGCGGAAGCGAAGATGTCGGCGGTGGCTCAAAGGTCATTTTCCAGCTGGTCAGCCAGATTTCACCGGGTACCGGCGCGCTGATCGGCAATGGCCTGTTCGCGCGTACCGCGTACGTCGGTGTGCAGAACGACCGGCTGGGCACGCTGACGTTCGGCAACCAGTATGAATTCATGGCCGATACGCTGTTCTTCAGCGGCACTGACGCGGCGGCCGATGTCGCCGGACTGTACAACCTGCGCAACGGACCCTTTCGCAAGCTCGCGCTGCCCGGCAACCCGACCGGCGCGTTCGACTGGGACCGGATGGCGGGCAGTCAGCGTGTAGCGAACGCCGTCAAGTTCGTGAGCCCGGTCATCCATGGGCTGAAGGCGGGTGCGCTTTATGCGTTCGGCGGCGTGCCGGGCTCGATCGGCGCGGGCAATACGGTGAGCGCCAGTCTCGACTACGAGGCTGGACCGTTCGGCGCCGCCGCCGCGTACACCAACGAGAAATATGGCGCACAGCCGGGCTCCGTCGCGACGAGTGTGCGTAACTGGGGCGCAGGGGCGCACTACCGGATCGGACGGGCGAACCTGAGCGCGCTGGTGACGACCGTTCATAACGCTGCGTCCGGTGGCTCGGTGTGGATGGCCGAGTCGGGCGGTACCTGGCAACTCTCCGGTCCGGTCAGGATCGGCGCGGATTACATGTACATGAAGGGCAATGCGGCGCTCGACAACGACCACGCTCACCAGGTCACGGCGACGGTGCAGTACACGCTGTCGAAGCGAACGATGGTGTACGCGACCGGTGTGTGGCAGCGGGCAAGCAGCGGTGCCCGGGCGCAAATCAACGGTGTGATGGATCCGGATGGCGCGTCGTCCGGCGCGAACCAGGCCATTGCCCGCATCGGCCTTCATACGCTTTTCTAGCGGTGTGCACATCGCGCAGCCGGTGTCGGCGGCGGTGCTCATGCAGCGCGAACGCTGCAGGGCGCGGCACCGGTATCGGCAGGAAACCGGCCGGATCGGCCAACCGGAGGCTTGCTGTCTGATGCAGATACTTCCTGACCTCGAGGCGTGGGCGATTTTCGCGCACGTGCTCGAAACGGGCTCTTTCGTCAGGGCCGCGGAGGCGCTCGACCTCTCGCAGCCGACCGTGTCGAAAGCCATTTCCCGACTCGAACGCCGGCTCGGCACGGCGCTCTTTTATCGAAACTCGCGTCAGGTTTCGCTGACGGCCGCCGGCGAAATCGCCAAATCGCGAGCGATTCGCATTCTCAGCGAAGCCGCGGCGGCGGAGACCGAGGCGTCGTCGCACGCGACGGAACTGCGCGGTCTGGTGCGCGTTGCCGTGCCGATGTCGTTCGCGAGCCGCCACGTCGCGCCGTTGATCCCCGCCTTTCTCGAACGCTATCCGCAGGTGGAGATCGACCTTTGCGTCACCGACCGCATCGTCGATGTGGTCGGCGGCGGGTTCGACGTGGCGGTGCTCATCGCGGAACTCGCCGATTCGTCGCTGCGGGCGCGCCGGCTCTGTGCGGTGAATCACCCGCTGGTGGCTTCGCCGGCCTATCTGAAACGATGGGGGCGACCGACGCATCCTCGCGACCTGGCCCGGCATGCGTGTCTCGTCTACACGGGCTTGGCGACGCCCGAGCTATGGCAATTCCGTCATACGTGCGGAGACGCGTTCGCAGTCACGGTGCGCGGCATCATCCGCAGCAACAGCGCCGACGTGATCGTTCCCGCGCTGCTGGCTGGCCGGGGCGTCGCGTTGCAACCCGAGTTCGTCGTCAGGGACGCGTTGATGCGAGGCGAACTGGTGGACGTATTGCCCGAGTGGCGGATCGATCCGGTGGGCGTGAATCTCGTGACGCCGCCGAGCAGCTTGCGGCCGTTGCGCGTGACCGCGTTCCTGGACTATCTGGCGGAGCGCCTCGCTGCCGCGCCATGGGCGGTAGCCGGCGCGTGACGGGCCGTCGGTGCGCAACGTTGCAAAAACGGATTCGATGGGTTGCCGGACACCGCGTCGCTCCTCGCTGAATCCGGGGCGACGACGCGGCGCGCGGCGAGATGTCCGGCGTCGCGCGCACGCGCATGAAACGGTGGTCAGCGCGGGAAAGGAGGGTCAGGCGAGGCGAGACAGTTTGAAGACTTCCGAGCGCTCGACATTCTTCACGCCGTTGGCGTGGAAATTCAGGATGTGTGCGCCTTGCGTGTGATGCTTTTCGCGCAGGGCGGGATCTGCCCAATGTTCGACAAAAACGAACCGGCGCGGATCTTCGCTGTCGACATGCACCTCGTAGCGCAGATTGCCTTCTTCATTCTGCGACGGACCGGCAAGGGCGATCAGGTCTTCGCGCAATTGCGCCTCCTGCCCCGCCTTGGCGTACAGCACGGCGACGATATGAAGGTCGTTCATGGTCTGCTCCGGTAATGGGTCTGACGATCGCTTTCGATCGAACGAATTATAGTGAGCCGGCCCGACGCGATGCGCGAACATTGCGTTCCAAATCAGGAAACACCGGCGATCGGCGGCGAGCGCGCGGCGCCGTTCAGGTCTTCGTCAATTCACGCGAATTGCGTACGTTGCGAAACACGAGTTGCGTCATGGGTTGCAGCGGCGCGAGCGCGGCCTCGCGTGCTTTCTCGATCAGGCCGTGATGAGGCGACTTGCCGCAGACGGGATCGGTGAGGCTTGCATCGCCCGTCATCAGATACGCCTGGCATCGGCACCCGCCGAAGTCCTTCTTCTTCTCGTCGCACGACTTGCAGGGTTCGGGCATCCAGTCGTCGCCGCGGAAGCGGTTGAAGCCGAACGATTCGTACCAGATGTGTCGCAGGTCGTGATCGCGCACGTTCGGAAAGGCGATCGGCAGTTGCCGCGCGCCGTGGCACGGCAGTGCGGTGCCGTCCGGCGTGACGATCAGGAACAGGCTGCCCCAGCCGCTCATGCAGGGCTTCGGCCGCTCCTCGTAATAGTCGGGCGTGACGAAGATCAGCCTGCATGGGTTGTTCGCGGCGGCGAGCTTCGCCCGATACGCGTTCGTGATGCGCTCCGCGCGCTCGAGCTGTGCGCGGGTGGGGAGCAGCGCCTGACGGTTCAGGTAGGCCCATCCGTAATACTGGCACGTCGCGAGCTCGACGTAGTCCGCGTCGAGCGCGATGCACAGCTCGATGATGCGGTCGATGTCGTCGATGTTGTGGCGGTGCGTGACGAAGTTCAGCACCATCGGATAGCCGTGCGCCTTGACCGCGCGGGCCATCGCGAGCTTGTGGGCGAATGCCTTTTCCGATCCGGCCAGCATGTCGTTGACCGTCGCGTCGCTCGCCTGGAAGCTGATCTGGATGTGATCGAGGCCGGCTTGGCGAAACGCATCGATCTTCTGTTCGGTCAGGCCGATACCCGACGTGATCAGGTTCGTGTAGTAACCGAGGCGGCGCGCCTCGCCGATCAGTGTGGCAAGATCCGGACGGACGAGCGGTTCGCCGCCCGAGAAGCCGATCTGCACGGCGCCCATCTCGCGCGCTTCGGCCATGACCCTGAACCACTGTGCCGTGTCGAGCTCCGCGCCCTGGCGCGAGAAATCGAGCGGATTCGAGCAGTATGGGCACTGCAGCGGGCACCGGTACGTCAGTTCGGCCAGCAGCCACAGCGGCAATCCGGTTGCCGCCCGCGCGGCGTCGGGCGTCACCGGCTCACGCGAGTTCGATCCAGTGTTGGGCACGGGCGGTCTCCATGAAATCCTCGACGTCGGTACCGAGTTCGGGCACGTCGGGGAATTGCCGTTCGAGATGCGCAACGATGTCCGCGACGGTGCGCGTGCCATCGATCAGCCCGCCGATCGCACTCGCGCTTTCGTTGAATCTGACCATGCCTTCGGGGTACAGCAGCACGTGCGCATGCTGGGCCGGCTCGAACTGGAAGCGAAAACCCGGCCGCCAGCGCGGCACGCGATTCCTGTCGAAATTCATGGTGCGATTCCCTTGTGCCAGACCGGCTGGTCGGTGACGGTGTGATAAGGCGGCCGGTGCAGTTCGTAGGCCATCGACATCGCGTCAAGCATCGTCCACAGCACGTCGAGCTTGAACTGCAGGATATCCAGCATCCGCTGCTGGCTCTCGTAGGTCGTGTAATGCCGCAGCGTGATGTCGAGCCCGTGCTCGACGTCGCGGCGCGCCTGACCGAGGCGCGTGCGGAAATACGCGTAGCCGTCCGGATCGATCCACGGGTAGTGGCGCGGCCAGGTGTCGAGGCGCGACTGGTGGATCTGCGGCGCAAACAGTTCCGTGAGCGAGCTGCTCGCAGCTTCCTGCCAGTTCGCGCGGCGCGCGAAATTCACGTAGGCGTCCACGGCGAAACGCACGCCGGGCAGCACGCGTTCCTGCGAGCGCAACTGCGCGCGGTCCAACCCGACCGCTTCACCGAGCCTCAGCCACGCCTCGATACCGCCTTCGTCGCCGGCGGTTCCGTCGTGATCGATCAGGCGCTGGACCCACTGGCGGCGAACCTCGCGGTCGGGGCAATTCGCGAGAATCGCCGCGTCCTTCAGCGGAATGCTGACCTGATAGTAGAAGCGGTTCGCGACCCAGCCCTGGATCTGCTCCCGGGTCGCGCGGCCTTCGAACATCGCGACGTGGTACGGGTGGTGGATGTGATAGAAGGCGCCCTTGGCACGCAGCGCCTGCTCGAACTGGGCGGGAGTGAGAGCGGGTTGGCTCATCGACGGTTCCATGACGTTGGGGACACTGGAAGGGCGTGCGTCGTACCGCAATCGACGTCGTATGCGTCACGATGTGCGTCGCGGAAGCGGGACCATGCGTTTTTTATAGCACGATGTCCATCCCGTCAAAGGCGACCTCGATCCCGCGCTGCCGCAATTCCGCGCGTTCGGGAGAACCTTCGTCGAGGATCGGATTGGTGTTATTGACGTGAATCAATACCTTGCGCGGGCCCGGCACCCGGGCCAGCACGTCGAGCATGCCGCCCGGACCGTTCAGTGCGAGATGACCCATTTCGCGGCCGGTGCGTACACCGACGCCGCGTCGCAGCATCTCATCGTCGTCCCACAGCGTGCCGTCCACGAGCACGCAGTCCGCGTCGTTCATCCGTTGCAGCAGCGCGTCGTCCACCGTGCCGAGCCCGGGTGCATGGAACAACGTGCCGCCGGTGCGGCGATCCTCGACGAGCAGGCCGATGTTGTCGCCGGGATGCGGATCGAAGCGATGCGGCGAATAGGGTGGCGCCGCACTGCTCAGCGGCAGCGGCGTGAAGCGCAGGTTCGGGCAGGCCGGCACGGTGAAGCTGTCGCCGAGCACGATGCGGTTCCAGACCAGCCCGCCGTTCCAGTGCGCGAGCATGTTGAACAGCGGAAAGCCGCTGACGAGGTCATGGTGGACCATGTCGGTACACCACAGCTGCAGCGGACAGCCTTCGCGCAGGCTCAGCAGGCCGGCGGTATGGTCGATCTGGCTGTCCATCAGCACGACGGCGGCGATGCCGGTGTCGCGCAGCGCGCGGCCCGGCTGCAACGGCTGGAAGGCTTGCAGCTGCGCGCGAATGTCGGGGGACGCGTTGCACAACACCCAGTTCGTGCCGTCGTCGGACAGCGCGATCGACGACTGGGTGCGGGCCTGCGCGTCGATCGTGCCCGCGCGAAAACCCGCGCAGTTCGCACAGTTGCAGTTCCATTGCGGAAAGCCGCCGCCCGCGGCGGATCCGAGGATGTGTATGAGCATGTCGGTGCGACGAGGGGCCGGGGTGCGAAGCAAAGAAAAAGCCTCGGCAGACCGAGGCTTTCCTTTCCGGATGGCGTGCCCGAATCAGCGATTCGACACGTACATCGTGACTTCGAAACCGAGTCGCAGATCAGTGTAGGCAGGTTTGGTCCACATAGGAGAACTCCTTTGCAATGACGACTGACGACGAAGCGCGCCCGCGGACCTGCCGACATGTTCTTCTCCGACCATCGGCGACGAGACCGTGCTGCGGCTTCACTACGCTATCACATTCGTGCGGTGGGCGGCCGGCACGAAGTCCGGTAAATCGCACGTTCACATCGTAGCCGAACGGGGCGCACGAGCAAGTCAATCCGGGCATGGATGGCATTCCCGGTTTTCATTCATGTGCGCATCGCGCACGCATTGCCGACACCTGGTCGACAATGTGAACGAAACGCGGCGATTGTGCATCGTTTGCCAGCCGGTGGCGCCTCTTTAATCGTACGAATCGACGCGTTGTGCGCGGGTGTCGGGCGGCGTTCCACCCGACACCGGCATCGTCAGGCCGGCTGCCTAGCTACCCTGCAGCCGGATATCGCGCGACGACGCGCCGACATACACCGTCCCGCCCGGCACGACCTTCCAGCCATTGCGCGACGTATCCCACACGCTCTGCATCCGCGGCGACACGGTCACGCGGACATGCCGTGCCTCGCCCGGGTTCAGCCGGATCTTTTCCCAGCCGACCAGCCGCTTCGGCGGCTCGTCCTTGTACGGCACGCCGAGATAGACCTGCGGCGTTTCCGCGCCGGCGACACGCCCGTCGTTGCGCACGGTAAACGCGACGCTCAGCGAGCCGTCCCGTTGCCGCGACACCGACAACCCGGAATACGCGAAGTGCGTGTACGACAGCCCGTGGCCGAATTCGAACATCGGCTTGATGTTGCGAGCGTCGTACCAGCGGTAGCCCATGTTCAGCTTCTCCGCGTAGACGGGGTCGTTGTCGAATGCGCCGCCTTGCCCCCACGTCGGCGTGTCCTGGTCGCGCGCCGGGAACGTGACGGGCAGCTTGCCAGACGGGTTGACCGCGCCGAACAGCACGTTCGCGATGGCCTTGCCGCCGCCTTCGCCCGGATACCACGCCTCGACGATTGCCGACACGTTGTCCTTCCACGGCATCAGCACCGGGTTGCCGCTCTGGACGACGACGATCGTGTGCGGGTTCGCCCGCGCGACCGCTTCGACGAGCGCATCCTGATTCGACGGATTCGCGAGGCTCAGGCTTTGCAGATCGCCGAAATCCTCGCCGGCCGGCTGCGCGACCACGACGATCGCGACGTCCGAGCGGCCCGCGAGCGCCGCGGCCTGGTCGATTTCCTGCTGCGTGTACGCGCGGAACGGCGACTGCTGGTCGCTGTTGCCCGCGAACGTGACTTGTGCCGCCGGCGCGAGCGCGCGGATCGCCGCGACGATCGGCACGTCGACCTTGAGCCACGGATTGCGCCACCAGCTGCAGCCGGTCGACGCCCCGAACGTCAGGCCGCCGCAGCCCGCGAACGAACCGGTGACCGGATCGCGCGTGTTGCCCGAGCCGCCGCCCGACAGCACGGCCGCGTCGGCGTGGCCGCCGATCACCGCGATGCGCGACAAGGCCGCCGCCGCCAAGGGCAACTGGTTGCCGTCGTTCTTCAGCAGTACGATCGACTGCTCGGCGACGCTCTGCGCGAACCGGTTCGCGGCCGCGAAATCGATCGTGCCGCCGCCCTTGGCCGGATCGTCCATCACGCCGACGCGGATCATCACCGCGAGCTTGCGGCGCACCATGTCGTCGAGGCGCGCGGTCGATACCGAGCCGTTCGCGATCGCCTGCTTGACGGCCGCCGGCGTCAGGTAGACCGACGGGCCGACGTCTTCTTCCTCGTCGAGCCCGGCGTTGATCGCGGCGGCCGTGCTGTGCGTCGCGCCCCAGTCGGATTGCACCTGGCCCTGGAAGCCCCATTCGTTCTTCAGCACGTCGTTCAGCAGATGCGTGTTCTCGCACGCGTATGCGCCGTTCAGGCGGTTGTAGCTGCACATCACGCTGCCGGGCTGCCCGCGCTTCGCGGCGATCTCGAACGGCAGCAGGTAGAGCTCGCGCAGCGTGCGTTCGTCGATCTGCGTGTTGCCGCCCATCCGGCCATGCTCCTGTTCGTTGCCGGCATAGTGCTTGATGGTCGCGATGACCTTCTGCCGCTGCGTGGCGAGCGTGCGCTCCGCGAGCAGGTCGCCTGCGAGCAACGGATCCTCGCCGAGATACTCGAACAGCCGGCCGCCGCGCGGCTCGCGCGCGAGATTGGTGCCGCCGCCGAGACCCATGCCGAACCCTTGCGCGCGCAACTGGATCGCAACCTGCTTGCCGTAGTCGTACGACAGGCGGCGATCCCAGCTCGCGGCGACGGCGATCGTGGCGGGGAAGGTCGTGCTCGCGAGCGACGTGCTGCCGGAGCCGGTCGCGGAGTCGACCATGTTGAGATCGGGAATGCCGAGCCGCGGCACGCCCTGGATGTAGCCGGCACCGCCGTTCGGCACCTTCGACATTTCGTATTGCGAATGGATGAACTGCAGTTTCTCGTCGAGCGTCATCTTGCGCACGAGGACGTCGGCGCGCCGCTGCGCGGCGGACGACGCGAATGCGTCGGCGGCGTCGCCCTGTGAATTGAAATCGGCGTTGCCTGCGTAGGCGGTGGTGCAGAGGGTCGCTGCCAGCACGACGGCCGGCCAGTGTTTGTCCCGCATGTTGCTCTCCATGATCGTATTGCCGGTTGTTGTTCGGATGATGTCTGGAGCTGCGCACGTCCGGTGGATTCGCACCGGACGCATTCGGCTGGCGATGCAGGGTAGTTGCGCGTCGGCATGCCAGGCCAGGCGGGGAATCGTTACGGCCGGTTGGGCCCGATCGAACAACGCGGACGGCGACGCGGACCGTCCGACACTGCCGAATCGGATGTAGCGATTCTCTGCAGTGGCCAATCGTACGAATGTAGTTTGACTACAGCATCGGTGTTTCTACTGATACGTATGATCTTTTTTCGATGCGGGTGTGCGATGTGGGGAAAAGCCGGTAAGCGTTCCTGATTGTGCGTGTGCAGCAGGGTAAGAAGTACCCGCGGGCGGTCGTTTCGAGGGGAGGCGGATCGGGGGCGGCGACGGGAGGCTTGTGGGGGATTCGTTGCGTGTGCATCGAATGGAACCCCGTCGAATTCCGGTCGCCTCGGGGAAAACCGGCAGCACGGACGCTGCGCCAGCTAACCGCGCCGAGCGACGGGACTGCCCGGCAGCGGAATCCCGGCACGATAGACGACGGTCGCGAGCGCCGCTGCGACCGCAGCCTCGGCCGTCAGCACGGCGGCGGCGGCGCCCAGTTCGGCGAAGTACTTCGCGAGCACCGGCACGAGCACGATGTTCAGAATGCCCGATGACATCAGGACACGCGTGAATTCGGACTTCATTCCGAGCGGCAGCATCGTCTGCACACCGAAGAGGTCGGTCATCCCGGCCATGAATGGAATGAAGGCCATCCAGCGCAGCACCTGGACCGTCGGTTCGTACGAAGGGCCGTACAGGATGCGCACGGCGAGCGGCGCGCCGAAGAAGATCGCGAGCGAGATGCCGAGCACCATCGCGACCTGCACCACGAACAGCTTGCGCAGGAACGAGAACGCGTCGTTTCGCGCATGCCGCATCAGATAGCTGATGCGAGGATAGGTGGCGGCCTTCAGCGGCTGGAGCATGCTGAGCGCCGCGCGGATCAGCTTGTCGCCGGCGGCGAAGTAGCCGGCCGCGACGTTGCCCGACACGAAGCCGAGCAGCACGGTGTTGGTCGACGCATAGAACGCGATCGACGTCGATGCGAGGAACACCTGCCAGCCGCCTTTCAGCGATTCGGCGATGTCGGCGAAACCTACGCGAACGAAGTCGATTTCGCGCTGGGCATACAGATAGACGGCCAGTACGAGCGCTGACAGCGTCGGGACGGCCGCGTTGACGATCATCGCGCGGTCGATGTCCGCCGGGCTGTGCACGAGCGCGAACATCGCGGGCAGGCTCAGGATGCGGCCAACGAACAGGATCACGCTCAGCGCGCGCAACTTCTCCATGCCCTGGAAATACCAGCCCGGCGTGAACGCCACGCCGGCCACCATCCCGAAGCCGATCAGCAGCAGGTCGCGGTCTTCGCCGAAGCGGCCGACCAGCACGATCAGCCCGACCAGCACGATGAAACAGATCACCGCGATGCCGATCTGCGCATACAGCGTCGCCCAGAAGATGCGGGAGCGTTCGGCGCGGTCGTCGCGCGCGAGCGCGATGCGCGGCGTGGCGGTCAGGTCGAAGCTGTAGCTCGTACAGTTGGTGAGGTACGCGATGACCGCGAGCGAGAACGCGAGCTGCCCGTAGCCTTCCGGGCCCAGCGCGTGCGTGAGCAACGGTGCGATCAGCAGCGGCACCGCATACATCGAAATCTGCAGCGTCAGCAGCAGCAGGAAATTCTTCTTGAGGTTTGACATTCGCTTGGTCGGCGCCGTGGGTGTCGCAGGGTGGCGAGGTGCGGGCCGCCGTGCGCTCGCGCGGCCGGTCGGCGCTGACCCGGCTGCGTGGGTTCGCGGCCCGTTCCGGCTGGCGCCGGTTTCGTCCGGCGATGCCGGACACGGCCACATCGCATGGCGGTCATGATACGGGGCGAGCGGGACGACTGTGTTCGCGAGCCTACCTTTCGCGGATTCGGCGCACACGCGCGGCGCGAATCGGAACAGCGGGCGCCTCGTTGTATCGCCACGGTAATGAATGCATTTGTAAGCTGGCGCACCGAAGGGCGCTCGGGCCGAGTGCTCTAATCGAACGACTGTTTGCGTGCGCGGCAGACATGGCTTGACGACGACTCGGGCCGGCAACCTGCCGCCGCCAGGCAACGGGGCAGGGCAACGCATCGCGAAGGGACGGGTTGCGCAGGGGCGCGGCGGAGGTCCGTTGCGTGAAGGCCGTGCGCCGTAGAGCGGTCACACGACCGTGGAGTGGCCGATTCCGGTGTGCCGCCGGACGCGTGTCCGCATCCGATAACAAATACCGAGCCGAGGAGTACCGATTGAAGCCGATAACGTTCGGCAGCTGCGTGGGGTGGCTGCACGAAGGACATACGACACAAGGCGTGATCCTGTGCGAGTCGCTGGGTCACGAGGCATCGTGGACGCACAAGCTCATGCGGGCGATCGCAGAGCGGCTGGCCCGCGAGGGTGTCACGGTATTGCGATTCAACTACCCGTGCACCGGCGACTCGGCGGGCGACGATCGCGACGCTGGTCGGTATGTCGCGAGCATCGCCAGCATTCACGACGCGATCGACCTGTTGCGCGATCAGGTTGGCGTAACCACGCTGACGCTCGTCGGGATCCGTGCGGGCGCGTTGTTCGCGATGCTGGCCGCCGCGGGCGTGGGCCCGCGCCCGGCGCCGCGCGTCGACGCACTGGTGGCGCTGGCGCCGGTCGTGCGCGGTCGCGCCTACCTGCGCGAGCTGTCGTTCGTGCATCGCCAGTGGCTCGATATCACGTCGCCCGCGATCCGCGCCGCGCATCGCGACGAACCGTGCATGAACGTGCTCGGACACCGGTTTCCCGACGACTTCGTCGATGCGCTGAAGGCGGTCGATCTGTGCGACGTCGTGCGCGATGCGCCGACATTGCCTGGCGCGATGCTGCTTATCCAGCCCGATCAGGGCGACGGGCCGGCATTGCGCGAAGCGCTGTTCGAGCGCGGTGTGGACGTGGCGAGCGATGAATTCCGCGAATGGCCGACGACGATGCTGGACGGCACGCGCTCGCGCTTGCCGCTCGCGGCGATCGACACGCTCGCGAACTGGATCGCCGAACGCGCGCCGCGTATGTCGGCTGGCGCCGAAACCCCGATGCAAACGGATTCGGCGTGGAATGGCGAGTCGGCCGTCGCGCTGGACCTACACGACATGACCGAGCAGGTCGTCGCGGTCGGTCCGGACCGGCTCGTCGGCGTGCTGTGCCGTCCCGCCGACACGCGGCCGGCGAATCCGGTCGGCCCGGCGCTCGTGATCGCGAACACGTCGACGAACCCGCGCAGCGGCGAAGGGCGCTTCAGCGTGCGCCTCGCGCGCGCGCTGGCACGCACCGGCGTGACGACACTGCGGATCGACGTGCATGGCGTCGGCGATAGCGGGCCCGCCGCGCTGGACGACCAGTCGGGCGTCGTGTATTCGGCGCGGTCGAGCGACGACGTGGCCGCTGCCGCGGACTGGCTGCGCGCGCTCGGTCACCCGGAGGTGGCCGCGGCGGGCATTTGTTCCGGCGCCTATGCGGCGTTGCATGCGGCCGTGAAGACGCCGTCGCTCGGCGGCGTGATCGCGATCAATCTCGCCCGCTTCGTGTGGCCGGCCGGACTCTCGCTCGAGGCAGTGCAGAAGCAGCGGAACAACTCGGTGCGCGGTTACTGGCTTTCGGTGCGCGACTGGCAGAAATGGAAGCGCCTCGTGCGGGATCGGCGCGACCTGCGGCCGATCGTGCGGGCGGTGGCCGCGAATGCGATCGCGCGGGTCAGCGTGCCGGCGAAGGCGCTTGTCGCGCGCGCCGGCTGGAAGCCGGGCATCGGCACGCCGCGCGGCGTGATGCACGAGCTTGCGCAGCGCAACGTATGGACGACGCTGGTGTACGGCGCGCTTGATCCCGGCATCGACGATGTCCGGCGTCACTTCGGTGCAATCGAGCGCGCGTTCCGGTGCTCGCGTCACGTGCGTCTGTACCTCGAGCCGCAGGTCGACCATGCGGTGTACGGCGCGGTGGGCACGGACATCGTGATCGACCGGTGCATGCAGGCGCTCGGTCGCGACGCGATCCGGCCGGTCGCGCGCGTCGCCGATCCGGCCGCACCGGAAGCGGCCGCGCGATCGTACACGAGCGTGTCCGTCGGCCGGTCGTGATGCGCGCCGCGTCGCACGCGGCGGCGCATCGGGGTGCGATCCCCTCTACGCATGAAGATCGGCGTTCGGTGGGGTCCCTCACAGACGTGCCGTTCGCCGTGGTGTCCAATTCCGTATCGGTGCATCGCCGGTCATGCCGAGGCATGACCGGCCGGGATGCTTCAGTCCGGATCGTCCGGTTGCTCATAGGGCGACTTCGCGTAGGGCGACGCATACAACCTGTCGCTGCGCCATACGTCGTCGGCGGGTGCACTGGCCGCTTGCGGGCGATGCGGCCGCCCCGGCACGAGCGGCCGGCGCAGCGCGCCGCGAGCGCGCGTTTCGGGCTGGACGGCGGTGCTGGCGACGGGACGCGCGGAAGCGGACATCGCGACTCCGGAGGCGGCTGCAGCGGGTTCGACGGCGTCGCTTGTCGCGGCGGCTTGCGCCGATCGCTGCAGCGGTACGGGCGGGAGCGCCGCCGCCGATGCGAACGTTGGCGCGTTGGCCGGGACGGCGGGCAACGTCTGCGCATCGACGGCGCGGACGATGCCGGCCGAGGCGATGCAGACGAGTAACGAAAGCGACGAAGAGCAGTTCATGACGAATCGTACGGTTTGACGTGCGGTGTAGAGGGAGGCGTGGCACCGTGATGCGAGCCGCGCCGGCAAGCGTAATGCCGGAATTCGCCGCGTTCGGCGGGTTACCGCACAGTTTTGGAAGGGCACGATGTCAATCACCACGCAACCCGAATCGACGCACGGAGCGTTGCAGGCACGCATGGCCGGCACCCGTCGCGCACCGTGGCTGTCGCGCATGGCGATCGTGGCGGCCGCGTGCGCATTGAGCGCATGTGCGTTGTCGCCGGGCATGACGTACCGGGCGCCTGCCGACCGTGACGCGAATGCGCGCGTGAGCGCCGATGCATCGGGCGCGGGCGGCCTCGACGGTGTGCAGAACGTGTCGAGCGAGGAGCTGATCGAAATCACGCCGGCGTTCGTCGCGCAGCAGCATGCGAGCCGGCCGGCCGATGTCGATGCGGAAATCCGCCAGCTGTTCGGCAAGCCGAAGCCGTACACGATCGGCCCCGGCGACGTGCTCGGCATCGTCGTATGGGACCACCCCGAACTGAACCTGCCGACGACGCAGACGACGGCGGGCGGCGACGGTGTCGGTGCCAGTTCGGTCGCGACCGGCTACACGGTCGACGCAAACGGCAACGTGCAGTTCGCGTATGCCGGCCTCGTGCACGTGGCGGGGCTGACCGAGGCGCAGGCGCGCGCGCTGCTGACGAAGCGTCTCGGCGAATATGTGCGCAAGCCGCAGATCGCGCTGCGCGTGCAGACCTATCGCAGCAAGCGTGTCTATCTCGATGGCGAGGTGCGCACGCCGGGTCTGCAGATCGTCAACGACATGCCGATGACGTTGCCCGAGGCGATCGACCGCGCGGGCGGCTTTACCCCGACGGCCGATCGCTCGCAGGTCTCGGTGACGCGCGGCGACAAGACCGTGAACGTGAGCCTGCCGGCGCTGATCGCCGCGGGCGTGAACCCGTCGAACATCCTGCTGCGCGACGGCGATCTCGTGCGCGTGCGCGCGGCGAGCGACGCGAAGGTGTTCGTGCTCGGCGAGGTGTCGCGGCCCGCGACGCTGACGCTGACCGACGGCCGGATGAGCCTCGGCGAAGCACTCGGCGACACGGGCGGCGCGAGCCAGTACACGTCGGACGCGCGCCAGGTGTTCGTCGTGCGTCGTGGCCCGGACAACCGCCCGCGGGTGTACCACCTCGACGGCAGTTCGCCCGCGTCGTTCGCGCTGGCCGATCAGTTTCCGCTCGAGCGTCGCGATGTCGTGTTCGTCGATGCGTCGTCGCTGGTGCGCTGGAGCCGCGTCGTCAACCTGCTGATTCCGTCGTCCGCGCAGGGTGCGCTGACGGCCAAGGCGATTTCGCCGTGACCCTCATGACCCATTTCGTCATCGCGACCGCGCGTCGCGCCTACGGGACTGATGCCGTATGACTTCCTCGACCCTGCCCGACCCGCACAGCGGGCCCGCCCTGCGGCCGTCCTATCCGGTGCGCCGCTACTGGGGCATGCTGTACGGCGGCCGGCGCCTGATCCTTGGCACGGCGCTCGCGGGCGCACTCGTTGGCGCCGTGTATGCGCTGTGTGCGGCCCCCGTCTACCGGACCGACATCCTGTTCCAGGTCGAGCAAAGCCCGACTGACTCGAAATCGACGTCGCCGACCGGTGATCCGTCGTCGGTATTCGACCTGAAGACGGATGCGTCGACCGAGATCGAAGTGTTGAAATCCCGCGCGGTGCTCGATCGCGCGATCGACAGCACCAATCTGGCCGTCGACGCCAGGCCGCATTACCTGCCGCTGATCGGCTGGCGGTTCGTGAACGCGGCCGACGGGCTGTCGTCGCCGCTGCCGGGCGGCTATGTGTACGGCACCGAGCGCATCGACGTGCCGACCTTCGACGTGCCGAAGCGCCTGCTCGGCAAGCGGTTCGCGCTGACCGTCGGCGACGACGGCGCCTACACGCTGCAGGGTACGGGCTGGTTCGGCCGCAAGGGGCCCGCATGGCAGGGCCGCATCGGGCAGCCGCTACATGTCGAGACGCCGCAGGGGCCGCTCGACATATTCGTACGCGGTGTGGCCGGCAAGCCCGGCGCACGCTTCGACCTGACGCGCTACAGCGACGAGGAGGCGACGGCCTGGCTGCAGAAGAACGCGCTGATCTCGGAGCGCGGCAAGCAGTCGAACATGGTCGGCGTGACGCTTGACGGCACCGATCCCGTGCACGACAGCCGCGTGCTGAACGCGATCGGCGACGCATACCTGGCGCAGAACACGCAGCGCAAGTCCGAGGCGGCCGACAAGCTGATCCGCTTCATGGACGCCCAGTTGCCGCAGCTCAAGGCGCAGCTCGAAAAGGCGGAAAGCCGCTTCAACGCGTTCCGGGCCTCGCACGGGACGGTCAATACGAGCGACGAGGCGCTGGCGTTGCGCCAGCAGTCGGTCGACATCGAGACGCGCGTGCAGACGCTGCAGCAGCGGCGCGAGGAATTGCTGACGCGCTTCATGCCGAAGCATCCGGCCGTGGTGGCCGTCGATGCTCAGCTCTCCGACGCGCAGCGTTCGCTCGACACGACACGCAAGCAGATCCAGCAACTGCCGACCGTCGAACAGGGCGTGCTGCAGTTGCAGCGCGACGTGGCCGTCGACACGGCGCTGTACACGAACCTGCTCAACACGCGCCAGCAGATGATCCTCGCGCGGGCCAGCAAGACCGGCACCGTGCGGATCGTCGATACGGCGAAGGTCGCCGAGCAGCCGATCGGCCCGCATCGCGGGGTCGCCGTGATCGCCCTGCTGATGGTGGGCCTGCTGGCAGGCGCGGCAATCGTGATCGTCCGGCAGCGCATCGTCGGCACGATCGGCGATGCCGAGGAAATCGAATGGACGACGGGACTGCCCGTGTTCGCGACCGTGCCGCACAGCCCGGGCGCGGCGCAAGCGGAGCTGCGCCCGAAGGCCGGACGGCGTGGCGCGCGCGCGCAGGTGCCGTCGGTCGCCGTGCAGGACGCGGCGCTCGAAAGCCTGCGCAATTTCCGTGCGGCACTGCAACTGTCGATGCCGGACGCGTCGAATCCCGTCGTGTTGATTTCCGGGCCGACGACCGGTGTCGGCAAGTCGTTCGTCGCCGCGAATATCGCGTCGCTCGTCGGCGCGGCGAAGCGGCGAGTCCTGCTGATCGATGCCGACCTGCGCAAGGGGTCGCTGCACGAACGATTCCGCTACAGCCGCGCACCGGGCCTGTCGGACGTGGTGGCTGGCACCCATCGGCTCGACGAGGCGATCAAGCGCGGCATCGTGCCGGGCCTCGATTTCATCGCGATGGGCAGCGTCGTGCCCGATCCGGGCGAGCTGCTGCTGCAGCCCGCGCTCGCCGAACTGATCGAGCAGGTCGCATCGCGCTACGACATGGTCGTGATCGACGGCCCGCCGTTGCTGCCGGTGGCCGATGCGCTGGTGCTCGGCCGCCTCGCGGGAACCGTGTTCCTCGTCGCGCGCAGCGGCGTGACGACACTGGCGGAACTCGACGAAAGCGCACGACGGCTCGAACAGGCGCATATCGACGTGCGCGGCGTGGTCCTGAACGATTACAAGGGCGCGCCGGGACGGTACGACTACGGCTATGCGGATACGAACACGCATCAGGCCGCGGCGGTCGCCAAGGGAATGGCGGTATCGCGACAACAGATGGAACGGGCTTCATGAGACGGCGGCGTGCGGGCGACGGCAGGCTCCGTCCGCGACAGAGCGGGGCGACGGCGCGCAGGGCGGCGCGTGTCCGTCGCGAGGCAGGTGCTTACACAGGTTACTGGTGGGAAGATCCCGCCCGCCTCGTGCTGATCTTCATCCTGCCGTTGTACGGGATGTTGTCGCTGAGTCTGCTGGTCAATCAGAAATCGATCGCGCGGCTCTACTTCGACGGCTATTACGCATTGGTCGGCGCGTTGTTCCTGCTGGTCGTCGTGGTGACGGCGTGGCTGGCGACGACCGAGGCGCAGTCGCGCCGGGGGCCGCCGGCCGCGCCAGCCGAGTTGCCCGCCGGCGTACTCGATTTCGTGTTCGTGCTCGCGCTGTTCGGCAATCTCATGCTGCTGGGCGGGATTCTCGCGCGTCCGGCGTTGTTGCTGGCGTTCCTGCACGGCGAAGCGAATGCGTATGTCATGCTCGAGCAGAAAGGGCACTTCACGGGCCTGAGCTCGTTCACGCAGGCAGCCGCGCCGTACGTCGCGTTGTATTTCTACGTGTTCAAGACGTCGGTCAAAGGGGTGAACCGCTACAAGGTTTACCTGGGCGTGCTCGCGGTGCTGACGCTGCTGCGCAGCTTCATCTTTGCCGAGCGGCTCGCGTTGATCGAGGTGGCGCTGCCATGCGCGCTCATGATCGTGCGGTTCCGGCTCGGCGGCCGGTTCTCGCGACTGCTGACGCTCGGGCCGTACGCCGCGATTCCGTTGCTGTTCGGGCTCTTCATCGCGAACGAGTACAACCGGTCGTGGGAAGCCTATTACGTCACCATCTACGACAACCTTTTCGATTTCGCGCTCGAACGTCTCGGCCTCTATTACTCGACGGCGCTGAACAACGGTGCGGGGATACTGAGCGTGCTCGGCTGGGACCGCGGCCATCCGATGTTCACTTTCGACTGGCTGCTGCATTTTCCGATCATCGGCGCACCGTTGCAGCCGTGGCTCGACTCGACCGACAGCATCACCGTGTTCCTGAACAGCTACGCCGACCCGGAATTCAACAATCCCTCCGGGATCTTCGTTCACTTTTACGAATGGGGCTGGTTCGGGCTGCTCGATGCGGTTGTCCTCGGCTGGGTGTTCGGACGGAGCTACGCAGGCTGGCGGAGCGGAGCCGGGTTCTGGTGTTGCGCGCATGCCGTGCTCTACGTTTCGATCATGGAGATTCTTCGAATTCCGAATTTGTTCAGCGGACGGAATTTCGTGCCGATTGTCTTGCTGATCGCCGTGTTCCGCTATTTCGTCAAGCGACCGGCATCGGTCCCGCCGGCCACCCATCCTGCCGCACCGTGAGGCGCACGCGGGCGCGCTGACGTGTCGATCGACGGCCTGGTTCGCAGCGTATCGCAGCACGAATGCCGCCGATGACCAGTCGACGTTCGGCCTCGCGTCGCGGTGCCTGTCGTGCGCGAAACGGCGGGCAGCCGCGTGCCCGTTCGACATCGCGTTCGCGAGTCGAAACCTGCGTTCCAGCCAGGTCACCTCCCGGAAAAGTAGCTTTTCGCACGTTAATGATTCGATCGCCGGGCTAGCATTTGCACGATGGTCGAGGTTGTCGTGCCGCTGCGGACCACGGACCGCTGACCGATGCAATGCGATGACCTGCACGCGAACAACCTCGACCGAGCACATCGCATCGTTCATTTTTCCCTACGTCAAAGGATGCCTTCGCCGTGAGCCAATCTGCCGTCTATGCCAAGTTGACCGACGTGTTGCGTGACGTATTCGACGACGACGAGCTGGTGGCAACGCCTCAACTGACCGCCGCTGACGTCGACGGCTGGGACAGCCTGTCGCACATCCGCCTGGTTCTGAGCGTCGAGCGCGCGTTCGGAATCAAGCTTGCCGCAGCCGATATTTCCGGCCTCAAGAACGTCGGTGAATTTGCAGATCTGATCAGCAAGCGCCACGCCGCATGATGCAGGTCGGCCCGCATGTCCCGTCCAGAACCCGCTTTGCCGAGAGCGCCCTTCGATGAAAGATGATTTGTACACTGCGCTGGCCTGGTTGCCGCGCCCGCCTGACGATTTCTCCGCGCGATGCCGCACGCTCGTCGAATCGATCGACGATGATCCGGGTGCCGGATTGGGCCGCCGCTTACGCCAACTGGCCAACTGCGCGCTCGGCGAAAATCAGTTGATCAAGCTGGGGCGCGCGATCGTTGCCTTGCAGGGCGCGGGGCGCACGCTCGCGCCGCTCACGCCGTTCCGGCTCGGGCTGGTCGGCAACGGCACGCTCGATCATCTCGTGTTGCCGCTCGTCGCCAGCGCCGCGCGTCATGGCGTCGCGCTGGAGATCGTGTCGGGGCACTACGGGCAGGTCATGCAGGAAGCCCTTGCGCCGGATTCGACGATCAATCGCGCGCAAGTCGATGCCGTGCTGGTGGCCCTGGACTACCGTGGGTTGCCGCTCAACGCGCAACCGGGCGACGAGGAAGCGGCGCAGCACAGCGTGGCTGCGGCACTGGATCAGATCGATGCACTGCGGGCCGGCTTCAGGCAGCACGGCAATGCGCCGTCGATCGTCCAGACGCTCGCGCCGCCGTCCGACACGCTGTTCGGCAATCGGGATGCGCTGATTGCCGGCACGCCGCTCAATCTCGTCGAACGTTTCAATCGAGCGCTCGCGCAGCGTGTGGCGGAATCGAATGACATCCTGTTCGACGTTGCGCATGTCGCGGGGACGGTCGGACTGGCGAACTGGCATTCGCCCGCCCAATGGAATCTGGCCAAGTATCCGTTTGCCGGCGACTACGTGCCGCTCTATGCGGATCACGTGGGCCGGCTGCTGGGCGCGGCGCGCGGCAAGAGCCGGCGTGTGCTGGTACTCGATCTCGACAACACCCTTTGGGGCGGGGTGATCGGCGACGACTTGCTCGAAGGCATCAAGGTGGCGCAGGGCGATGCGGTCGGTGAAGCCCATCTCGCTGTACAGCAGCTCGCGCTTTCGCTGAGGGCGCGCGGCATCGTGCTCGCGGTGTCGTCGAAGAACAACGACGATACGGCGCGTCTGCCGTTTCAAAAGCACCCTGAAATGCTGTTGCGTGAGCAACACTTTGCGGTGTTCCAGGCCAACTGGAACGACAAGGCTACCAATATTCGCGCGATTGCCGACGAGCTGTCGCTCGGTATCGATTCGATGGTGTTCCTCGACGACAATCCGGTCGAGCGGAATCTGGTCCGTACGACGTTGCCCGAAGTCGCCGTTCCCGAGTTGCCCGATGATCCTTCGCTGTACGCGCGGACCCTTGCCGCCGCGGGCTATTTCGAGTCCCTCGCGTTCTTGCCGGAAGATCAGAAGCGCGCCGACATGTACCAGGACAATGCGCGCCGCGTGGCGCTGCGCAGTCAGGCCGGCGACATGGATGCGTACCTGCGTTCGCTCGACATGAAGATCGATTTCGCACCGTTCGACGATACCGGACGGGCACGCATTGTTCAGTTGATCAACAAGTCGAACCAGTTCAATTTGACGACGCGCCGCTATACCGACGCGGAGATCCACGCGCTCGAAGGCGACGGGCGGGTTTTCACGCTGCAGGTTCGCCTGACGGATACGTTCGGCGACAACGGCATGATCTCGGTCGTGATTTGCCGGCCCGACGAACGTGCGCCGAGTACCTGGCAGATCGATTCGTGGCTGATGAGCTGCCGCGTGCTGGGGCGCCAGGTCGAGCAGATGGTGTTGCGCGAAGTGCTGCAGCATGCGCGCCAGCGCGATGTCACGCGCGTGATCGGGCGTTACATCCCGACCGACCGCAATGCGCTGGTCAAGGATCATTATGCGAAGCTCGGTTTCGAAGCCGTGAGCGAAGAGCCGGACGGCACGACGGTCTGGGAAATGGCCAGCGACCGCGAGATCGCGCCGGGTCATTTCGCCGTGACGCGGGCGGGTTTCGATACGATTGCTGCCGCCTGAATCATGAAAAACACCGTATCACTCACGTCGTTGCGCGAGACGGATGACGTTGCGGCTTCTCGCAAGCTGCCGCGCCGTGACTATGTATTGCTGCCGTTGATCGTCGTGGCGACGGTGGTCTGCCTTTTCGTTGCCGCCGAATTCGCGACGAGGGCGATCTGGAGCGCGGGTACGCGCGGGGGCGAATGCCATGTGGCCGATGCCAGGGAGGGCATGCGCAACGTCCCGAACTGCACGATGACGGTCAAGACTCCGGAAACGCCGTGGATCACTTACCACTACAACGCTTGCGGTTTCCGCTCGACCGAGGGTTGCGGACCGAAGCCGGCCGGTACGCGACGCGTTGCGTTGCTCGGCACGTCGTTTGCCGAAGGCACGAGCCTCCCGTACGACCAATCGTTCGCGGCGCTGGCGGAACATGACCTGAGCAGGATGTGTGGCGCACCGGTGGAGGTCCAGAATCTCGGTGTCTACGAACTGCCGTTCCGCAAGGTGCTGAACCGGATCGGGCCGGCGCTGGCCTTGCAGCCGGATGCAGCGGTACTCACGGTTGCGCCGTTCGATCTGGAAAAGATCAATCTGCCGGACGTCGCGGATGCGCCCGCGGCTACCGTCGCGCCGGAACCGCGCAGCGACCTGATGGCGCGTGCCAAGGGCTGGCTGAGCGGCAGCCGTGCCGTCGCCGTCGCACAGCACTACATGTTCGAAAATCCGGACATTCAGGTGCCGATGTATCTGAAATACGGCGACAAGGCCGATTTCCTTCGGCCGCCATTTTCGACCGCCTGGCGCGAGCGGCTCGAGACGTTCGACAAAGTGGCCGAAACAGTCGCGGACAGGTTTCGCGCGACGGGCGTGCCGGTGGCGCTGATGCTGATTCCGCAACGGACGCAGGCCGGGCTCCTGGCCGCGAAATCGCTGCCGACGGGCATCGATCCATTGGCGCTCGATCACGCGATGGCCGAAATCGCCGCGAAGCACGGCATGCGCTACATCGATCTGGCTTCGAGCCTGAAGCAGTCGGCGAACCCGGCCGATTACTACTACCCGGTCGACAACCATCTGAACGCCGCCGGCGCGCGCGTTGTCGCGCGAAGCATGGTGACGGCGCTTACCGCCGGCGGGGCACCCGCGTTGTCGGCATGCGGGTCACATTGAACCTGGCGGCGCATGACGTCGCCATCGTTTCGAACCGTTTTCAGGCCGTCCGATGAATATTCCATCCTTCCAGTTCTTCGCCTTTGCAGCCGTCGCCGCGCTGATCTTCAACCTGTCTCGCTCGCTGACCTGGCAAAACGCGGTATTTCTCGTCGTCAATCTGCTGTTCCTGGCGACGTTTTCCCGCGATCCGGTCGCGTGGATTCCGTTCGCCGCATTCCTGCTCGTCGGTTATCTGAGCGTCCGGGGCATGCAAACGAAGCAGTGGCTGGCTGCGTTCGCGCCGATCGTTGCGATCGTGATCGCGCTGTTCTTCTGGCTCAAACGCTATACGTTCGTGCCGTCCGCGTTGCTGCTGTCGCACCCTTACGCGACGATCGGCGTGTCCTACATCTTTTTCCGGATGCTCCATCTCATCATCGACGCTCGCAGTCCGGGCCTGTCGGTTCGCGTGACGCCGGTGGTGTATCTGAATTACGTGCTCAACTTCACGTCGCTCGTGTCGGGGCCGATTCAACGCTTTCAGGATTACAGCGTGACGCAGACGAGCGAGCGGCCGGGACCGGATGCAATCGACTACGGCGTCGCGCTCGAGCGCATCATCGTGGGATTCTTCAAGGTGGCGATCGTGTCGGCGGCACTGTCGCACCTCCATCATCAGGCGCTTGCGCAACTGTCGCCGATGCAACCGCTCGGCGAGCGCATGCTGACCGGGCTGGCGATCGCCGCGATCTACCCGGTCTATCTGTATTTCAACTTCTCCGGCTACACGGATGCGGTCGTCGGTGTAGCGCGCTTCTTCGGGATCTCACTGCCGGAGAATTTCGACCGGCCGTTCTCGTCGACCAACTTCATCGGATTCTGGAGTCGCTGGCACATCACGCTTTCCGGCTGGCTCAAGACCTACGTATACAACCCGCTGCTGATGACACTCATGCGTCGCTTTCCGTCGCGCTCACTGGAGCCGTATCTGGGTGTCGTCGCGTTCTTCGTGACGTTCTTCCTGGTCGGCGCCTGGCACGGCCAGACGTCGATGTTTCTGTTCTTCGGTGTCCTGCAGGGCGGGGGCGTCAGCGTCAACAAGCTGTATCAGATCCGCATGACCAAATGGCTTGGCAAGAAACGGTACGTCGCGCTGTGCAACACGCCGCTCTACGCCCATTGCGCGCGCGGGCTGACGTTCACGTTTTTCGCATTCAGCCTGTTGTGGTTCTGGTCGACCTGGAGCGAAATCCAGACTATCGCGACGACGCTCGGCCCGGCGCTCGTCGCGTTCGTATGGCTGCTGGTATTCGTGGGCGCGACGGTGACGCTTGCCTTGCTCAACGCTGTATACGAGCGTGTGACGCAAGGCGGCATGGCCGGACTGTTCCTGTCGCGTTACGCCCGTACCTCGTGGTGCACGGTATTGGCGGTCGTGACCGTGCTGGTGCTGGTCATTTCCGATTCGCCCGCGCCGGACATCGTCTACAAGACTTTCTGACCCGCGGCGGCGGCACGGCGATCGTAGGGTGCCGGGTCGCCGGAAACGTGAAGTGTGCGCCGACGCGCGCCGAACCTGCAAGATCGATATTTCCCGGAGCCACTCACTTTCATGGCCAGTCACAAGCAGAAGTTCGAAATCCTGGACGGCTTGCGAGGCATCGCTGCGATAAGCGTGATGTTCATGCATTTCCTGCAGGAACTATCGAGCACGATCCTGCAGGGTGCCTATCTTTCCGTCGACATGTTTTTCATGCTGAGCGGCTTCATTCTTTCGTATTCCTATGGTGAAAGATTACGCCAGGACGCATGGCGTGGCGAGTATCTGAAGCGCAGGTTAATACGCCTGTACCCGATGATTTTCATCGGGTTCGCGATCGGCTTCGCGAGCCTGATCGTCATGCAGGCCAATTCGTCCGCCCGGTTCTCATTGGGCAACCTGGCGGCCGCCACCGGCCAGAATTTTTTTCTCGTTCCATACCTCGGTCGCTTTTCGGTGTCGGGTTTCGTCGGCGCGGCGAATCACAGCTTGCCGTCCGTCAATGATCCTGGCGTATTCCCGCTGAATCCACCTGCCTGGTCGCTGTTCTTCGAGTTGTTCGCGAGCGTCATCCTGATCGCGGCAATCAAGATGACCGCGCGGAATCTGTCGAGATGGGCCTACGCCTGTCTCGTCGCATTCCTCGTATATGGGTTCCTTGCCAGTCTCGATAACGCCAAGCTGGCGATCATGATGAACCAGGGCTGGGCGGCGGATAACTTCGTCGGCGGCTTCTTCAGGGTGGGCTACGGGTTCTTGTTGGGCATCGCGATTGGAAAGATGTACGAATCGGATCTTCCGGCGAAGCCGCATTGGTTCGTCGCCAGGCTCATAAAGAACGACTACATGCTGTTTGTCGTTTTCCTGCTGGTCGTCGCGTTTCCGTCGTCGATCAAGGGGATGTATTCAGTGGCTATCCTGCTGTTCGTCGCACCTGCGCTGGTTTACCGGGGGGCCATGCTCGCGCCGAGCGGCAAGACGATTGCAAGGCTCAGCGCGTTCCTCGGCTGGATCTCGTATCCGCTTTATTGCGTGCACTATCCGATCGGAAGGCTGGTGTTCGCGTATGCGCCACAGGCCGACATCCACGTTGTCCGAACCGCGATGATCGCCGCGTCTCTTTCGATCGTGTCCGCCGCCATCCTGGCGAAATTTGTTGAAGAACCGATCAGGTCGTATCTGGGCACGCGCATGTTCGGAAATCATCGGGCCGCCACCGGCAACCCGGTCAACGTCGGGTAAACGGAGCAGTTCGCGCAGCACGCCGGCGTCGTTGTGGCGCCGGAGTGCGGGAGTCGCTTTTACAGCCCCTCGAAGATCTCCGTCATCATCTCGGCGCTTCGGCTCCAGCGATATTTCTCCGCGTGCAGGCTTCCCTTGCGTTTGAGCTCGGCCCTGAGCTCGGCGGAATCGAGCAGGCTCCGCAATTTCTGCGCGATGTCGTCCTGCGAAAACGGATCGCAGTACAGCGCCGCATCGGCACAGACTTCCGGCAGTGCGGCCGATTTGCCGACAACCGCCGGACAGCCGTAGCGCATCGCCTCGAGAGGCGGTATGCCGAAGCCTTCGTAGATCGACGGATAAAGGAAGCACGCTGCGTTCTGATACAGCGCCTTCAATTGCTCGTCGCTGATGTAGCCCACGTACTTGATGTTCGGCTCGGATGCCGAGAGATGATCCTGCTTGCCGAACACGGTGGCGTTCTGCATGCCGACGATGACGAGATCGACCGACGGATCGTCGATCTGCCGGAATGCCGCGATCAGCCGCCCGAAGTTCTTGGTCGGATTCATGCTGCTGACCGCGAGCACGAAGCGGCCGGGCGTCAGCGCATGCTTGGCGAGCACGCTCGCGTCCGCTTCCAGGGCATCGAGATGATCCGCACCGAGCGGCACGACGCTGATCTTCTCCGCGGAGACGCCGCAGTGATGCGCGAGGCGATCCCGCGAGAAATAGGAGTTGGTCAGCACGCAAACGGAGGTTCGCGCCAGGATCCAGAACATGATCCGGTACCACACGCGAAATGGCCGGGAGAAATGCGCGGGCGTGTCGAACACCGCCGCATCGTGCATGTAGATGATCTGGTTGCCGATGAAAATGGATGCCGAATTGCTGAGATTGACGATGCGTCCGCGGCGAGCGAACAGCGGGAGCACCAGCTGCTCCCAGACCACGCCCTTGTAAAAACCGACCTTGACCGTCCTCGCACCGCTTACCTCGACGCCGGGCTGCGGAGGCACCAGCACGGTCACCGGATCCTGAGGCTGAAACTTGATCAGTGCGGCGATCAGCTCGCGCGCGACGCGCTGCACGCCGGTCGTCTTCTGCGTGGTGAATCGGCCGTTGTATACGAGTTGCTTCGGTTTCTTGAAAGCGATCATGTCGATAAGGGGATGTCGAAATCGGAATCAGGCTTTGACGTGATCGGGAACAACCGGCTTGAAGTCGTGCGTGTCGACTCGCGCCCCGTCGGTGTCGAGTCCGTAAAGGGCGTGCCACTGACGGAAGATCGCGTTCATCGAAAATCGCTGAATCGCCCGTTGCCGGGCAGCTGCGCCCATTTCCTCGCGAAGCTGCCGGTCGTCGCGCAGCAGGGTCAGATATGCGGCCATCTCGTCGGCGTTCGACGCGACATAGCCGGTCACGCCGTGAATCACCACGTCGCGATTGCCCACGACATCCGTCACCACGGCCGGTATGCCGGCGACCTGCGCTTCGATCAACGCGACCGGCATGCCTTCCCATCGGGAGGTCTGGACGTAGATATCCAGTTCCGACGTCAGCGCGAGCGCGCGTGCGCGGGTGACCCAGCCGCTGCAGACGACTGCCCGGCGCCGGCCGGGGTCCGGAATCTCGGCGGCATCGCCGCCGATCCAGAGAAACTCGACGTCCGCGCCGTGCAGCGTGTCGGCAAGGCGCACGAATGCTTCATGATTTTTCTGGAACGACGCCCGGCCGCTCATCCCGATGACGACTTTGCGATCGTCGCGCGTTCGACGCGGTGGGATCTCAGCCGCATTGACGCCGTTTTCCACCAGGACTGCCGACTTCGCCCGGACCTTTCCCCGGATCTCGGCGAGTTCGCTGCCGGAGCACGCGACGATGGTTCCGCCGATGTGCGCCGCGATGCGCTCGAAGCTCAGGTAGGCGTACTGCTTCATGCGCGACACGTCGCGGCGCAGGAACGAGAGTCCGTGCGGCGAGTAGAGGACCTTCGCATTCGGGGCGGCGATCCGGGCGGCGATTCGCCCCAGCACGCCGGCCTTCGACGAGTGCAGATGAATCGCGGTCGGCTTGCAGTCGCGCAGGTTCCGGACCAGCGCACGCAAGCTCCGCAGATCCTGTTTGACGCTCACCTCGCGCGCCATGTCGACGTACACGAGCTTCACGTCAGGCAGGAACAGCGTTGAAAAATCGGTCGGGGTTTCCGGTCGGATCGAATGCAGAACCGTCACGTCGACGCCGGTCGCCGCGGCATGGTTGGCGAGATGGGTCAGCATCGAAAGCACGCCGCCACCAAACGCTTCGGCGATATGAACGATCTTTTCTTGGGTCATCTTTCGGTCTAGCGATCCGATCGCACATTCATCGCCCGTTGTGACGATGAGCCGCCCGCGAATCGTGTTGTCTCGGTGTCGAGTTCGTTAAACTATGCATTCCTGATTGATAAATGCATGGCTGCCGTGGCCATTGGATCCTGCTGTCGCAGTCACTTGTTCGAGCTGACGAGGCAGCCGGATGGTTTCCGCCGATGGAATATCGGGTCGACGTTGCCGGAGCGTGCCGAACACGACGCAGCGTGACGAACCAATGCCGCGTTCTACGTGTCGGCTCGATTCCTCCGAACATCGGATACCGGCGTTCGACTACGACGACTGGAGACGAGACAACGACGAAATCCGGTCAGTGCGCGTGAATCCACTGGTCCGGATCATTGTGCAGCGCATGCGCGACCCGCTGGGTGCGATGGCTTACCGAAGGCGCGACTCGGCGACGCTATCGAGCGTCGGCGTGATGGCCGGATGACTTCCGCACGCGCGCGAGCGGATTGGAGATATAGCGAATCGCACGGTTGCTGAGCGTTGCCGACGGCAGCAAGCATGCGAGTGACAGCCCGGCCACGGCCGTTTTCTTGGCGGGCCCCCAGAACGGGTTGCGCAGCACGGTTTGCCAGTAGCGCCCGGATTCGCACAGGAACCAGCGCCAGCGCCGCACGAGTGGGGCGTGATAGAGCGTGCTTGCGAAGCGGGCCTTCTCGATCGCGAAGTCGAGCGGCGCGATCGGCAATGCTTCGTGCAGCCGTGTGCCGGCAAGCATGCGCAGCGTCGCCCATCGGCGTTCGGCTTTCAGCGCGCCTGTCGCGGCGTCTTCCGAATTGGTGAGGGCGAGGGCCGGCGTGTCGGCGGACGGGCGCGTCCCCGGCTGCTGATGGACGCGATAGCCGCCGAGCGTTGCATCGATCATGTGTACGGCGCCGAGCAACGCGATACCGTAGATCGCATAGAAATCCGCGCCATGCAGGTTGTCCGGGGTGACGGGTACCGGAAAGATGCGCTTGAGTGCATCGACCCGATACGCGTTGCCCGATGCGGGCGGCGACGGGTACAGCCAGCCCGCGCGCAACAGGCGGCCGCAATCGGTGTCGACGGCCGACTGCGGCACGCTCGCCCCGGTCATTGCACCGTCCTGCGCGATCACGTCGAGCCGGAAATGCACCTTCACGAAGTCGCCGGACGCGAACGCGGCGAGCACGCGGGCCGCGGCGTCGGCATAGAGCAGGTCGTCAGCGTCGAGCAGGATCACGTAGCGCGTCGTGACATGTTCGAGCGCGCGGTTGTATGCGGCGACCTGACCGCGATTCTCCTGGAACACCGCCGTCACGCGCTCGCCGTACGAGCGAATGATGTCGCGCGAATCGTCGGTCGAACCGTCGTCGACGACCAGCACGCGTACACCGTGCGCGCCCTGCGCGAGCGCCGAATCGATCGCGTAGCGCAGGTATGCGCCGTGGTTGTAGTTGCAGATTGCGATGGTCAGGTCGGTCATGAACGGATTCTGGACGAGCGAAGTGCGGACGATCCGGGGGCCCGGCGGGCAGGGTTCGGTGCCCCGGCGCACGGCACGCCGAGACCGCGACGCGGGATCGGGTGCGACCGGTGCTGTCGGGCGATCCCGGCGCACGGTCGCGTCGCATGGTGGCCATGATACGTGTCGCAGACCGGCACTCGGTTCGCGAGCCTACCGTTCCGCGATTCGCTTCATTGGAAGCGCGATGAATCGTCAACGGCATGTCGGATCCGCCGCGCAGACGGGATGTATTGGTCTGTTGACGCACTGAAACGCGGCGGGTTCGAATGATCCAATCGAACGTAGTACACCGCCTGTTTTGGCGGTATCGCGGGCCGACAACTCGGCCGGCATGCAGCGATTCGGGCGCGCCGGCGGACGCGCGCGAAGTCATTCCAGGGAGTCGACTCGACATGCATAGATCACACGGCCCGATTCTTGCGCGTGTGGCGCTTGCCGCGATGTGCGTGGCAGGCGGGCTGGCTTGGCCGGGCAGTGCCGCGGCGGCATCCAGCACGCCTGCGCCTGGTGCGTTTCGTTCGGCTGTACCGGATGCGTACGTTCGTCCCGCTGCGGACGCGGCCGATCAGGCCGACATGCTGCAACATGCGCTGGACGCGTTGCAGCCTGGCCAGCGACTGGTGTTCGCGCCGGGGCGGTATGTGGTCGGCCGGTCGCTGGTCGTGCGGCAGCGGAATGTGGTGTTGTCGGGCTACGGCGCGACGCTGATCGCGACAACCCCCGGCGACCAGACGGTCGAGATGCGCGGCGAGGGTACGACGCTCGTCGGTTTTCGGCTCACCGGAACCGGCACGGCACGCCTCACGACGCCGGAGTCTTCGAAGGTCGAGGTGACGGGGCGCGGCGTGCAGGTGCTCGACAACGTCATCGACGGTGGCGCGGGCGGCGGGATCTTCGTGTTCGGCGGCGCTGACGTCGCGATCGTCGGCAACGAGGTGCTGTCGACGCTGGCCGACGGCATTCACATGACGCACGGCTCGCACAACGTGCTCGTGCAGGGCAACGTCGTGCGCGGGACCGGCGACGACATGATCGCCGTGGTGAGTTACCAGGCGGAAGGCGTGCTGACGCGCAACGTGCTGATTACCGGCAACTCGCTGGAGGGCAACCCGTGGGGCCGGGGCATCACGGTGGTCGGCGGTGCGAACGTCACCATCTCGAACAATATCGTGCGCAACGTACAGGTGAGCTCGGGCATTCTCGTCGCGCAGGAAGACAGCAATCGAACTGCCGGCTCGTCCGACATCCGTATCGAGGGCAACTCGATCGCGGATATCCAGACAGCGACGGGCCGGGCCGATCCTCGTCCGGTCACGCAGCAGGCGGCGATCGAGGTCAGCACGTGGTCGGGTTCGGTGTCGCGCGTGACCGTGATCGGCAACCGTGTGTCGCATGCGCGATTCGACGGCATTCGCCTGTGGGGAAACGTGTCGGGTGTGCGGCTCGCGGACAATCAACTGTCGGGGATCGGCGGAATGCCGGTCCGGGTCGACCCCGCGCACGATTGCGCGACCGGCCGACCGGCGGGGGCGTCGGGAGGGCAGGCGAGGGGCGCGCCGTGTGCGGCCGCGCGTCAGCCGTTGTCGGCGGCAGGTGACGCGATCGGCGCGGATACGTCGTTGTTGCCGCGCGTGCGCGAATCGGTCAGGCAAGCGCGCTGGTCGCAAGGCGGCATCGACTGATCGTGCGTCGGGTGGGCCGCGGTTCGGCGACGCCATGCGGCGAATAGGCGGCCACCCCTTGTTCGCGCGGCGGCGCGCATCGCCATCGCGCACGCCGCCTCGATCCGCATGCGCTTACCGGATGACGTTGCGTTCCGAGGCTTCCTCGTCCGGTTCGCGCGAGGCGATCGACGGGCGCTGCCGCACGCTCTCGACGACCGGCCTTCCATACTGATCATCAAACCGCACGATATCGTCTTCGCCGAGATAATCACCCGACTGCACCTCGATGATCTCGAGCGGAATCCGGCCGGGATTCTCGAGGCGGTGGACCTCGCCGACAGCGATATAGGTCGATTCGTTTTCGCTGAGCAGGAAGGTCTCGTTGCCGCGCGTGACCTTCGCGGTGCCGCGCACGACGATCCAGTGCTCGGCGCGGTGATAGTGCATCTGCAGCGACAGCCGCTTGCCGGGTTCGACGACGATCCGCTTCACCTGGAACCGCTCGCCGAGATCGATCGAATCGTAGTGGCCCCACGGCCGCTGCACCTTGCGGTGTTCGCTCGCCTGCGGGCGCTGCTCGGTCTTCAGGCGCGCGACGATGTTCTTCACGCGCTGCACGTCGTGCTTGTTCGCGACCAGCACCGCATCGGGCGTCTCGATCACGACGACGTCCTTCATCCCGACGCACGCAATCAGCCGGCCCTCCGAGCGCACGAGACTGTCCTGCGTGTCCTCGAACACGATCGGGCCGCGCGCGACGTTGCCCTGATCGTCCTTCGGCATGATTTCCCAGATCGCATCCCAGGTGCCGACGTCCGACCAGCCTGCGGACAGCGGTACCACGATCCCTTCGATGCCGAGTTCGGGGTGCTCCGCGAGGCGTTCCATGACCGCGTAGTCGATCGAGTCGGACGGGCACGCGTCGAAGGCCGCCGCGTCGATCCGGAAGAACGGATGCTCGGCGGTGCCCGCGCGCCATGCCGCGTCGCAGGCCGCATGGATGTCGGGTGCGAGCGCGCGGATCGCCTTCAGCCAGGTCGATGCGCGCGTGACGAAAATCCCGCTGTTCCACCAGTAATCGCCCGAATGCAGGTAGCGCTCGGCGAGCGCCGCGTTCGGCTTCTCGACGAAGCGCCCGATCGCATAGCCGCCTTGTCCACCGAGGCGGCCGGCGCGCGGTTCGCCGACCTGGATGTAGCCGTAGCCGGTTTCCGCGCGGCGCGGCAGCACGCCGAGCGTGACGACCGCGCCTTCCTGCGCGTAGCGCGCCGCGCGCCCGACCGCTTCCTGGAATGCGGCGACGTCGCCGATCACGTGATCGGCCGGCATGACCGCGAGGATGGGATCGTCCGCGAGCACGCTGGCGTCGAGCGCCGCGAGCGTCAGCGCGGGCGCCGTATTGCGCGCGGCCGGTTCGAGCAGGATGCGGGCGGGGGCCGCGCGCCCGAGCACCTGCGCGGCGCTCATGATGCGATGCTGTTCGCCGCACACCAGCAGCAGCGTGTCGCCGAGCGCCGCGTTCGCGATGCCGTTCAGGCGGCGCGCGGTCGCCGACAGCGGCGATTCGTTCGAGGTCAGCTCGATCAGCTGTTTCGGATACTGCTCGCGCGACAGCGGCCAGAGGCGCGTGCCGGAACCACCGGCGAGTATGACGGGCAGGACGCAGGGCAACTCGGGATCGGGAACCGGGCGAAGGTTGGCGTTCATCGATTAGCTCCGGTATCGGCGGGCAGCCGGTTGTGTACGCGGCCGTCGACGCGCGTGTCCTCGTTGCGCGATCGCGGCGCCGAGACGGTCCGAGACAGCAACTGACGCAGCGCGCCGGCGGCGCGGTCGGCGGGCCGGACGAGACCGACGAACGGCGCGCCCTGTTCGAGATAGGGACCGTAGGCCTTGCGGAATCCGAAACGTTTGTAGAAGGACTGGCGTTGCGCGGGAACGTGCGTGCGCACCGCCACGTCGGGCCATGCGGCCTGCGCGGCCGTGAGCGCACGCTGCATGAGTTGCTCGAGGGTGCGGTCGTCGCGACATGCCTCGCTCGTCAGCACCTTGTCGATCACGACGTCCGGATCGGCGTCGTCGCCGGGCAGCACGCGCGCGTAGGCGACGACTTCCGTCGTGTCGCCCTTGTGCATGCACGCGAACACGTGCAGCGCATGCGCATCCTTGCCGTCGATGTCGAGATACGTATGCGCATCCTCGACCACCAGCACTGCGTTGCGCGAGCGCAGGATTGCATAGAGATCGACGGCGCTCAGATGTTCGAATTCACAACAATGCCATTCCATGATGCGGTCCTCGTGTGAAGCCTTCAGCACGCCGAGCCGCATGAACGCGTTTGTCCGGTGCGGCTCGCCGATGTCCATGATGCGGATGCGGGGCGCGCCGGTCTGTTCGAAAGCATACTCACACTCTCGTTATGCGCGTTTCGTGCGGGCGATGCCGGCAGCGCGAAACGGGCCGTGACGTGAGCGGGGCACTGTGCGGTATCACACAGTGGCCGCATGCCGGCTTTCCCATAATTGATTCGTCGCGATTGTCCGCTGCGAACAGCGCAGCGGGCAGTCCGCATCGAACGCGATTGAAGAATCGGGGGCTGTACTTGAGATTGCGATCGTTCACGGCGGGTCGGCCGCGCATCGCGACCGGCTGCTCGCAGGCCGGCATCCGCCGCATCGTCGATGTCGTCGCGATGCGCGCATCCTTCATCGGGACGCAATCGTTTCGACGCGCCGGCCAACACGCGCATACTTGCGACGGTGCGCTGCCCGATGCTTTCGCGCTGCATGCGGCCCTGCACCAGCACAGTGCCCGTCGCGCCGGCCTGTCGGCAGCGATCATGGGTGGCACGACACGCATGGACGCCATGCTGCATCGCGTCAGGAGACGGACGGCACGACCGGCTGCTTCGTTACGATGTTGTAACGAACACGCGCGGTTCGCCCGCGTTCGATGCGTGATGGCGGCGTCGCACGGGGCGCGCGATTATCCACGGATGAAAACGCTTCCCGGATTATTTGCGCGATTCAAGCGAGAATCGGGGGCAATGGAAGGCGCCGATCTTGCGGAAAAGTGGTATTTGGCACTGATTGACGGGAATGGTCGTGGATAATCAAATCTGAGGCGCTAAACGCGCGCCGCGCGCGCCGGGGCGGCAGCGTAATCGGCTGAATCGATTTTATCTTTTGGTAACAAGGCCATCTCGATACGGGGTGTAGATTCAGGAACGGATGAAATGAGGCCACCATTCCGAAAGCGGGTTGGCGGCCATCCGGTTCAGCATCGGGCGCGGCTGTCGTGTACGACGCGACGCAAATGCGGACGGAAATCCCGTTTGCCGACGCGCTCCGCCTGACGGCGCGTCGTATGAAAGCCGGAACGCCGCGGCTCCCGCGGCCGCGCGTTCCCTTCGAGTTCGATGACAACGAGGCCGGATGACATTCGGCTCGACCTCCGGGGGCTCTCGCCGTGTGCAGTTTCGATCTTCGCCAAAGCTGCGGAAACGCAGCGCGGACAGGTGGCCATGCGCCGCCGGCCGCAGCGCACGCGAACGGTTCGCGGAGTGGAGAAAGTGATGGTTCGCTATGAATATGCCAATAACGCGCGATAAGAGCGCCGGCGGGGAGAGGATTACCGGGCAGCGTCCTCTGATTTACTGGACCCAGTCGCCGTCCGTCATGCTGCGCAAGGAACTCGCGCGACGCGACTGGAAAGTGACGCTCGTCGCGCACGCCAGCGAATTGCGCGATACCTCCGGCGAAATCACCTGCGGCATCCTCGACCTGAGCGGCGGTCACGCCGACGCGATCGGCAGCATCGCGTCGACCTGCGCGTCGATGCGCGACGTCGTGTGGGTCGCGCTCGTCGAGACCGGCCAGACCGCCTCGCCGAACGTGCGCGCGCTGTTGCGCGACTATTGCTTCGACTACATCACGTTGCCCGCGTCGCACCAACGCATTGCCGATACGGTCGGCCATGCGTACGGAATGGAATGCCTGTTCGCGCGCGATCGGGAACGCCTCGAATCGCAGGAGAACGGCATCGTCGGCACCTGCAGCGCGATGCTGCGGCTGTTCGATACGGTGCGGCGCTTCGCGCGCACCGACGCGCCCGTGTTCGTGTTCGGCGAGACGGGAACCGGCAAGGAACTGACGGCCGTCGCGATCCATCGTCATTCGGAACGGCGCAACGGCCCGTTCGTCGCGGTCAACTGCGGAGCGATCCCGCCCCACCTGCTGCAATCGGAACTGTTCGGCTATGAGCGCGGCGCGTTTACCGGCGCGAACGCGCGCAAGATCGGCTACGTCGAAGCCGCAAACGGCGGCACGCTGCTGCTCGACGAAATCGGCGACCTGCCGCACGAGAGCCAGGCGAGCCTGCTGCGCTTCCTGCAGGAGCGCGCGATCCATCGCCTCGGCGGCAGCGACCCGGTGCCGGTCGACGTGCGGATCGTTTCCGCGACGCACGTCGACCTGCGCGAAGCGATGGAAGAAGGGCGTTTCCGCGCGGACCTGTTCCACCGCCTTTGCGTGATGCGCATCGACCAGCCGCCGCTGCGCGCGCGCGGCAAGGACATCGAGCTGCTCGCGCATCACATGCTCGAACGCTTTCGCGGCGACGCGCGCCATCGCGTGCGCGGCTTTTCGACGGATGCGATCACGGCGCTCTACAAGCATGACTGGCCGGGCAACGTGCGCGAACTGATCAACCGCGTGCGGCGCGCGGTCGTGATGACGGAAGGGCGCCTGATCACCGCGCAGGACCTCGAGCTCGAATACTGTCTCGACGCGGCGTCGCCGTCGGTGGCCGACATCCGCAAGTCGATCGAGCGCGAAGCGATCGAAACCGCGCTGCTGCGCACGCGCGGACGCGTCGCCGCATCCGCGCGCGAGCTCGGCGTGTCGCGTGCAACGCTCTATCGCTGGATGGAAGCGTACGGCATCGAGCGGCCGCGCAGCACGGGGTCGTCGGACTGACGCGCGCGGTGCGGCCGCGCGAGCGTGTGCGCGTGCGTGATCCCCGTCCCGCGCCCGCTCGCGTCAGCCGGTCAACGCCGCACGCACGGTTCGCGCGGCGTTGACCGCGCGGATTTCGACGGTCGGTGGCGCGCCGGCGGCAGCATGGCCGCCGGTGTTCGCGAGCGGCACGAGCGCGACACGCGCCGGCGTGCCGGGCGCGAGATCGAACCAGTCGTCGCGCGGCACGAAGCCCGGTGCATCGATCTGCACGTGACGTGCGACGTGGCGCGTGCCGATGTCGACGTGCCACGTGTCGCCGGTGCGCGACACGCATGCCTCGATGCCGGGTTCGCGACGGGCGAACACGGCCGGGTGCGTGCGGGACGGGAAGTAGAACGCCTGCGACAGCAGCGTGCCGTCGTCGGCGCGCAGTGTCGCGACGACGGTATCGTGCTCGCACGGGCCGAAGCGATACGCGTAGGTCCAGTCGAAGAAGCGGCCGAGCAATTCGGCCGAATCGAGCCGCACCGTGTCGTGCGCGGCGATCCGGACCGGAGCGCCGGCACGCGCGAGCGGCGTGCGGCCGTCGCGCAGCGCGACCAGCTCGACGGCCGCCGACAGCGGCGCCGGCCGCTCGTTGATCACGTGCACGTCGAGCCCGTTCAGCCCTTCGTCGACGAGCAGGACCTGCACGGGCTGAAGTACCTGGCGCAGCGCATACCACGCCGATTTCGGCCGATGCGCCGCATCGAGCAAGCCCCATCCGGCGCCCGCCATCACATCCTGGAACTGCCAGACGAGCGCACCCGCGCAGCGTGAGCCGGTGCGCCGCCACTCCGAGAACGTGTCCCGCATCAGTTCCGCGATCACCGCGCGCGATAGCTCGAAGTAGCGCGACGGATCCTCGCGCCGCAGGCGGTCGGGCGCCACGTCGTACAACGTCTGCAGATAATGATCGCGAATATCGTCGAAATCCCACGACGTGCCGGGGTCGCGCGGCACGGCCGCTTTCCACCGCGGCTCGTGCACGCCCGGCCAGCCGAGGCTGGCGAGCATCGCATCGCACGGCACGTTCGCGAACGCGAGGCATTCGCTCGCGAAGCGCACGTCGGCGCGACGCGCGTCGTCGAGCGGGCGAAGGTACGCGCCGACACCGTAATAGTGCGACACGCGCTCGCGCGGCATGAACGGCAGCACGCCGCCGTCGGGCGAGTCGGGGACGTACAGCGCGTCGGGCCGCCGTGCCGCCGCGTGGTCGGCGAGGCGCTCGGCGGTCAGTTCGAGGAAGCGCTGCTTCGGCCCGAGACCCGACATCGCGCCCTGCTGCGCAATCTCGCTGCCGCCGCACAGCACCGCGAGCGACGGCGACGCGCGTACGCGCGTGAGGAACTGCTCGGCTTCGCGACCGACGGCGTCCGCGAAGGCACGATCGTCGAGCGCATAGTCGAAGTTCGCGAACATGAAGTCCTGCCAGACGAGCAGTCCGAGCCGGTCGCACCACGCATGGAATGCGTCGGCCTCGTAGGTCATCGTGCCGCCGACGCGAATCATGTTGAAGCCGGCGTCGCGCGCGTATCCGAGCAGGCGGCCGTAGGTCGCGTCGTCGGCGTGCAGCGCGAGCGGTGCGGCGCTGCTCCAGCATGCGCCGCGCGCGAACACGCGCACGCCGTTGACGCGCAACCCGAACCCCTTGCCGTCGTCGCCAGCGTCCGGTTCGATCGTGCGAAAGCCCGTCGCGCCGAGCGGCCGCCGTTCGGCACCGATGTGCAATGCGACGTCGTAAAGCACCGGTTCGCCATGCGTGTGCGGCCACCAGCGGCGCACGTTCGGCACCGCGACGGTCGCATGGAGCCGGTCGGCGCCGCGGCGTTCGAGCGTCGCGTGGTGCTCGCCGCACGACAGCCGGGCCGCAAACGCCTCGGGCAGCGGCCCAGCGAATGTGAGTGCCGCATCGAGCCAGCCGGTATCGCCGTCGAGGCGCGCGTGCAGGTCGCAATGAACGAGAACGGGACCGTCGGCAGGGTCCAGCACGTCGACGGGCCGCCATGGACCGGTCGGCACGCAGCGCGGAAACCAGCCGGGCATGTGCCCGAGCAGCGCCGTGCGAACGGTGCGCAACGTCGCCGGTTCGGCGAGCCGCGTGCGCCAGCGTGCGCGGCGCGGTGCGCGCACATCGCGCAGGTGCGGCGCGAGGGCGCGGAAGCAGACGGTCAACCGGTGCGTGCCGTCGAGCGACACGGGCACGTCGTGCGCGACGAACATGCTGTCCGAGCGCAGGATCGGCGTGTCGTCGAGCCATGCCTCGGCGAGCGTCGCGAGGCCGTGAAAGCGCAGCACGCGCGGCCCGTGCCCGTGGAGTTCGACGCGATACCAGTGGTCGCGCTCGTCGAGCGACGCGGTATCGTCGGCCCGGCCGGCCAGCGCGAGCGCCTGCGCGACCGTGCCGGGGACGGGGGCGGCGATCCAGCCGTCGGCCGGAAGATCGAGCGGCCCGCGCGCGGCACCCGCGGGCGTGGCGAGCAGCGACCACGCGAGCGCGGCATGCGCGCGCGTCACCGCACCAACGGCACGGCGGCCGCGTCGACGCGCACGGGCGCCGCGTGCTGCAGCGGCGGGGCGATCTGCCGCGCGCAGTCGATCAGGTCCGCGTAAGCCGCTTCGATCGCTTCGAGCGTCGCGTCGCCGCGCTCTTCCTTGCCGCGCGCACACGCCCGCGCCAGCCGGAACTCCAGTACCATCGCCTCGGATGCGATGCGGTCGCAGGCGGTACGAATCTCGGCGAACGGCCCGACGCAGCCGCTCGCCTGCAGCCAGCGCGCGTAATGGCCGAACAGTTCGAAGTTCGCGCCGAGTTGCCGCACCGAATTGAACGAGTACGCGTGGAAGCGTTCGAGCGGGGAATCGGCGAGCGATTTCGCATCGAGCTGCAGCTGGCGCCGGAACGCCGTGACCGGATTGACGACCGGCAGCCGGCGCAGATGCCGCTGCAGCGACGCGAGCGAGACCTCGCACAGCGCGCGCTCGTCGAGCGGTGCGAAACGCCGCTTCGCGCACTCGACGTACGGCGGCAGCGGCATCGGCGAACAGCCGCCGACGAGCCCGTTGTAGTCGAAGTCCTCGGCCACGTAATAGCCGCTGTTGTGGAAGTAGCCGATCTGGCGGCGCGTGCGATCGATCGAGTCGATGCCGATCGTCGTCTTCGTATGCTGCGTACGGTAGCTGCTGCCGCGCGTGTCCGGCAGGAACCACGCGTCGACCTCGACGATCATCAGGTGACCGCGCGCGACCTGCGTCTCGATGTGCTGGTCGAGCGGCTCGTAGATCGAGTGTTCCTGCACGACGATGCCGTACAGCCGCTCCAGTTCGTCGTGCGGAAACTTGAAGAACGTGAACTGGTCACCCTCGAAGTCGAGCGCGATCGTAAACGGCAGCGCCGCGTACGGGTTGAGGCCCCACCAGCGGAGCACCTCGAGCCACATGTCGACATAGCAGTTGGTCTGTTTCCAGACCATCTCCTGACTGTGCAGCGGGTGCGGCCGATAGTGGCGTGCGCGGTGGCGCACGTCCTCGAACGACGCGTCCTCGCCGTCGCGGGACACGAATTTCATCGCGTACCCCACAGCACGTCGCGAACGTCGGCCGGCCATGCGTCGAGGTCGAAACCGTGATGACGGAACAGCGCGAGCGTCAGCCGCTCGAGGCCGAAGCCGACGCAGCCCGTATGCGCGACGTCGCCCGTCGCGGTGCGGATGTCCCACAGCAGCCCGAAGTGATCCATGTGGTAGTTGAAGCTCAGGCACGCGGTCTGGCGGTCGTCGTGCTCGATCGGGATCAGCAGCTCGAACTTCAGGTTCTGCTCGCGCTGGCTGTTCGCGACGATCTTGCCGCCGCGCCCGAAGAACGGATCGTTCGCGAGATCGATCGCGTTCGGCAGTTGCAGCGCCTCGATCATCCGTGTGCCGCGCTCCATCCACGTCGCGCGGAACGAGACGATCTGCTCGGGCGTGCCGATGCGTATGTATTCGCGCATCCGGAACAGCTGCATGCGGGTCGGGTCGAGCGACGGCTCGTGGCGGAAGCAATACGAGAACACGTCGACGATGCGGCCGTCGTCGGGCAGCGCACCGGCGCGCGCGACGACCGGATAGACCGGATAGCAGGCGGCCGGCGTCATCACGACGTAGGTCGGCTTCTGGCTTTCGGTCCAGTCCTCGCCGCGGTCGAGACACTGCAGCAAGCGCTGGTGCCGCTGTTCGTCGCCGCAGAATGCATGCACGCTGCCCGCGAGTTGCGGGAAGCTCTTCATGTATTCGCTGCGCTCGAATTCGGTGCGGCTCATCGCCGGCGGGAAGCGCAGCACTTCGGCCTGCTGGTCGGCGCCGAGGCGCGTGACGAAGGCGTCGAGCGCTTCGACGACGCGCTCGAACCGCTCGCTGCGGCCGAACAGGCCCTGGATGCCGGTCGACACGAGAAGTCCCGCATCGATCAGCTCGTCGCGCAGCGGATTGACGCCCGCGCGGTCGAGCGGCGCGTCGGACGGGGTGGCGGCGGAAGGCACGGAGAGGCGATCGTTCACGAATGTTTCTCCAGCGTCGCGGGACGCAGTGCGAGCAGCAGGCTCGAGGTATTGGCGGCAATGCGGTCGTTGCTGATCATCAGCGGCGCCGCGTGCAGGTCGCGCAGGTGGCGGCCGATGCTGAACGGCGTGCCGTGCTTGTAGCCGGCCATCCCGCAGATCATCATCGCCTGCTGGGCGACTTCGAGCGCGGTCGACGACACATAGGTCTTCAGCGTGTTGATCTCGGCCGCCCAGGCCATGCCGGCCGACCACGAGCGGGGCGACGCGCTGGCATAGAGGCGCAGCACGCTGTCGACGCGGGCCTGCATTGCCTGCATCAGCGCAAGCGATTCGGCGATGCGCCGCGACGCGGGCGACGGCGCACCGTCGGTCTGGCGCGCCTGCGTGCGGAAGAACTGGTGCGCGCGATGGAACGCGTCGCCGGCCACGCCGATCCACACCGCCGCCCACAGGATGTGCGAAACCGGCACCATCGTCTGTTCGGCGATCTGCGCGAACGGCACGGGCAGGCACTGCACGGTCGTGCCCTGTGCATCGAGCACGAAGCCGTTGCTGCACGTGCCGCGCATGCCGAGCGTGTCCCATTCGCCGCGGCGCGTGAGCGTATAGCCGTCGCGCAGCACCGTGACGAGCACCTGCTCGGACGCCGGCGCGTCGGCGTCGCGCCGCGCGGTCGCGAGGATGCCGTCCGCGTAGTCGCCGTACGAGATCGTCGGCGCAGATTTGTGCAGCCGGAATTCGCCGCCGTTGGTCTCGAGCGCGCACTGGCTCGCGCGCAGGTTGCCGCCGACGCCGTCCTCCGACGTCGCCGACGCGAGCAGCCACTGATGGCGCACGAGCTGTTGCAGGAACAGCTTGTGCCAGCCCTGGTCGGCCGCGTGATTGACGATGCAGGCCACCTGGATCTGGTGCATCGCGAACACCATCGCCGACGACGCGCAGGCCTGGCCGAGGATCGAGCATGCCGATGCGACGTCGGCCAGCGACGCGCCGGCGCCGCCGAGCCGGGTCGGGACCATTGCGCTCAGCAGGCGGCGCGCACGCATGGCCTCGATCGCCTCGACAGGGCAGCGCGCGTCCCGGTCGACCGCATCCGCGTGCTGGGCGGCGATTTGCGCGACGGCGTGCGCGGCCTCGTCGAGCCGGCGTGGTTCGTCGTCGGCCGCGAGTTCGGGAAGCAGCGCGCTCATGCGGAATGCTCGGCGCGCTGCAGGGTCGCAATGGTGTCCGCGAGCGCGTCGACGCTGCGGAACAGATTGCGGTTCAGCATCTCGTCGGGAATCTCGATGTTGAACTGCTTCTCGATCGCGAGCATCAGCTGGATCGTATCGAGCGAGGAGAGGCCCGCTTCGTAGAGGTCATCCCCGTCACCGATCGAGTCGATCGCGGCTTCGAGGTGGGCGACGTGCTTGAGGATGGTTCTGATTTCGTTTTTCACGTGCTGCTCCGGCGTGTGAGGTGTCGTCCGCAAGGGCGGACGCGCGCAGCGCGCTGACATCCCCCCGGCAGTCCGGCATCAGTAGACCATTCGCACGCCCGGCGTTCTGTTCGCCACCCTACAATCGGCTGACTCGCGTCGCACGCGTGCGACGACACGCCGTGCGCATCACGCGCGTGCCGCGGCGCTCACGCCCGAGTCGGCCGACAGGATGCGCTTCATCTCGTCGCGCACGATCGCGCGGCAGCCGCACGACATTTTCTCGAGGCCCGCAAGGTCGGCAAGCTCGATCGAGCTCCGGTACTGACGGATCAGGCCGAGTTTCTGGATCTCCCCGGCCGCATCCGTGACCGTCTCGCGCCGCACGCCGAGCATCTGCGCGAGCATGCTGTGGGTGATCTGGATCTCGATGCTGCGCGACCGGTCGTACGCGAGCAGGAACCATCTGCATAACTGATGTTTGAGCACGTGATGTCGGCTGCAGAACGTGATCTGCGAGACCTGGGCCATCAGCAGCCGCACGCAGACGAACACCAGATGGCGAATCACCGGCGACGCGTCGAACGCGGCGGCGAAGATGCGCCGGTCGAGCCGGTAGACGAAGCCGTCGCGGCATGCGACGGCACGGCACGGCATCCGGCCGCTGCCGCCGATCACGTCGTCGCAGACGACGCTCTCGCTGCCGATCTCGGCCACTTCCAGCGTCATGCCGCCGGACGACACGTACTGCAGCGAAATCGCCGTCGTGACGGGCAGGTAGACCGCGGTGAGCATTTCACCCGGTTCGCACAGCACCTGGCCCGATTTCAGGTGAACGAGTTGGAGGTTGGCAATCAGCGTCGCGCGTTCGTCGCGGTCGAGGGCCGCGAGGAACCGGTTGGCGTCGAAGCTGTGGGAAAGCTCGATCATGCCGCTCGCATGGGCGACGGCGTCATTGGCCTGGTGGGTCACGGCGGATCCTCGTAGGGAGCGATCGCACATCGCGCGACGCCATCCACGGGGATTTAGCACGCACGTGCGGATTCGTGTTCATAGAAATTCGAATGCCGATGGCGGAAAAGGCTAGCACGCAATTCAATTCGATAAATTGCGCATTACGTCACTTCACAATGTTTGACGATTTGGGGTAAATGAAAAGGTTATAGGTATTTGAAGATCGTCTTCGTATGAATTAATTGCACTGGAGGGTGAATCGCGAATTCGGTGCTGATCGAGAATCAATCCGGCAACGAAGTGCATCGTACAAGAAAAATATCTAGAATGCATTGAACATTATTTGACAATTTAGATTCGTGGGTATGATTTATTAATTGAATCATGGTGTTGCGTGAGATATGTGCGTTTGATTACAGTGTTGTAAATTAATCCAGCGATTCATATTTGAGACAGTTTCAAACGACCATTCGAGCGTGCGGCACGCCACTCTGGCCCGTTTGAGACATCATGGAAACAATTGAAAACAGGGTGTAAGTTATTGAACGATAAGACTCCCGCGCCGCTGCCGGTTCCACTGCCGGCCCCGCGCTCAATGATCAGTCGAATTGCCGGCTGCGTCCGCGACGCAAGCGGGTGTCCGGAAATGAGACGTTTTTTGCGGTTTTCGACCGGCTATTCGGGGGCGCTAAATCGCAAGTCATTTATATATTAAGGATGGAGCGGGTATTGGCACGTAAATCGCTTATCGAAACGGGCGTGTCGAAACGGGACTGCCGATTCGATCCAGCGGCGAGACGCTGTGGGTCGATTGGATCGAGGGTTGTGGGCCGCAACCCGCGTCGCCGTCCGGGCGCGCATCGCGATAACGAATTCCGCTGACGCGGCTGCATGCGGCGCGGACGATAAAAGGGATACAGACATGCTTCATCTTCACTCGAGCTACTCGGCGAATGCCATCCTCGATGCCCTTCCGGAGGACAGCATCCGTGCCATCGCACCGCACCTCGAACTGGTCCGGATCAAGGCCGGCATGCTCGACCGTGTCGGGGAACCGATGCGCCACCTGCATTTCCCGACCACCGCCATGATGTCGGTGCAGCACCTGATGGAGGACGGAGCGATGGTCGAGGTCGCCGTGGTCGGCCGCGAAGGTGTGGTCGGCCTGGCGACGCTCGTCGGCGGCACCGCGGTATCGAATCGCGTCGAAGTCCGTATCGGCGGGATGGCCTACCGCGTGCCGACCTGCGTGATGCGCTCGGAATTCGAACGTTCGCCGGCGACGTATCGGCTGCTGCTGAACTACTGCCAGGCGACGATGGCGCAGATTTCGCGCAGCGCGTTGTGCAACCGGCATCACTCGGTCAGCGAGCAGTTGAGCCGCTGGCTGCTGCTCGCGCATGACCGGATCGACGGCGACGAACTGGCTGTCACGCAGCAGACGATCGCGAACATGCTCGGCGTGCGTCGCGAAGGCGTGACGGAAGCGGCCGGCAACCTGCAGGAAGCCGGGCTGATCCGTCAGCGTCGCGGCCGCATCACCGTGCTCGATCGCGACGGTCTCGAGCGCCAGGCATGCGAGTGCTACGAGCTGATTCGCGCGGACTATCGCCGGCTGCTCGGCACGCGGGCCGGCACGCGTGCGTTGCCGGTGCGGCCGCGCATGCAGGACCTGCACGGCGGTTTCCCCGCGCACGGTGTGTGACGATGCATGCGATGGCGGGTGGAACGAATGCGATGCGACGCGCCGCGATCGCCGCGGTCGACGTTGCGCTGGTGCTGGCAGGTGCGCTCGCCGCGCAGGCTGCGATGGGGCTCGCGTGGCACGATCTGTCGGACGCGCAGCGCGGCACGGTCGCATTGCTGTGCGTGCTGACCGTCGCGCTGTTGCCGCGCAGCGTGCGCGTGACGCGCGGCGCGGCGTCGCCGCACGACGGCGGTGCCGTGCTGACGCGCACGGTGGTGGCCGTCGTGTGCGTGGGCACGCTGACGGTGGCCGGCACGATGTGGATCATGAACCGCGGCGGCACGGTCACGACGCGCTGGATCGCGCGGACGGTGCTGTCCGGCGACGCGGCACTGCTGCTCGGCAGGCTGGCACTCTGCGTGCTGGCGATGAAGCGTGGCGATCCGCGCACGCGGCAGCGGCGGGTTGCGGTCGTCGGGGCGACCGCTTACGGACGGGTGGCGATCGAGCGCATGCAGCTCGAACCGGCCGGGCCGTTCGCGGCTGCCTGCGTGTTCGACGACGATGCACCGGCCGTGGCCACGACTGACGGGATCGGCGGCGTGCCGGTGATCGACGACTGGGGCGCGTTGCGGCGCATGATCCGCGGCGGCGAGATCGACGAAGTGTGGCTTACGCTGCCGATGTCGCACGAGTCACGCATCCAGCGCATCGTACGCGAACTGCGCGACGAGTTCGTCGAGCTGCGGCTGTTGCCGGACGTGCGGCAGATGGCGGTCGTCGAGCGATCCGCGACCGATGTGCTCGGCATGCCGGCCATCAACCTCGCGACCACGCCGCGTTCCGCGCCGGAACTGTGGGCGAAGTTCGCGTTCGACCGGCTGTTCGCCGGCGCCGTGCTGATTCCGCTGCTGCCGCTGCTCGCGGCGCTGGCGATCGCGGTGAAGCTGTCGTCGCCGGGGCCCGTCTTGTTCAGGCAGCGCCGCAAGGGCGCCGACGGGCGCGAGTTCCATATCCTCAAGTTCAGGACGATGCGCGTGCATCGCGTACAGCCCGGTATCGTGCGACAGGCCTCGCGCAACGATGCGCGCATCACGCCGGTCGGCGCGTTCCTGCGACGCACGTCGCTCGACGAGTTGCCGCAGTTCTTCAACGTGCTGTTCGGCCAGATGTCGGTGGTCGGCCCGCGTCCGCACGCGATCGAACACGACGACTTCTACCGGCAACTGATCGACTGCTACATGTATCGCTATCGCGTCCGGCCGGGAATCACGGGATGGGCGCAGGTGAACGGCTATCGCGGCGAGACGCGCAAGGTCGAGGCGATGGCCGCGCGCGTGAAGTTCGACCTGTTCTACATGCAGAACTGGAGCTTCTGGTTCGACATGAAGATCATCCTGATGACGGTCGTGCGCGGCTTCGTCGGGCGCAACGCATTTTGATGAAGAGGATTGCGAAGTATCGAGCGTCGACTCGTGCTTCCGGCCTCGATACGACGCGTCCCGCAGCCGCGCTTCAGCTGTGCGCCGGCGGCTGAGCGGCTGCCGGCAACGCAGCGGGCGAGACGGCGGGGCTGGCGTCGGGCGCGGCTTGCGCGCTCGACGGCTGGATGGCGTGCTGGATCGTCGGCACGACCATCGTCGGGAACAGGGCCGCAAGGGCCACCCAGATGACGACGCCGAACAACATGACGTTCTCCCGGAAAGCCGCGGATTCGCCGCGCATGCTCTCAATCTACGACGCAACTTTTTACAGGGGATTGATCGACCTCAACGGCGGCTGCGTCAGACGAATGCTGCTCCGCGGGGTTTTCGCATCGGTCCCCGGTTTCTGATGCGCGATGCGGGCGCTGACGCCGGTCAACACACGCGTGTGCATTGGGTTTATGCTGCGTCGAATGCGTCCCGCACTTCATGTGGCCGGACGCGCATCCGGGCACGACGAGCCGGGCATCCCGGGCCGCCGTGCACCGGCGCGACAACCGCGCGCCGCATGCCTCATTGCGCGGAACCCGGAAAAGGAGGGACGGCGATGGCGCTCGATCGAGAACAACGGCAGACGCTGCAGCGACGGCTGACCGAGAGCGAGCTGGCGTTGCGTGCGGAGATCCGGACGAGCGAGGACCAGCGCGCGTCGGAGTCCTATGCGGAGCTTGCCGGCGCGGCGCCGGACGAGGGCGACGAGGCCAATGCCGATCTGTTCGTCGACATGGATCACGCGCTGATCGGGATGAAGCTGGCCGAGTTGCGCGCGATCGGGCGCGCGCAGCAGCGCATGCGCGACGGCAGCTACGGCGAGTGTATCGATTGCGATGCACCGGTCGGCTACGAGCGACTGCTCGCGCGCCCGACCGCCGAGCGTTGCACGCATTGCCAGTCGATATACGAGCGGCGCTACGCGACGACACCGCGCGCATCGCTGTGACGTCGGTGCAGGGGCCACGCAAGCAGCGAGCCCCGCGCGGAACGACACGGGCAATCGGCGCAGGATGACCAACGGGCACCCGCCGCCGTCGACATGCGGCGCCGGGCGGGCCGACGCCGGCACGCCGGCGCACGGCGCCATCCACGTGGAAGGGAGCCACGCCGATCATGCCGATCCACAATGCCGAGTGCGCGGCCGTCTTCACCGAAATCGCCGACATGCTCGAGATCCAGGGCGCCAACCCGTTCCGGGTGCGTGCCTACCGCAACGCGGCCCGTACGATCGCCGACTACGGGCGCGACATTCCGGCGATGATCGAGAGCGGCAGCGATCTCGGCCGGATTCCATCGATCGGTGCCGATCTCGCGGCGAAGCTGCGCGAGATCGCCGCGACCGGTACCTGCGAACTGCAGCAAACGCTGCGCCATGCGTTGCCGGGCGCGATCGTCGAACTGCTCGACGTGCCGGGGCTCGGCGCGAAACGCGTCAAGGCGCTGCATGACGCACTGCACGTCGACTCGCTCGAGCAACTGCGCGTCGAAGCGAAGAGCGGGCACGTGCGCGCGCTGCCGGGTTTCGGCGCGAAGACCGAAGCGCACCTGCTCGACGCGCTCGACGAGCGCCTGAAGCGCGAGCCGCAGCGCTTTCTGCTGCCGGATGCCGCGCAATCGCTGATGCCGTTGCTCGAGCGCTTGCGCAAGGTGGGCGGCGTCGGCGAAGCGGTGCCGGCCGGCAGCTTTCGCCGCTGCCGCGAGACGGTCGGTGATCTCGACATCCTCGTGACCGCACGCGATCCGGCCGCCGTGGCCGATGCGTTCGTCGGCTATGGCGAGGTCGCACGCGTGCTCGCGAACGGCAAGACGCGTTCGAGCGTCGTGCTCGGCAACGGGCTGCAGGTCGACCTGCGCGTCGTCGACGCCGACGCGTTCGGCGCGGCGCTCGTCTACTTCACGGGATCGAAAGCGCACAACATCGCGCTGCGCCGGATCGCGCAGGCCGGCGGGCTGAAGATCAACGAATACGGCGTATTCCGCGGCGACGAGCGGATCGCGGGCGCGACGGAGGCATCCGTCTACGAGGCGATCGGCCTTCACTGGGTGCCGCCCGAGTTGCGCGAGGGCCGCGGCGAGATCGACGCGTCGCGCGTCGGCGCGCTGCCGGCGCTGGTCGAACGCAAGCACGTTCATGGCGATCTGCATGCGCATACCGACGCATCGGCAGGGCGCGACAGCCTGCGCGCGATGGCGGACGCGGCGCGTGCGCGCGGGCTCGCGTATCTGGCCGTCACCGATCGCACGCCGGAGTCCGGCGGCGGCCGTACCGATGCCGACTGGCTCGTACGGCAGATCGACGAGATCGACCGCCTCAATGCGTCATTCGACGACTTCGTGCTGCTGAAGGGCGTCGAGGCGGGCATTCGCGAGGACGGCAGCCTCGATGTGGCCGACGACGTGCTCGGCCGGCTCGATCTCGTGGTCGGCGCGGTACGTGACCGCTTCGACCTGCCGGGCGACGCGCAGACCGAGCGGATGCTGCGCGCGATCGATCACCCGTATTTCACGATCCTCGCGCATCCGACCGGCCGGCTGCTCGGCGAACGCGACGCATGCGAACTCGACGTGCCGAGCGTGCTCGCCGCGGCCGCCGCGCGCCACTGCTTCGTCGAACTCGACGGCGACCCGCGGCGGCTCGATCTGCCGGACGTCTGGTGCCGCGAGGCCGCCAAGGCCGGCGTCGCGGTGGCGATCGGCTCGGACGCGCGGTGCGCGGACGATCTGGACAATCTTGGATACGGTATCGGCCAGGCGCGGCGCGGGTGGCTCACGCGACAGGACGTGCTCAACACGCGCACGCTCGCGCAACTGCGGCCGCTGCTGGCGCGCACGATGGGTGCTAGTGGTGCGAGTGGCACAACCGGCACAAGCATCGCGTCGAAGCGCGGCCGCCCGAAGCGCGCGTGACGGCGCACGTGCGCGCCGTTACGCATGCCGAAGTCAGGCCAGCACGTCTTCCGCCGGTACGTACGGCAGCCCGAGCGCCAGCGCGACGGCCTCGTACGTGATGTGGCCGTCGCACACGTTCAGGCCCGCGCGCAGATGCGGGTCGTCGGCCATCGCGCGTTTCCAGCCCTTGTCGGCGAGCGCGAGCGCATGGCCGAGCGTCGCGTTGTTCAACGCGAACGTCGATGTGCGCGCGACCGCGCCAGGCATGTTCGCGACGCAGTAATGCACGACGCCGTCGACGACGAAGGTCGGCTGCGCATGCGTCGTTGCATGCGAGGTCTCGAAGCAGCCGCCCTGGTCGATCGCGACGTCGACGACGACGGCGCCCGTGCGCATCGTCGCGATCATGTCGCGCGTGACGAGCCGCGGCGCCGACGCGCCCGGCACGAGCACCGCGCCGATCACGACGTCGGCGTCGCGCACGGCTTCGTCGATCGTATGCGCGTTCGAGCAGACGGTCGCGATCCGGTTCGCGAAGACCAGATCGAGCTGGCGCAACCGGCCCACGTTCGTGTCGAGCACGGTGACGCGCGCGCCGAGGCCGACCGCCATCTGCAGCGCACCGGTGCCCACCACGCCCGCGCCGAGCACCACGACGTGCGCGGCCGGCACGCCGGGCACGCCGGCCATCAGCACCCCGCGGCCGCCGCGCGGGCTTTCGAGGTGCGTCGCCGCGACCTGGATCGACATGCGGCCCGCGACCTCGCTCATCGGCGCGAGCAGCGGCAGTCCGCCGCCCGGGCCCGTCACGGTTTCGTACGCGATGCAGACCGCGCCGGACTTCACGAGCGCGGCCGCCTGCTCGGGATCGGGGGCGAGATGCAGATACGTATAAAGAATCTGTCCGCGCCGCAGCATCGCGCACTCGGCCGCCTGCGGCTCCTTGACCTTGATGATCATGTCGGCGCGCGCGAAGAGGTCGCGCGCGTCGTCGCACAGTGCGGCGCCGGCGGCCGTGTAGTCGTCGTCGAGCAGACCGATTGCCGTGCCCGCGCCGCGCTGCACGAGCACGCGATGGCCGTGTCGCGTGAGCTCACGTGCGCCGGCCGGCGTGAGGCCGACGCGGTATTCGTGATTCTTGATCTCCTTCGGCACACCGATCAGCATGAGTTGTCTCCATGGGTATTTGTCATGGTTGTCGTGCCCGGGCGCGCCGCGATCGTCCGATCGTGCGTGCCGGCGAACGGCACGTGTGCGACGGTTGCGCATGCACGGTTCGCGTGCCGTACTGGAATAAGAGGGTAGCGGTGCCCGGAGGGAAGTCAAGCGGCGGCCCGATGCGACGGCGCGCGCACTGCACCGCAACACGCGGCATGGCGTATTGCGACCGGACGTCGCACTGCATGCGGCACGCGGTTTGGGTATCGTCTCGTGTGGCGCGGAGCGGGGCCGCGCGCCGGATTCCTTCCGGCTGGATCACGACACGACGACACGATGAGACAAGGAAGCTTACCGACATGACGGGCGCGTATTTCAGCGTGCCGACGCTTTGTGCGATCGCACTCGTTCACGTCTACTGGGCGTTCGGCGGACAGCTCGGCAAGCGTGCGGCCATTCCGGAACAGGACGGCGTACCGTTGCTGCGGCCGACCGTGCCCGGCACGCTCGCCGTCGCGGCGGCGTTGCTGGCCGGCGCAAGCGCGGTGGCGTCGCGCGCGGGCTGGCTGTGGCAGAACCTGTATCCCGGCGCGATCGCGTTCGCGATCGTTGCGCTCGCACTGATCTTCGCGGTGCGCGCCGTCGGCGATTTCCGCTACGTCGGCTTCTTCAAGCGGGTTCGCGGGTCGCGTTTCGCGCGCATGGACAGCCTCTGTTACTCGCCGCTGTGTTTGGCACTTTCGTTGTCGATCGCGTCGATGCTGTGGCCGTGGTGAGCACTGCGGCGAGCGGGACGGCCGTTTTGCCGCGAGCCAAGCGGTAACGCGCGTCGCGGGCGCCGCATCGGAAAGCACCGAGCGGCGCGGGCACGGCAACCCTGAAAAACGACGGGCGCCGGTCGGGCGACGTCCGCGCGTGCGTCCGGCCCTGCGATCGACGCCGCGGCCGCGCCACGGCTCTTGCGTATTCCGGAAAACGATTTCCTCATTATTGCGATTTTCGATGTAATGAATTGCACCGAACTCTTTGGAAATGGAACCGGTTCCATCTATAATTCGCGGCATTTGTCGCCGGGCCCGAAATGAGGGTCGTGCACGTTGCGCTTGCCGTCGGCCGGCGCGGCGTCTAAGTTGAATAGGCCATGGCGATGAGGGCCAGATGCGGGCGGCAAGCCCGTATTTGTCCGACGATAAGACCCGCGAAGAGGTCGACCCCGCGCGGCTGCCGGAACCGGCGCGCCGCGCGGCTGCATGACGGGCGCCACCGCGCAGTGCGCGGCCGGCGCCTGCATCGAGCTTGCTCGCAACATCGCAAGAAAGGACGGCCGGCCGCGCGCGGCATGGCTGCCGTGTCGGGCATGCCGCATCCGGAATGCGGTTCCCGCATCACGCTCCCCAACGATCAACATCCGACCATGTCCACGCCACCCGACAAACCCAACTCGCGTCGCCGCTTCCTGCGCACGTCGGTCGCGCTCGTGCCGATCGCGTCGGTCGCCGGTTGCGACCTGCGCTCGTCGTCGTCCTCGACCGCGGCCGGCAATGCCTCCACTGCGTCGGCCGGCGCCGAACGCGCGCCGTACAAGCCGACCTTCTTCGATGCGAAGGAGTGGGCATTCGTCCAGGCCGCCGTCGACCGGCTGATCCCGGCCGATGCCGAAGGCCCCGGCGCGCTCGAATCGGGCGTGCCCGAATTCATCGACCGCCAGATGGAAACCCCGTATGCGCACGGCGCGACGTGGTACATGCAGGGGCCGTTCCAGCAGGGCGTGCCCGAGCTCGGCTACCAGCTCAAGCTCGTGCCGCGCGACATCTACCGGCTCGGCATCGCGGCGGTCAACCGCTATTGCGAAAAGGCCCACGGCAAGGCGTTCGCCGACCTCGACTCGCCGACCCGCGACACCGTGCTCGGCGAACTGGAAAAAGGCGGCGCGCAGATCGACGACGTGCCGTCCGCGGTGTTCTTCGGCCTGTTGCTGCAGAACACGCGCGAAGGCTACTTCTGCGATCCGGTGCACGGCGGCAATCACGACATGGCCGCGTGGAAGATGATCGGTTTTCCGGGCGCGCGCGCCGACTTCATGGATTTCGTCAATCAGAACGGCAAGCCCTATCCGTACGGCCCCGTCTCGATCAACGGGGAGCGCACCTGATGGCCGCAGAAAAGAAGCCGCACGTCGATGCGGTGATCGTCGGCTTCGGCTGGACCGGCGCGATTCTCGCGAAGGAACTGACCGAAGCGGGCCTGAACGTCGTCGCGCTCGAGCGGGGCGAGTATCGCGACACCTATCCGGACGGCGCGTATCCGAACACGATCGACGAGCTGACCTACAACGTCCGCAAGAAGCTCTTCCTCGACCTGTCGAAGACGACCGTGTCGATCCGCCACGGCGTGCAGGACACCGCGCTGCCGTACCGGCAGCTCGCCGCGTTCCTGCCGGGCGAGGGCGTCGGCGGCGCGGGGCTGCACTGGTCGGGCGTGCATTTCCGGATCACGCCCGAAGAATTGCGCCTGCGCAGCCACTACGAAGAGCGCTACGGCAAGAAGTTCATCCCCGAAGGGATGACGATCCAGGACACGGGCGTCACCTACGACGAACTCGAGCCGTATTTCGACTTCGCCGAGAAGGTGTTCGGCACGTCGGGGCAGGCGTACAAGGTCGGCGGCAAGGTGGTCGGCGACGGCAACGTGTTCGAGGCGAACCGCAGCGACAACTTCCCGCTGCCCGCGCAGCTCAATACGTATTCGGCGCAGCGCTTCTCCGACGCCGCGAAGTCGCTCGGGCTGCATCCGTACCGGCTGCCGTCGGCGAACACGTCGGGTCCGTACACGAACCCATACGGCGTGCAGATGGGGCCGTGCAACTTCTGCGGCTACTGCAGCGGCTACGCGTGCTACATGTACTCGAAGGCATCGCCGAACCTGAACATCCTCCCGGCGCTGAAGCAGGTGCCGAACTTCGAGCTGCGCTCGAAGTGCCACGTGCTGCGCGTGGACCTCGACGACACGAAGAAGCGCGCGACGGGCGTCACCTACGTCGACCCGGCCGGCCGTGAAGTGCACCAGCCGGCCGATCTCGTGATCGTCGCCGCGTTCCAGTATCACAACGTGCACCTGCTGCTGCTGTCGGGCATCGGCAAGCCGTACGACCCGATCTCGGGCGAAGGCGTGGTGGGCCGCAATTTCGCGTACCAGAACCTGTCGACGATCAAGGCGTTCTTCGACAAGGACACCTTCACGAACCCGTTCATCGGCGCGGGCGGCAACGGCGTCGCGGTGGACGACTTCAACGCGGACAACTTCGACCACGGCCCGCTCGGCTTCGTCGGCGGCTCGCCGCTGTGGGTGAACCAGGCCGGCGTGAAGCCGATCAGCGGCATCGCGACGCCGCCGGGCACACCGCAGTGGGGCTCGGCGTGGAAGAAGGCCGTGAAGGACAACTACGCGCACACGATCTCGATGGACGCGCACGGCACGAACATGTCGTATCGCGACGTGTACCTCGACCTCGATCCGACCTATCGCGATTCGTACGGCCAGCCGCTGCTGCGGATGACGTTCGACTGGAAGGACAACGACATCAGGATGGCGCAATACGTGACCGGACAGATGAAGAAGATCGCGGAGGCGATGGGGCCGAAGGCGATCGGCGTGTCGACGCGCGAGTTCGGCAAGCACTTCGATTCGCGCGCATACCAGACGACCCACCTGGTCGGCGGCGCGATCATGGGCACCGACCCGAAGACGAGCGTGCTGAACCGCTACCTTCAGTGCTGGGACGTGCACAACGTGTTCGTGATGGGCGCGTCGGCGCTGCCGCAGGGCATCGGCTACAACCCGACCGGGATCATCGCGGCGCTGGCCTACTGGTCGGCACGTGCGATCCGCGAGCAATACCTGAAAAATCCCGCCCCGCTGGTGACCGTATGAAGAGGACAGTGAACCACCACAACGCCGCGCGCCGGATTTCCCCGCTGCGGCGCGCACTGGCGATCGGCACGGCATGGGCGGCGTTCGGTCTCGCGGGCGGCGCCGCGTTCGCGCAGCCGGTATCCGCGCCCGCCGCGGCTTCGGGCCCGGCCGCCGCACCGGTCGCGCAGTCTGCCGACGCCAACCTCGTCAAGCGCGGCGAATATCTGGCCCGCGCGGGCGACTGCATCGCGTGCCACACCGCGAGCGGCGGCAAGCCGTTCGCGGGCGGGCTGAAGTTCGACACGCCGATCGGCGGCATCTACTCGACGAACATCACGCCGGACCCGAAGACGGGCCTCGGCGGCTGGACGTATGAGGACTTCACCCGCGCGGTGCGCGAGGGCGTGCGCAAGAACGGCGACACGATGTACCCGGCGATGCCGTACCCGTCCTATGCGCGCCTGACCGACGACGACATGAAGGCGCTGTACGCGTACTTCATGCACGGCGTCGCGCCGGTCGAGCACGCGAACCGCGCGGTCGACATCGTGTGGCCGCTGTCGATGCGCTGGCCGCTGACGTTCTGGCGCAAGATGTTCGCGCCGGCGCCGAAGCCGTTCGATGCGGCGCCGTACAGCGATCCGGTGGTCGCGCGCGGCGCGTATCTCGTGCAGGGGCTCGGCCATTGCGGCGCGTGCCACACGCCGCGCGCGGCGACGATGCAGGAACGCGCGCTGACCGACGCGGGCGGCCTCGACTTCCTGGCCGGCGGCGCGGCGATCGACGGCTGGGTGCCGACGAGCCTGCGCGGCGAGCCGCGCACCGGGCTCGGCACGTGGAACGAAACGGAGATCGTGCAGTTCCTGAAGACCGGCCGCACGCTGCGCACGGCCGCGTTCGGCGGGATGACGGACGTGGTCGGCCACAGCATGCAGCACATGAGCGACGGCGACCTGACCGCGATCGCGCGCTACCTGAAGACGCTGCCGCCGCGCGTGCAGGGCGAGCAGCCGCACGTGTACGACGCGGCCGCGGCGAAGGCGCTGCAGACCGGCGACGCGAGCAAGCCGGGCGCCGCCGTCTATCGCGACAACTGCATGGCGTGCCACCGCAGCGACGGCCACGGCTACACGCGCGTGTTCCCGGCGCTCGCCGGCAACCCGGTCGTGCAGGGCGACGATCCGACGTCGCTGATCCACGTCGTGCTGGAAGGCAGCGCGCTGCAGGGCACCCATACGGCGCCGTCGACCTTCACGATGCCGCCGTTCGGCTGGCGCCTGTCGGACCAGGAAGTCGCGGACGTGTCGAACTTCGTGCGCACGAGCTGGGGCAATACGGGCGCGCCGATCACGGCCGCGCAGGTCGCGAAGGTGCGCAAGGGCACGCCGTCGACGCGGCCCGAGCCGCCGCCGGGCGCGCGGTTCCCGCAGGCGTCGCGCTGACGCACGCGGCGGGGTATCCGGCCCCGCCCGATCGATCCGCCTCGCGGCGCCCACCGGCCCGCGGGGCGTGTTCCGCCCGCCCGGGGTTGTACCCCGCACTGGCGTGCCGACGCGTGAATTTTTCGCCGTGGCGCGCCAATTTTTCGCCTCATCCCTTATCCTTCCATTCTTGAACCTTACTAAATCGTTACAAGAACTCGGGAGGGGGGATGCCTCATGACATCAGCCTGATTGCGTTGCTCGCGGCCGGTTTCGGTCTCGCGATGATCTTCGGTTACCTCGCGTCGCTGCTGAAAATGCCGCCGCTCGTCGGCTATCTGCTCGCCGGGATCGTGATCGGCCCCGGCACGCCCGGTTTCGTCGGCGACCTGTCGCTCGCGCAGCAGCTCGCGGAAGTCGGCGTGATGCTGCTGATGTTCGGCGTCGGCCTCCATTTTTCGCTCGGCGACCTGCTCGCGGTGAGGAAGATCGCGCTGCCGGGGGCCGTCGTCCAGATTATCGTCGCGACGCTGCTTGGCGGCGGGCTCGCGCTCACCTGGGGCTGGAGCCTCGGCGCGGCGCTCGTGTTCGGGCTCGCGCTGTCGGTCGCGAGCACGGTCGTGCTGTTGCGGGCGCTCGAGGGGCGCGGGCTCGTCGAGACGGTCAACGGACGCATCGCGGTCGGCTGGCTCGTCGTCGAGGATCTCGTGATGGTGCTCGTGCTCGTGCTGCTGCCGCCCGTCGCGGGGCTGCTCGGCGGCACGCCGCCCGGCGATGCGCACGCGGCCGGCGGCAGCGTGTGGGGCACGCTCGGCGTCACGATGCTGAAGGTCGCCGCGTTCATCGCGCTGATGCTCGTGGTCGGCAAGCGCGTGTTCCCGCGCATCCTGTGGCTCGTCGCCCGTACCGGTTCGCGCGAACTGTTCACGCTGTGCATGATCGCCGCGGCGGTCGGCATCGCGTTCGGCGCGGCAAAGCTGTTCGACGTGTCGTTCGCGCTCGGCGCGTTCTTCGCCGGGATGATGATGCGCGAGTCGGAGTTCAGCCGGCGTGCCGCCGACGAGACGCTGCCGCTGCGCGACGCGTTCTCGGTGTTGTTCTTCATTTCGGTCGGGATGCTGTTCGACCCGAAGGTGCTGCTCGCCGAGCCGCTGCATGTGATCGAGGTCGCGGCGATCGTGCTGATCGGCAAGACGCTCGCGGCGGTCGCGCTCGTGATCGCGTTCCGCTATCCGCTGAACACCGCGCTGACGGTCGGCGCCGGCCTCGCCCAGATCGGCGAGTTCTCGTTCATCCTCGCGGGGCTCGGCCGTGCGCTCGGGCTGTTGTCGGCCGAGGGGCAAAGCCTGATTCTCGCGGTCGCGCTGATCTCGATCGCGATGAACACGCTGCTGTTCGCGATGATCGATCCGGCGCTCGTATGGATCCGCAAGCATTCGGCGTTCGCGCGCAAGCTCGAGGCACGCGACGATCCGCTCGCCGCGCTGCCGATGTCGACGCCGCAGACGCACCTGACCGGCCAGGTCGTGATCGTCGGCTACGGCAAGGTCGGCACGCGGATCGCGCATGCGCTGGACGAGCGCGGGATCGCCTATGTCGTCGTCGAGCAGAATCGCGAGCTCGTCGAGAAGCTGCGCGCGGACGGCGTCGCGGCCGTGTCGGGCGACGCGATCGAGCCGATCGTGCTCGTGCAGGCGCATATCGCGCGCGCCGGGATGCTGGTCGTCACGCTGCCGGACGTATTCGACGTGCGGCAGATCGTCGAGATCTCGCGCACGCTCAATCCGGCGCTGGAGGTCGTGCTGTGCACGAACAGCAGCGACGAGGCCGACCTGCTGTCGAGCGAGGGCATCGGCATCGTGTTCATGGGGGAGAGCGAACTCGCGCGCGGGATGACCGAGCACGTGCTCGGCAGGATGGCGAAGCCGGTGGCGGCCGCGCATTGATGGTTAGCGGCCGGGATCGCTCGGATCGACAGGATCGCTGCGACTGCGCGGATCGCCGGGATTACAGGATTGCGCCGGCCTCTCGGAACGGCGCGTGCGGCGGGTTCTACGTAGCGAATAGCCGATCTCGATCGGTCAGCCGACCTGTTCGCCGCCGCGCCACGCCCCGGCGACTTCACCAACGCCCAGGCGGCTTCAGCCCGCCGCCTTCGTCTGTACGGCCGTGCCGGATTGCGCGGCCGTTTTCACAGGTGCCGACGCCTGTTGCCCGGCTGCCGTCTTTGGTTGCACGGCGGCCTTCGGCGCCACGACCGTCTTTTGCGGCGCGGCAGCCTTGAGCGGCGCATTCGGTGTCGGCTCGACCGGCGCGTCCGGCGGCACGCCGAGCAGCTGCAGCGAGCCGCTCGTGACCGACGAGAACACCGGGCCGGCCACCGTGCCGCCGTAATAACCCTTGCCGCGCGGCTCGTCGATCATCACCGCGACGATCAGGCGGGGGTTGCTCATCGGCGCCATCCCCGCGAACAGTGCGCGGTACTTGCCCTTCGCATAGGTTGCGCCGACCTGCTTGCGCGCCGTGCCCGTCTTGCCGCCGATCCGGTAGCCGTCGACGCGCGCGCGGCGCCCCGTGCCGCCTTCGCCGACGGCCGACTCGAGCATCGAACGGATCGCCGCCGCGGTCTGCGGCGACGTCACGCGATGGCCGCGATGGGCCTCGATCGTCTGCGGGTCGGAACCGTTCCTCAGCAGCGACACAGGGTGCAGCGTGCCGTCGCCCGCATAGGCGGTGTAGGTCTGCGCGATCTGCAGCAGCGACATCGACAGCCCGTAGCCGTACGCCATCGTCGCCTGCTCGATCGGCCGCCAGCGCTTGTAGCCGCGCAGGCGGCCCGACGCGACGCCCGGGAACGTCAGTTCCGGCGCGCGGCCGATCCCGTATTCCTGGTACTTGTTCCAGATCGTTTCGGCGGGCAGGTTCAGCGCAAGCTTCGCGAGCGCGACGTTGCTCGACTTCTGCAGTGCCTGCGAGACGGTCAGCGAGCCGTGGTTCGACGTGTCGTGGATCACGGCCGGGCCGATCTTGTAGGTGCCCGGCGACGTGTTGATGATCGTGTTCGGCGTGACCTTGCGCTCGTCGATCGACAGCGCGACGACGAGCGGCTTGATCGTCGAGCCCGGCTCGAACGTGTCGATCACCGCGCGGTTGCGCAGCTGCTGGCCCGTGAGGCGTGCACGGTCGTTCGGGTCGAAGGTCGGATAGTTCGCGAGCGCGAGGATTTCGCCGTTCTGCGCATCGAGCACGACGACGCTGCCGGCCACCGCGTTGTTCTCGAGCACCGCGGCCTTGAGCTGGCTGAACGCGAGTTGCTGGATCCGCCGGTCGATCGTCAGTTCGATCGTCGCGCCGTGCTGCGCGGGCACGAGCGGGCGCGTGTCGGACACGATGCGGCCGAGCCGGTCGCGGATCACCTCGCGCTGCCCGGACGTACCCGACAGCCGCCCGTTCGCCGCGAGCTCGACGCCTTCCTGGCCCTTGTCCTCGACGTTGGTGAAGCCGACCACGTGCGCGGCCGATTCGCCCTCCGGATAGAAGCGCTTCGAATCGGCGATCTGCGTGATGCCGTCGATTTCGAGCTTGCCGAGCCGGCTTGCGGTCTCGGCGTCGATCTGCCGCTTGAGCAGCACGAACGTACGGTCGTTGCGCAGGCGGCGCTTCACCTCCGCGAGCGGCATGTCGAGCAGCTTCGCGATCTGCGGATAGTCGATTTCGGCGACCTGTTTCGGGTTCGCCCAGATTTCATAGGTCGACAGGCTGACCGCGAGCATCGCGCCGTTGCGGTCGACGATGCGCCCGCGCATCGCGTCGAGCTCGATCGTGCGCTGGTACCGCTTCTGGCCTTCCCCGACATAGAAATCCTGGTTCGCGACCTGCACCCAGAACGCGCGTCCGATCAGCGCGGCGAAACCGAGGGACACCATGATCACGACCAGCTTCGAGCGCCACATCGGCAAGCGCGACGCGAGCATCGGGTGCTTGGTCGCGGCGGCGTACGGATCGGCGGGGTGGGTCTTCTTTTTCACGCGCATGCAAGGGCCGGGTCGGGCCGCCGGACGGGCGGCAAGTCAATCGGAATAATGTGATTGTAATAAATGAGTAAACGTCGTGTGGGGAAACTGTGCTTCGGCCCCGTAAAAGATGCGCGTCGGCGGCCGGGCTTCGGGCGGAAAAGGCGGGATGAAGGCGGGAACGAAGGCAGGAACGAAGGCAGGAACGAAGGCAGGAACGAAGGCAGGAACGAAGGCAGGAACGAAGGCAGGAACGAAGGCAGGAACGGCGGCGCGGGCATTGCCCGATGTCGCCGCCGAATCGGAATGGCGCGGCGGGTCTTGACCGCGGATGCGACTCAATCAACCCGGCCCCGATTATTTTCGGGACGGAAAAATAAAAACGCCTCGAAGAGAGGCGCCGTTATTTCTGAATATCGAAATGAATATCACGGAAACCGGAATAAACCCGAAAACCGCAGAGGATTGCCGTCAAAAATACCTATCGCGCGACGGAAATGAATTCGTGGTATTCCGGCTCCGCCGTGGAGCGATCGACCGCCTGCAGGCGCCACGCGCCGTCGGGGTGCTCGCCGGCGAGCACCGCGGGACCTTGTTCGCGCTGCATCGCGCTGAACGACAGGCCCTTCAACTGGCACACGGCATTCCCGCTGTCGGCGGCGCAGAGGGCCATCGCGCCTTCCACGTCCCGAACCTTGCCCCAGGCCGGTAGATCGATGCCCTGGTGTGCCTCGCGCGACCACAGCCGCTCGTCGGTATCGACCCACAACACCGCGTACGAGTGCCGGGTTGCCGATTCGCTGCCATTAATCCGGATAGTGAGGCGCATTGGAACGTCTCCTGGAAAGTAGAAAATGACACATTCGACCGATTTGGTTTGGATAGTCTAGATAGACTGCAGTGAAACGCAAGCGATAATCCTCAATAAATCCGCATTGTGTCTATTGGTGTCTCGGATGAAAGGACGTCTGACGATACGCGCGGATTCCGGCCCCGCGCGCAAACGCAGACGACACCGCGATCTGCATGCCGCGGCCTCGCTCCGGGTCTGCCCGGGATATGCGATGACTAGGCCGGGGCGCGTCGATGTGTCGCGCCGAAGCGCTGGCCCGCAGCACGCCGGCGAACCTCCGTCGCAAGCTGCCCGACCGGGCGTTTCACCGATTTGACGAGCCGGCCGGCACGACACACCCCGACATTCGTGCACAAATCCACACACTTTCACGAAACTTTCAGGACAGACTTGCGGACGATCCGGCCCCACACTTGGATTTTCCCGATCCTGCGCCGCGGACGTCCGTCCGTGGCGGGCCGCCGCCTCGTGTCAGAGACGCGATCGACGCGATCGCGGGCCGCAGCCGGTCGGGACTGCCGGGGCGAGCGTCGGCCCCGGCCCGGCCGACCGCCGTGCGCAGCGCCGCGATCCGGGGCTGCCGCGCCGTCCGGCCGATTCTTCGAAGGAGACTATCGTGCTGATCTGGAAAACCGCGTTGTCGCTCAACTGGCGCACGAGCCTCGTGTCGCCGGCCAGCGCACCGGTCGCGGCGGCCAACGTCGGGCGGCTGGTGCTCACCGGCGCCACCGGCTTCATCGGCAGTACCGTGCTGACGGCGCTCGTCAACGCAGGCTTGCTCGAGCGCATCGTGTGTGTCGTGCGCGCCGGGAATCGCGGCCACGCGGTCGCGCGTTTGCGTGAAGCGGCGCTGCGCGCGGGGCTCGCGCCGTACTGGGCATCGCGTCTCGGCGACGCGAACGTGGTCGTCGGTACACTCGGCGACGTGTGGCAGGGCGCCGACGCGCCGCGTCTCGCCGGCGCGACGCACGTGATTCACTGCGCGGGCCACGCGTCGCCGGCCGACGGCAGGCATCTGCGGGCTGACCTCGCCGATTCGCTGCGCTTTGCCGAGCGGTTCGCGCACGCACCGCAACTGCAGCGTTTCGTGTACGTCGGCACCGCTTATGCGCATGCGGGCCGCGGCGGGATCGTTTACGAGGAGATGGCGGGTGCGGCGGCGAGCGACGCGGCGCAGGGCAGCGACGGGCTGCACGGCGCGGTGCTCGCGGCCGGCTACCTGCAGGCGAAGGCGGAAACGGAGCAGCGCCTGCGCGCGCTCGGGCTGCCGCTCGTCGTCGTGCGTCCGTCGCACGTCGTCGGTCACACGGTGCTCGGCACGCGGCCCGCGCCGAACTCGTTCTGGATGTTCCGCGTCGCGCACGCGGCGCGCCGCTTCACGGCACGGCCGATGACGCGCATCGACATCGTGTCGGTCGACGACGTCGCACGCGCGACGATGCTGCTGGCCGTGAAGCCGACGCTGATGCACGACGTGTACCACGTGTCGGCCGGCGACGAGGCGCCGCAGGTCGCGCAGATCGTGCGTGCGATGGACGAGGCGGCCGGCATGACGGGCGCGCCGCGTTACGCCGCGTGTGCGCCGGCCGACCTGCCGTTCGTGGTGCGCGACGTGCTCGGGCGGTCCGATCCGGCGCTCGAGCGCGTGATCGGCCGGGCGTTGCAGCGTGGCGCGGAGTTCGCGACGGTCGATCGCGTGTTCGACAACCGCCGCGTGCGCGACGAAATCGATTTCGAGCCGCTGCCGTTCATCGATTACGTCGAGGAATGCATGCGCACGTCCCGCGGCGTCGCGGTGACCGAACTGATGCGCGGGGCGCTGCACTGACGGCCCGCGCGATCCGCGGCTTGCCGGTTCCCGGGTTCGGGTTCGCCCGCCGCCGCTCGCCGCGGTCCGGCCGCGGCGGGCCCTACGACGCGTTGCCGAGTTCGATCAGCCGGTCGAGCGCGCGGTAGATGTCGTCCAGGCCGTCCTGGCCGAAACGCGCTTCGAGCTGGCGATACTGCTCGTCGATGCGCGGGCCGATTTCGGTCACCAGCTTCCTGCTTTGCGGCGTCAGGCTCACCAGCAGCCGGCGCTGATCTTCCTGCGCGCGTGTGCGCGTGATCAGGCCGTCGCGCTCCATCCGTTCCAGCACGCCGGTGAGGCTCGGGCTGAGGATGCAGCAGCGGCGCGCGATCTGTCCCGCTTCGAGCGCATTCGCCGGCTCGCCGTCGAGCACGCGGATGATCCGCCATTGCTGTTCGGTCAGCGCGAATTCCTTGAGAATGGGGCGGAACAGGCCCATCAGCGTTTCGCGGGCCTCGAGCAGCAGCATGGCCAGGTTGCGATGGTCGAGCGTACGGTTCATCGGGGGTGGGGAATGGACGGGGACGCATCAATCTTAACAGCCGACGGTGCTGAATTTCATGTATCAGGGTAATCGCGGTTGCCAGTGTCCGATTGTTTACTTAAGATGTTAACTATTGACGATGCGCCGCGACGCGCGGCAGGGGAATGACGCATGGAGCTGTCTTGCAGGACCGCCGCGGCGCCGCCGCTGCCGGTCGCCATCGGTACCGTCTACGGTGCGCTGCTCAACGAGCGCGCCGCACTCGACGCGCTCGGCGATGCCGTGCACGCACCGCCTTACGGTCGTCCGCCGCAGGCGCCGATCCTTTACATCAAACCGGCCAACACGCACGCGGCCGATGGCGCGGCCGTCGTGGTGCCCGCGGGCGTCGATGCGCTGGAGATCGGCGCGTCGCTGGCCGTCGTGTTCTCGCGGCGCGCGACGCGCGTGCCGGCCGCGCAGGCGCTCGACTACGTGCACGGCTTCACGCTCGCGAGCGACGTGTCGGTCCCGCATCCCGATTACTACCGTCCGGCCGTGCGCTTCAAGTGTCGCGACGGCTTCTGCCCGCTGGGCCCGGCGATCGTGCCGGCGGCCGCGCTCGGCGATGTCGACGCGATCGGCCTGACCGTGCGGATCGACGGCGACGCCGTGGTGTCCGCGTCGACCGCCACGCTGATCCGCCCGGTGCGGGAACTGATCGCCGACGTGACGGCGTTCATGTCGTTCGACGCGGGCGACGTGCTGCTGCTCGGCGTCGCGGGTCGCGCACCGCGTGCCCGCGCGGGCAGCACGATCGGGATTACCGCCGCCGGCATCGGCACGTTGCGGCATACGCTGATTGCGGAGGAAGCACGATGAAGACGGCGCGCGTGATCTACAACGGCGCACTGCATGCGGCCGAACCGGCCGGCGACGGCGCGATCCGCCTCGACACGGGCCGCGTGGTCACCGAGGACGTGGTGACGTGGCTGCCGCCCGTCGCGCCGCGCACGACGTTCGCGCTCGGCCTCAACTACGCGGACCACGCGAAGGAACTCGCGTTCAAGGCGCCGAGCGAGCCGCTGATCTTCCTGAAGGGGCCGAACACGTTCATCGGCCACCGCTCGCGCACCGTGCGCCCGGCGGACGCGACGCACATGCACTACGAGTGCGAACTGGCCGTCGTGATCGGCCGCCCGGCGCGCAACGTGAGCCGCGCGCAGGCGCTCGACCACGTCGCGGGCTACACGGTCGCGAACGACTACGCGATCCGCGATTACCTCGAAAACTACTACCGCCCGAACCTGCGCGTGAAGAACCGCGACACCTGCACACCGCTCGGGCCGTGGTTCGTCAGCCGCGACGAGATCGGCGACGCGGGCGACCTGACGCTGCGCACGACGGTGAACGGCCGGGAGACGCAGCGCGGCAGCACGCGCGACATGATCTTCGACGTGCCCGCGCTGATCGAGCACATCAGCAGCTTCATGACGCTCTCGCCGGGCGACCTGATCCTGACCGGCACGCCGGAAGGGCTGGCCGACACGAAGCCGGGCGACGAGGTCGTGACCGAAATCGAAGGAATCGGCCGGCTCGTGAACACGATCGTCGGCGAAGCAGACTACTATCGCGCCGGCTGAGCCCGTCGCCCAAGGAGAGCACATGACCATCAAGCACTGGATCGGCGGCCGTGAGGTCGAGAGCCGCGAGACCTTCACGACGCTGAATCCCGCGACGGGCGACGCGATCACCGACGTCGCGTCGGCCGGCGAGGCCGAAGTCGACGCGGCCGTGCGCGCGGCGAAGGACGCATTCCCGAAGTGGGCGAACACGCCCGCGAAGGAGCGCGCGAAGCTGATGCGCAAGCTCGGCGAGCTGATCGAGAAGAACGTGCCGATGCTCGCCGCGCTCGAGACGCAGGACACCGGCCTGCCGATCGCGCAGACGAGCAAGCAGTTGATTCCGCGCGCGTCCGAGAACTTCAACTTCTTCGCGGAAGTGTGCGTGCAGATGAACGGCCGCACGTATCCGGTCGACGACCAGATGCTGAACTACACGCTGTACCAGCCGGTCGGCGTGTGCGCGCTGGTGTCGCCGTGGAACGTGCCGTTCATGACCGCGACGTGGAAGACGGCGCCGTGTCTCGCGCTCGGCAACACGGCCGTGCTGAAGATGTCGGAGCTGTCGCCGCTGACGGCCGACCAGCTCGGCCGGCTCGCGCTCGAAGCCGGCATTCCGCCAGGCGTGCTGAACGTCGTGCAGGGATACGGCGCGACGGCCGGCGACGCGCTGGTGCGCCATCCGGACGTGCGCGCGGTGTCGTTCACGGGCGGCACGGTCACGGGCAAGCGGATCATGGAGCGCGCGGGCCTGAAGAAATACTCGATGGAGCTCGGCGGCAAGTCGCCCGTGCTGATTTTCGACGATGCCGATTTCGACCGCGCGCTCGACGCGTCGCTGTTCACGATCTTCTCGATCAACGGCGAGCGCTGTACCGCGGGCTCGCGGATCTTCGTGCAGCGCACGATCTACGACCGCTTCGTGCAGGAATTCGCGCGCCGTGCGAACAACCTGGTGGTCGGCGATCCGTCCGATCAGGCGACGCAGCTCGGCGCGATGATCACGCGCCAGCACTGGGAGAAGGTGACCGGCTATATCCGGATCGGCGAGCAGGAAGGCGCGCGCGTGGTGGCAGGCGGCGCGGACAAGCCGGCCGGCCTCGCCGACCATCTGCGCAACGGCAATTTCGTGCGCCCGACCGTGTTCGCCGACGTCGACAACCGGATGCGCATCGCGCAGGAAGAGATCTTCGGGCCGGTCGCGTGCCTGATTCCGTTCGAGAACGAGGAGGAAGGGCTGCGGCTTGCGAACGACACGTCCTACGGGCTCGCGTCGTACATCTGGACGCAGGACGTCGGCAAGGTGCATCGCCTCGCGCGCGGCATCGAGGCCGGGATGGTGTTCGTGAACAGCCAGAACGTGCGCGACCTGCGCCAGCCGTTCGGCGGCGTGAAGGAGTCGGGCACCGGGCGCGAAGGCGGCGAGTACAGCTTCGAGGTGTTCGCGGAGATCAAGAACGTGTGCATCTCGATGGGTTCGCATCACATTCCCCGCTGGGGCGTGTGACGGGCGCGGGTCGTGGCGCCGCCAGCAAGAACGAACGATACGGAGACTTGAACGATGGGCAAACTGTCCCTCGCCGCGAAGATCACGCACGTGCCGTCGATGTACCTGTCGGAGTTGCCCGGCAGGCATCACGGCTGCCGCGAAGCGGCGATCCGCGGCCACCAGCTGATCGGCGAGCGCTGCCGCGCGCTCGGCGTCGATACGATCGTCGTGTCGGACGTGCACTGGCTCGTCAACGCCGGCTATCACGTGAACTGCAATGCGCGGTTCGCGGGTACGTATACCAGCAACGAGCTGCCGCACTTCATCCGCGACATGCAGTACGCGTATCCGGGCAACCCGGCACTCGGCCGCCTGATCGCGGAGACGGCCAGCGCACGCGGCATCGCGACGCGCGCACACGAGATCGACAGCCTCGAACTCGAATACGGCACGCTCGTGCCGATGCGCTACATGAACGCCGACCAGCACTTCAAGGTCGTGTCGATCGCGGGCTGGTGCATGTGGCATACGCTCGACGAAAGCCGGCGCTTCGGCGAGGCGCTGCTCGAGGCGATCGAGAAGAGCGATTCGAACGTCGCGTTCCTCGCGAGCGGCTCGCTGTCGCATCGCTTCAACGACAACGGCAGTCCGGAGGAATCGATTCACGAGATCAGCCGCGAGTTCTTCCGGCAGGTCGACCTGCGCGTGGTCGAGCTGTGGAAGCAGGGCGATTTCAAGACCTTCTGCGCGATGCTGCCCGAGTACAACACGCATTGTCACGGCGAAGGCGGCATGCACGACACGGCGATGCTGCTCGGCCTGCTCGGCTGGGATCGTTACGACAAGCCCGTCGAGATCGTCACCGACTATTTCGCGAGCTCGGGCACCGGGCAGATCAACGCGATCTTCCCGCTCGCCTGAGCGCCACATCACTTATCCGGAGCGTTGCCATGCCACACATCGTCGTCGAATACACCGCGAACATCCGCGACGACGCGCGCATTCCCGCGCTGCTGCGCATGATCAACGCGACGCTGATCGCGCAGGGCGGCGTGTTTCCGACCGGCGGCATCCGCTCGCGCGCGATCGAGCTGCAGGATTACTGCGTCGCCGACGGCACGGAGGACGACGCGTTCGTCCACGTGACGCTGAAGATCGGCTCGGGCCGCAGCGACGAGACCAAGCAGGCCGCGTGCGACGCGCTGTTCGATGCGATCAAGGCGCATTTCTCGGAGCTGTATGCGAAGCGCTATCTCGCGCTGTCGATGGAGCTGACCGAGTTCAGCGAAAGTGGCTCGTACAAGCACAACAACATTCACGCCCGCTACAAGCGGGCCGGCTGAACCCCATTCCCGATCCGACCATGCTCGAACCCGCCATCATCGACCAGCTCGCGCAGCGTCTGCACGACGCCGAGCGCGAACGCAAGCAGATCCGCCAGATCTCGCTCGACCATCCCGACATCACGATCGACGACGCGTATGCGATCCAGCGCGCGTGGGTCGCCCTCAAGCTCGCGGAAGGCCGCACGCTCAAGGGGCACAAGATCGGCCTCACGTCGAAGGCGATGCAGAACACGTCGCAGATCGACGAGCCCGATTACGGCGCGCTGCTCGACGACATGTTCTTCGACGACGGCGGCACGATCCCGGCCGGGCGCTTCATCGTGCCGCGCGTCGAGGTCGAACTCGCGTTCGTGCTCGGCAAGCGGCTCACCGGCCCGAACTGCACGATCTTCGACGTGTACGACGCGGTCGATTACGTGGTGCCCGCGCTCGAGATCATCGACGCGCGCAGCCAGTCGATCGACCCCGATACGAAGCGGCCGCGCAAGGTGTTCGACACGATCGCCGACAACGCGGCGAACGCGGGCGTCGTGATCGGCGGGCGGCCGGTGCGGCCGCAGGACGTCGACCTGCGCTGGGTCGCGGCGATCATGTCGCGCAACGGCGTGGTCGAGGAAACGGGCGTCGCGGCCGGCGTGCTGAACCATCCGGCCAATGGCGTCGCTTGGCTGGCGAATCGGCTGTCGCGCTTCGACGTCGCGCTGGAGCCGGGGCAGGTCGTGCTCGGCGGCTCGTTCACGCGGCCGTGCGCGGCGCGCTCGGGCGACACGTTCAGCGTCGACTACGGCCCGCTCGGGACGATCCAGTGCTATTTCGCGTGAGGTGAGCGAGCGATGCAGATTCCGTCGAATGTCTTCAAGGCCGCGCTCGAGCGTGGCGACGCGCAGGTCGGGTTGTGGCTCGGCCTCGCGAATCCGTACAGCGCCGAAGTCGTCGCGGGCGCCGGTTTCGACTGGCTGCTGATCGACGGCGAACATGCGCCGAACACGGTGCCGACGATCCTCGCGCAGTTGCAGGCGATCGCGCCGTATCCGTCGCATCCGGTCGTGCGCGTGCCGTGGAACGATCCGGTGATCGTCAAGCAGGTGCTCGATCTCGGCGCGCAGACGCTGCTCGTGCCGATGGTGCAGAGCGCCGACGAAGCGCGCGCGGCGGTGGCCGCGACGCGTTATCCGCCGCACGGGATTCGCGGCGTCGGCAGTGCGCTCGCGCGCGCGTCTCGGTGGAACCGCGTCGGCGACTATCTGCATCGCGCGAACGACGAAATGGCCGTGCTCGTGCAGGTCGAGACGCGTGCCGGGCTCGACGCGATCGATGCGATTGCGCGGGTGGAGGGCGTCGATGGCGTGTTCATCGGGCCGGCCGATCTGGCGGCCGATCTCGGGCACCTCGGCAATCCGGGGCATCCGGACGTGCAGGCGGCGATCGACGGCGCGATCCGGGCGATCAAGGCGGCAGGCAAGGCGCCGGGCATTCTCAGCGCGGATGAGGCGGCGGCGCGGCGGTATCTGGAAGCGGGGGCGTTGTTCGTTGCGGTGGGGGTCGATACGACGCTGCTGGCGCGGAGTGCGGAGCGGTTGGCGGCGCTGTTCAAGGGGAGCGATGGGGAGGTGGTGAAGAAGGGGGATGGGACGTATTGAGCGAAGCGGACGGGATAAGGAATCTGCTGCGCAACCGGGCAGCCCCGGCCGCTGCGCAACTCGACCGGACAGCTGCCCGGTTGGATCGGGCGATGATTTGAATCGCACGGAATACGAGAAATCGGTTTGCGTCATCGCCGCGCATCGCGCCGACCTTATCGTCCCGCTTCCATATACCTTCCCGGCGTCGTCCCCGTCGCCCGCCGGAACATGTCGATGAACGCGCTCACGTTGTCGTATCCGAGATCGAGCGCGATCGTCGTGACCGGCACGCCGTCGGCGATTTTCTCCAGCGCCCGCAGCAGCCGTGCCTGCTGACGCCACTGCGCGAACGTCAGCCCTGTCTCGGCGACGAAGCGGCGGCTCATCGTCCGGGCACCGATGCCGGCCCATGCTGCCCATTCCTCCAGTCGCCGGTTGTTCGCGAGGTTCGTGGCGAGCGCATCGGTGATCTTCATGAGCCGCGGGTCCTGCGGCCGTACCAGCCCCAGTGCCTCTACCTGTGACGACGCGATCTCGTCGAGGATCACGTCGGCAATGCGCGCCTGCGCGGCATCGAGTTCCGCATCGCCCCAGCTTGCCGCGCGCTGCACTGCTTCGCGCAGCAGCGGCGTGGTGCGGATCGCGCGCGGCGCGTCAGGCAACCCCGCGCAGCGCGCTTCGGCGACGAACGCCGACCAGCCGGAAATCGGCCCGAACGAGCGCAGCGAATGCCGGCAATGCGGCGGAATCCAGATCGCATGAATCGCCGGTACGACCCAGTCCTGGTCGTCGAGGCCGATCGACACCACGCCGCTCAGTGCGCCGACGAGCTGGCCGCGCGCGTGCGCATGCGGCGGCGTGATGCGCGGGTCGCGCTGCGACAGCACGGCGGCGACGACGAACGGGCCGTCGTCGGACGTGACGAATCGGGCGGGCAGGAGTGGATCGGTCATGGCCGGATTTCAGTATCGAATGACTGTTATACCGGAGATCGGCCGGCTGCGCACGCCTAAACTGCGTCCATCGATGACAACCGGAGTACGACGCGATGCGAGCCGAACAGATGCTTCCCGACCATGCCGACCGGATCAAGGCCGGCGGAACGACGATCCGCAAGGGCACCGTCGGCGCGTTCCTGGTCAATGCGCGCGTGCTGACCGATCCGGATGCGGCGCCCGCCGAGCGCGCCCGTGCCGAAGCCGACGCGCTCGACGCATTGCCCGCGCTGCGTGCGCTCGGCCTGTTCGACGTGCTGGAAGTGCGCGATCCAGCACTGCGCGCGTGGCTCGACGCACGCTGATACACGACGGAACCGTCGATCGAGATCCATCAATCAAGGAGTCGGCATGAAAGCAGCAGTCGTGACGGGCGCCGGCGAGCGCCCCGTTCATATGGAGTTCGAAGCGCCGCATGCGATACCCGGCCACCGTCTGATCGACGTGACGGCGTCCGCGTTGAGCCGTCTTGCGCAGGCGCGCGCGGCGGGCACGCACTATTCGTCCGGCGGCGGCTATCCGTTCGTCGTCGGCGTCGACGGCGTGGGGCGCGGCGACGACGGCCGGCGCGTCTATTTCTTCGGCGCGCCCGCGCCGTTCGGTGCGATGGCCGAATGCACGATCGTGCCCGACGCGCAGTGCGTGCCGCTGCCGGACGACCTCGACGACGTGGCGGCCGCCGCGATCGCGATTCCCGGCATGTCGTCCTGGGCCGCGCTGACCGAGCGTGCGCGGCTGGTCGCGGGCGAAACGGTGCTTGTCAACGGCGCGACGGGCGCCTCGGGCGGGCTCGCGGTGCGGATCGCGAAGCATCTGGGCGCCGCGAAGGTGATCGCGACGGGCCGCAACGTGGCCGCGCTGGACGCGTTGCTGAACGCCGGCGCGGACGCCGTCGTGTCGCTGCAGCAGGACGACGCGCATCTGGCCCGCGCGCTCGAACCGCATTTCCGCGCGGGTGTGGACGTCGTGCTCGACTATCTTTGGGGGGCGAGCGCGCTCGCACTGCTGATTTCCGCCGCGAAGGCGACGCCCGACGGCCGTCGGTTGCGCTTCGTGCAGATCGGCTCGATCGGCGGCGCGGACGTGCTGCTGCCGGGCGCCGTATTGCGTGCCACCGCGATCGAATTGCTGGGCAGCGGTATTGGCAGCGTGTCGCTGCCGGGGTTGCTGGCTTCGGTGCGCGGCGTATTCGACGCGGCGGGCCCGGCGGGGCTGACGCTCGAAACGCGTACGGTGCCGCTGTCGGCGGTCGGCGAACACTGGGGCGACGCGAACAGTCGGGTGCGCCCGGTATTCACGATGCGCGGCGATTGACCGTCCGCAGGCCGTGGACGTGACGCGATCGGTGCGCGCACCATCGGCAGCCGGGCGTCCACCGTCGCGTTGAGCCGTTCGACGAATGCGAACGTGCAGTGCGAAGACGGGCGGTGGTGCGTACCGACAACGGGCGGCGCGACATGAAAGTCACCCGCCGCCCGCGTCGTCACACTCAGAACCGCTGCTGAATCCCCGCCGTCACGCCGACCTGCGTGGTGCCATACCCGGCGAAATCGCGCGACACGCCGACCTTCTGGTCGTGCTTCGCGATCGCGAACGCGCCGGCCGCATACAGCACCGTGCGCTTCGACAGCGCATATTGCGCCCGAACCGATACCAGCGTCGGGTCGGCATCCGTGCCGCCCTTGATGTTCTGGTGATAGACGGCCGCGATCAGCGAGAACGTCGGCGTGAACTGGTACGACCCGCCGAGCCAGTACATATCGCTCAGCTGGTTCGCCGCCGCGGTGCGAAACGTGCGCTTGTAGTTGCGATAGCCGGCCATTGTCTTCAGGTTGCCGAAGTCGTAGCTCAGGCCCGCGTGAATCCCCTGGATGTAGTTGACGGTATCGGCCGGCGTGACGCTGTCGGCCGCGCCGTTCTGCCGGTCGAACGTGAGCACCGCCGCGAACGGGCCGGTCTCGTAGCCGAGCGCGAAGTCGTATTTCGAACTGGTCTTCACGCTGCCCGGCACGTTGCCGAAGCCATACAGCGCGCCGAACTTGAAGCCGCTGAATTCACCGTCGTAACGCACCGCATTCGACGAGCGCGTGAACATGCCGTCCTTGCGCCCGCCGGTCGCCATCGACGACGACGCCCACGAATAGTTTTGCGAGTAACCCATCGGGTCGAACGGCATCATGTAGTCGTACGTGACGGTGAAGTTGCGGCCAAGCGTCAGCTCGCCCCATTTGCCTTTCAGGCCCACCGTCGCACGGCGCGCGAAGATCGAGTCGGGGCCGTCGTCGGACGCGCCATTCGCGAGATCGATGCCGCTTTCGAGGCGAAACACGGCCTTCAACCCGCCGCCGAGATCCTCGACGCCGCGCAAGCCCCAGCGCGACGTGTTCTTGTTGCCCGACTTCAGCTTGAACGAATTGCCGCCATCCGGTGCCGCATGGCTCGTGTATTCGATGCCGGCGTCCATGATCCCGTAGATCGTGACCGACGACTGCGCGTGCGCGGCCGGCGCGGCGAGACAGGCTGCCGCGGCCGAACCGGTGAGGACTACTGTTCGAATAGAACGTTCTGCGCGTGACTTCATTTTGACGGTGTCTCCTTGGTTGTTGTGGGTTGGTCGAAACGGAAAACGCGTACTCGGTGCGCCATCGGCGGACGCCATGAGGCGTCCGCCGATTCGAGTCGCAAAAGCATGTTGAATGCACGCGCGGAGGCACATGAGCCGCCGCGAAGCGGGTCAGCCGGCTTTCGCGAACGCCCAGCAGTCGTTGGTCGGGAATTCGATCCAGTGCTTGCCGGCCGCGCGCGGCACGTGGCCGAACGCGCGCAGGCGCATCTCGCCGCAGTGGAACAGGTATTCCCAGCGGTCGCCGAGATACATCGACGTGACGAGGTCGGCCTGCAGCCGGTTCGCGCCCGGGCCGTCGGCGACCTGCACGCGTTCGAGGCGGATCACGGCCTGCGCGTCCTGGCCCGGCGCGAACGTGTCGCGGGCGAGCGCCTGCAGCTCCCAGCCGTCGCCGGCGAGCGTCACGCGTTCGCCGTCGACGGCCGCGACGCGCGCGTCGATGCGGTTGTTGCTGCCCATGAATTCGGCCGTGTACAGCGAGCGCGGCGCGCCGTACAGCTCGGCCGGCGTGCCTTCCTGTTCGATGCGGCCGTTGCGCAGCAGCAGGATGCGGTCGGACATCGCCATCGCTTCGGTCTGGTCGTGCGTCACGCAGAGCGCCGACAGCCCGAGCGACACGATCAGCTCGCGCAGCCACGCACGCGCTTCCTCGCGCAGCTTCGCGTCGAGGTTCGACAGCGGCTCGTCGAGCAGGATCACCGGCGGGTTGTAGACGAGCGCACGCGCGATCGCGACACGCTGCTGCTGGCCGCCCGACAGCTGATGCGGAAAGCGCTCGGCGAGGTGGCCGAGGCCGAGCTGGTCGAGCGCGGTCTGCACGCGGCGCTTCTGTTCGGCCGGCGCCACGCGGCGCAGCTTGAGCCCGTAGCCGACGTTGTCGGCGACGGTGCGGTGCGGCCACAGCGCGTACGACTGGAACACGAGGCCGAGCGAACGCTGTTCGACCGGCAGGTCGACGTGCCGCGCGCCGTCGAAGAACACGCGGTCGTCGAGCTGGATGCGCCCGTCGGACGGCTGTTCGAGGCCGGCCACCGCGCGCAGCAGCGTGGTCTTGCCGCTGCCCGACGCGCCGAGCAGGCACACGACTTCGCCGGCCTTCAGTTCGAACGACACGCCCTTGAGGATCGGGTTGGCGCCATAGCTGAGATGCAGGTCGTCGACGATGAGCTTATCCATGAAGTTTCACTCCGAAGCGCAGGGCCACGCCGAGACCGGCGCCGACCATCGCGATGTTGATGACAGAGAGCGCGGCAACCTGGTCGACGGCGCCGGTCGCCCACAGCGACACGAGCAGCGCGCCGATCACTTCGGTGCCGGGCGACAGCAGATAGACGGCGGTCGAGTATTCGCGCTCGAAGATCATGAAGATCAGCAGCCACGCGGCGAGCAGGCCGAAGCGCACGAGCGGCAGCGTCACGTCGAGCGACACGCGGCTGCGCGTCGCGCCGACGCTGCGGCCGGCTTCCTCGAGTTCCGGGCCGACCTGCAGCAGCGCGCTCTGGATGAGCCGCATCCCGTATGCGAGCCACACGACCGTGTATGCGATCCAGATGCTCCACATCGAGTTCTTCAGCTCGCGCAGGCCCGGCACGAACAGGAAGATCCACAGGAACGCGAGACCGGCGAGCAGGCCCGGCACCGCGCGCGGCAGCAGCACGAGGTAGTCGAGCAGTTTCGTCGCCCAGTCGTTGCGGCGATGGCCGGCGAAGGCGACGAGCGAGTAGAAGCCGATCGCGAGCGCACCGCCGATCACGCCGATGCCGAGCGTGTTGACGATCGCGCGCACGAGGTTGTCCTGCTCGAACAGCTCGATGAAGTTCTGCAGCGTCAGCGCTTGGGCGAGCGCGACGCCTTCGCCCCAGTTGGTCACGAACGCGCGCAGCACGATGCCCGAGATCGGGACGATCACCGTCAGCATCAGCCACAGCGCGACGATCGCGAGCGCGACCCAGCGCCATACGCCGAGCGGCAGCACCGTCGCACGGCCGGCCTTGCCCTTCACCGTGACGAAGCGGTTCGCGGTCTTCAGCAGGCGGCGCTGCAGCAGCACGAGCGGGAACGTGATCGCGACGATGCACACCGCGACCGCGGCCATCAGGTGATACGAGGGCACGCCGAGCTTGTTGGTCAGCTTGTACAGGTAGGTCGCGAGCACGAGGTGGCCTTCCGGATCGCCGAGCACGAGCGGCAGCCCGAACACCTCGAAGCCGAGGAAGAACACGAGCACGCCGGCGAACAGCAGCGCGGGCATCGTCATCGGCAGGCTCACGTCGAGCGCGACGCGGAACGGCCGCGCACCCGTCACGCGCGCCGCTTCCTCGACGTCCGAGCCGAGGTTGCGCAGCGCGGCCGACGAGTACAGGTACACGTGCGGCACGTGCGTGAGGCCGACGATCATCGTGATCGCGAAGATCGAGTACACGTTCCAGGGTACGTTATGCACCCCGAACAGTTCCTTGAACCAAACGGAATAGAAGCCGACCGGGCCGGCCGCGACCACGTAGCCGAACGCGAGCACCATCGGCGACACGAACACGGGCGTGAGCAGCAGCGGCTCGAGCCAGCGGCGGCCGGGCAGGTCGGTGCGCACCATCAGGAACGCGAGGATGCCGCCGAGCGGGATCGAGATGAACAGCATGCCGCCGGCGATGATGAACGAGTTCTTCACGGCCGACCAGAAGTCCGGGTCGGTGAAGATGAAGCGGAAGCCTTCGACGCCGAGCGTCTTGTTCGCGTCGAAGAACGGCGCGGACAGCAGGCTCTGGAACAGGATGAAGCCGAGCGGCAGCGCGACCGCGACGGTGAGCACCGCGACGACGATCCAGCGCAGCATGCCGGCGAGCGGCTGCAGGTTGCTGACCTGCAGCGCGGGAATCGCGCCACCCTGGCCGGTGGTGGGCGGAACGGCCGGCGCCGCTCCGCGTGTGCTGGTTGAAAGCATGAGTTCGCCCCTGCGGCCATCCGGATGGCCGCCTCTAGGAAGTCGGTAAGGGGAAGGGGGCCGCCCGCGCGGCGTGCGGCGGGCGGCCGTCGGTCGGCCGAAGCCGATCAGTGGATCAGCTCTTGATCGCCTGCTGCCATTGCTTCAGGAACGCGAGCCGCTTCGACTGGTCCAGATAGACGAGCAGGCCGGTGCCGATCGGGATCGGCTTCAGCGAATCGCCGAGTTCCTTCGTGAGGCTCGCGGCCGACGTTTCGCCGGTCACGTCCGTGCGAATCGCGTACAGGTTCGCCTGGTTCGCGATCAGCGTCTGGCCGCGCTTCGACAGCAGGTAGTCGACCCACAGCTTCGCGGCGTTCGGGTTCTTCGCCTTCTTCGAGATCGTGGCCAGGCGGCTCACGACTTGTGTGTAGTCCTTCGGGAATACGTAGCCGATCGACTTGTCCTTCTTCGCCTTCGCGTACGCATACGAGCCGATGATGTTGTAGCCGATCAGGTTCTCGCCCGACGAGATGCGCTCCATCATCGCGCCGGTGCTCGACTGCAGCTTCGGACCGGTCGCGCCGATCGCCTTCACGAGCTCCCACGTGACCTTCTCGTTCAGGTGCGCGTCCTGCGTCAGCGCGTTGAAGCCGACGCCGGATTTCTCGACGTCGTACGTCGTCAGCTTGCCTTTGAACTTGTCGGGTTGCGACGTGAGCAGCTTGATCAGGTCGGTGCGCGTTTTCGGCACCTCGTTCTCGGGAATCAGCCGCTTGTTGTAGACGATCGCGAGCGGCTCGAACGTCGTGCCGTACGCCTGCTTCTGGTATTGCGCCCATTGCGGCACGTTCGCGCTTTCCGGCGAATCGTACGACGTCATCAGGCCGTCGTTGACGAGCTTGACCTGCAGGTCCATCGCCGAGCTCCACAGCACGTCGGCGCTGGTGCTGCTCGCGGCGTTCTCGCTGATGTAGCGGTTGTACAGCTCGGTGCTGTTCATGTCGTTGTACTCGACCTTCACGCCATACAGGCTTTCGAAGTCCTTGATCAGCGGGCGCACGAGGCCCGTGTCGGTCGTCGAGTAGACGATCAGCTTGCCTTCCTTCTTCGCGGCGTCGACGACACCTTGGTAGTTACCCGGATACCCGGCCGGAACCTGCGCGGTGGCGGCGCCGGCGGCGGTGCCCAGGACGATCGCCAGCGCGGCGGCGAGCTGCTTCGGTGCAAACGGCATGTCTTCCTCCAGTTATGCGTGTGTGTTGTTCGAGTGACGCGGATGTTAATTGCGAGGCACTTTCAGCCTGCTTTCATTTCGGTTCACAATAGTGTCCTTTGTGTCATGGATTTCCCGAGGTCCCCATGCGTGTGCTGCTCGTCGAAGACAACCCGAACCTTGCGCAGTCGTTGAACGACGCGCTGAGTGCCGCGCGCTTCGCGGTCGATCACATGGCGGACGGGGAGGCGGCGGATCACGTGCTGCGCACGCAGGACTACGCGCTGGTGATACTCGATCTCGGGCTGCCGAAGCTCGACGGGCTCGAGGTGCTGCGGCGGCTGCGCGCGCGCCGCAATCCGGTGCCGGTGCTGATCCTCACCGCGCACGGCTCGGTCGAGGACCGCGTGAAGGGGCTCGATCTCGGCGCCGACGATTACCTCGCGAAGCCGTTCGAGCTGACCGAGCTGGAGGCGCGCGCCCGCGCGCTGATCCGGCGCAGCCTCGGCCACGAGCATTCGCGGGTCGAGTGCGGGCCGCTTTCGTATGACAGTATCGACCGCAGCTTCCACCTCGCCGGCGAACCGCTGCCGCTCACGCCGCGCGAGCGCTCGGTGCTGGAGGTGCTGGTCCTGCGCAACGGCCGCGCGATCAACAAGGAGACGCTGTCGGAGAAGATCTTCGGGCTCGACGAGTCGGTCAACGCGGATGCGATCGAGATCTACGTGTACCGGCTGCGCAAGAAACTGGAGAACACCGGTGTCGCGATCGTCACGCTGCGCGGCCTCGGATACTTGCTCGAAGCGAAGGCGGCCGGATGAATCACCGCCGGGCTTGCCTTCTTTGCATGGGGCCGCGGTACGCGCCAAAGCGCTGCGCGGGATCGGCACGTTCGCTGCTTGCCGCGGGCGCGCCAGCCATCCGCGGCCGGCCTGGCAAAGCCGGCCGGCTGCACGGGCGCGGAGCGAGGCCGCACGCGTTTTCCGCCACGCTGGTCGGTGCAGCCCGGCGGGCAGCATGGTGACACGCCCGAACCTGCGCGCGCAGGTCGCGCTGTGGCTGCTGCTGCCGCTGCTCGGGCTGCTCGCGCTCGACTCGTGGCTCACGTACCAGCGCGCGATGAGCGCCGCGCACGTCGCGTTCGACCGCACGCTGTCGTCGTCGCTGAAGTCGATCCGCGAAGGCGTGCGGTTCAACGAGGGCGAGATCGAGGTCGACCTGCCGTATCTCGCGCTCGAAATGTTCGAGTCGGGCGACGGCGGCAAGATCTATTACCTGATCCGCGAGGACAACGGCCGCACGATCACCGGCTATCCGGACCTGCCGCTGCCGCAGGGCGACGGCACGCTGTTCGTCACGCGCTACTACAACGTCGTCTATCGCGGCGAGCAGTTGCGCATGGCCGCGCTGCGCGTGCCGGTGCACGACGTGCCGACCGCGCAGACGCGCATCGTGTGGGTGATGGTCGGCGAGACGATCGAGGCGCGCCAGGCGCTCGCGCGCGAGATCCTGATGGGCTCGCTGCTGCAGGAGGGGCTGCTCGTCGTGCTCGCGCTCGGGATCGTGTGGCTCGGCGTCGGGCGCGGGCTGCGGCCGCTGAACCGGCTGTCGGCGACGGTCGCCGCGCGCAGCGACGGCGATCCGACGCCGCTCGATACCGGCGGCATGCCGAGCGAACTCGCGCCGCTCGTCGAGTCGATCAACCAGTACATCGGCCGCACGCAGCGGATGCAGGTCGCGCGGCGGCGTTTCTTCGCGGACGCGGCCCATCAGCTGAAGACCCCGCTCGCGGCGGTGCAGGCCGGCGTCGAGCTGGCGTTGCGGCCGGACGAGCAGCCGCGCGTGAACGTGCATCTGCGGCGCGTGAACGGCGCGGTGCGGCAGGCCGTGAAGATCGTCCAGCAGCTGCTGTCGCTGTCGCGGCTCGATTCGGACAGCGGCCAGGCGGTCGCGCACCAGCCGGTCGCGCTTCACCGGCTCGCGCGCAGCGTGACGCTCGACTGGTCGCCGGTCGCGCGCGCGCGCGACATCGATCTCGGCTTCGAGCACGAGGCGGATGTCGACGTGCTCGGCCAACCGGACCTGCTCGGCGAATTGATCGGCAACCTGATCGACAACGCGATTCGTTATTCGGGCGACCGCGCGGTGATCACGGTGCGCGTGTCGCGCGATGGCGACCATGCGCGGCTCGACGTGATCGACAACGGGCCGGGCATTCCGGCCGGCGAACGCGACGCGGTGTTCGAGCGTTTCCATCGCGGCAGCAAGACGCAGACGGTCGAAGGCACGGGGCTCGGGCTGTCGATCGTGCGCGAGATCGCGCGCGTGCATCAGGGCAGCGTGACGCTGGCCGATGCGGCGGGAGGCGGGTTGATCGTGACGGTGATGTTGCCGACGGTGCCGGCGGCGGCGCAGTAGAAGGGCTGGTTCGCTTGGTCGCGGAGAATCGCGGCGAATGTGAGCGAATGGCGGCGAGCGGCATCTCCGAGGGAGGGAGGTGGGCGCGCCGGCAACGTCGCGGCGGATGTCTTCGACGCATCGCCCTCGGCGGCGATGCATACGACGCGCCGTCCGCCGCCCCGCTCAGTCGCTCAATCGCCGAATCCGATCTCCGCCTCGAGCGATTGCCCGACCTCCAGCCAGGCTCCCGCGCCTTCGACCACGATCGCATTGATGCCGAAGGTCAGCGCGTCGTCGTAGTTCGGATTCGCGCGATACGTCTGCATCGTGTCGGTCGGCTCGTGCGGCCACGCCGGGTTCGGCGCGCCGGTCACCTGGTCGATCGTCGGCATCGGGCAACGCGTGCACAGCTTCACGAGGCGCAGCCGCACGGGTGTGTCGCCTTCGGCGTCGAGATGCTCGACGAAATCCTCTTCGTACGCATCGAGATCCGACACGACGATGTTCGGGCGGAAGCGGTTCATCGGAATCGCCGGCGCGCCTTTCGCGACGAGCTTCGCGTTCAGGTCGTCGAGCGACGACTGGCCGATCACGAGCAGCGGATAGCCGTCCGCGAACTGCGTGTGCGTGTCGATGTCGCCGGTCCATTTGCGGTTGCAGCCGCGGCGCGCATCCGCGCCGAAGCGCGCGAGCTTCAGCGGCGTGCCGAGGAATTCGGTGAGCCATGCGGCTGTCGCGGCGCCCGTGTCGATCGCGTCGACGGTGTCGCGCCAGACGGTCGCGGCCATCTTCGGCGTGGCCGGCGTCGCGTCGCCGTCGAGCGGCGTGCGGATCTCGGGCATGCCCGGCGCGTTCAGCACGAGCGCGTCGTGCTCGAGCGCGGTGCGGATCAGCGCGAGGCGCGGGTGCGTGCGCTGCGTGATCATCATCCCGTCCGGGGTGGTGATCAGCCAGTGGCGATCGTACGCGAGGCCCGTTTCGAGCAGTTGCGCGCGCGACAGCACGATGCCGGCGCAGGATTTGATCGGGTAGACAAAGAGTTCGGAGATGGCTGGCATGACGCTGGCTGACATGGGCAGGATGGTCGAATCGCGATTGTGCCAGATCGTGCGAAAGCCGTTTGGGCGGTGGCCGGCCGCCGCACGGCCGCGACCGGTCACGCCAGCGGAAAGCCGAGGTCGAAGGTCGTGCGCACGTCGAGCGGCTGGCGCAGCAGCCCGGCCTTCAGGTAGAAGTCGGCCGTGCGCTGCTGCCCGGCGATCACCGTCGCGTCGATCGGCTGCCAGCGCGTGTTGCGGCGCTCGAACTGCAGCTTCGCCGCCGCCGGCGGGATGCCGATGATGCGCGCGAGTGCCGCGGAATACGCGTCGACGTGCCGGTACGACCAGACCTGCGCGCGCACCACCCGTTGCAGGAAGTCGTGCAGCACCTCTCGCTTCGACGCGATCGCCGCGTCGGTCGCCGCGATGTAGCTGAAGCCCGACCACAGGCCGCGGCCGTTGACGAGCACGCGCGCGCGGCCGCTCGTTTCCGCGAGGGCCGTATAGGGTTCCCACGTCGCCCACGCATCGATCGAACCGGTTGCGAGCGCAAGCATCGTGTCGGCCGGCGGCAGGAAGCGGAACGAGACGGCGTCGGACGGCAGGCCGGCCGCGTCGAGCGCCTTCAACGTGACGAAATGGCCGATCGAGCCGCGCGTGGTGCCGATGCGCTTGCCTTTCAGGTCTGCGGCGTCCTTCAGCGTCGCGTCGGGCCGCACGAGCACGGCGGTGCCGTACGGGTCGGACCGGTTCGCGCCGATCACCTTGATGCGGGCGCCCGAGGCGAGCGCGAAGATCACCGGCGCGTCGCCGATCGGCCCGCAGTCGACGGCCGCCGCGTTCAGCGCTTCGGCCAGGGGGGCGGCGGCCGGGAATTCGGTCCATGCGATGTCGTACGCGAGGCCGTTCAGTTCGCCGGCCGCTTCGAGCAGCGCGCGCAGGCCGCCTTTCTGGTCGCCGGCACGCAGCAGCGGCCGCGCGTCCGATTGCGCATGCAGCGTGGCCGGCGCGGCGGCGAGGGTGGCGGCGGCGAGGGCGCTCGCTTGCGCGAGGAAGTGGCGTCGGGTCGGATTCATCGTGAAGTTCGGTTCGTCGGGAAAACGGTTCAGGGATTCAATGCGGGAGCCCGGCCTGCACGTCGCGTACGGGTTCAGCGTCCACGCGCAGCAGCAGCGCGGTCAGCGGATCGACGTTCGCGGCGTCGGCCGGCGCTCGCGCCGCGGCATCGGAGCGGCACAGCAAGTCGTCGGCCGACCAGCCCGCGCTGCCCGGCAACGCGCGCGCCCGCAGCCAGCCGCGCCGGTCGGCAAGCAGTTGCGTGCCGCCGAACGCAGCGGGCGGCACGCCGGCAATCGTCGCGAACGCTTGCCATGCATCGGGCGTCGATGCGACGCAGTTCGCGCGCGTGCCGACCGGCGGTGGCGGCGTGGACGGATCGCCGGCGGTGACGAGCAGCGTCTGCCAGCGCGGGTCTTCCCGAGGCGGCGTGCCGCCCGGCGCGAGCGCGACGATGCGCACACGCTGGCCTTCGCGCCAGCGCTCGAGCGGTTGCGGCGCGGCGCTGCCGCAGCGCACGTCGAGCGCCGGCAGCGGAACGGGCACGGGCCACGCCCCTTCCGCCTGCGCGCCGCTGCCGGCCGACAGCGCTTTCAGGTAATCGAGCACGGCCCAGGTGTCCGCCGGGCCGAGCGTCGCGGCAAAGCCCGGCATCGAAGCCGCGCCGCGCGCGTCGCGCGTACCGTGGCGCATGCGCCAATACAGTTCGCCGTCGAGCCGGCGGGCAAGCAGTGCGCCCGCGAAGGTCGGCGGCCAATGCGCGAGGCTCGCCGCGAGCGGGCCCTCGCCGCGGCCGTCCGCGCCGTGACAGGCTGCGCAATGCTGCGCATACAGATGCGCGCCGCGCATCAGGTTCACGACGGAAAACGCGGCGGGACTGCGCTGGAAACTCGTGGGCGCCGCCGGCGCGAGCCACAGCGACGCCGGCGGCCACGGCGCGAACCACGCGACGGCCAGCGCGGCGATCGCCGCTGCCGCCCGCCACTTGCGCGACACGAGTGCGATGCAGCCGAGCGCCGCGGCGAGCGTGGTCATTGCGACGGCGAATGCAAGCTGTCGCGTGAGCCCCGCGTCGATGCGCAGCGTTTCGAGCGCGATGCGGTGTGCCCAGGGCCACGCGGCCTGTCCGTCGGCATTGCCGGTCAGGCCGATCGCATGCAGCACCCGGGCCAACGCGATCTGTGCGCGATACAGCAGTTGCAGGAACAGGAGTGCCCAGTCGGCGAACGGCGGCGCGTTCATCGGCGCGGCCCTTGCCGCGCACCGGCCATCCTGCGAAAGGCACTGCGCATCTACCAGCTCGCATCGAGTCCGAGATGCCGCAGCGCTTCGTGACGCAGTTCGGCGAGACGCGGGTCGCCGCGATGGCGCGGATACGGCAGGTCGACACGCAGTTCCGCGACGATGCGTGCGGGCCGCGGCCCGAACACGATCACGCGCTGCGCGAGAAACAGCGCTTCCTCGACATCGTGCGTGACGAGCAGCGCGGAGAACCCGTCGCGTTGCCACAGCGCGGTCAACTCGGCCTGCATCGTCAGCCGCGTCAATGAATCGAGCTTGCCGAGCGGTTCGTCGAGGATCAGCAGGCGTGGATCGTTGACGAGCGCGCGGGCGAGCGCGACACGCTGCGCCATCCCGCCCGACAGCTGATGCGGAAACACGTTCGAGAATTCCTGCAACCCGACGCGCGCGAGCGCATCGTCGACGCGATGCTGCGACGTGCGGGCCACGCCGCGCGCTTCGAGGCCGAGCGCGACGTTCGCGCGCACGCGGCGCCACGGGTAGAGCGTCGGATCCTGGAACACGACGATGCGCGACGGATCGGGCCGCTCGATCGGCGTGCCGTCCTGCGCGATCGTGCCTTGCCGTGCGGCGTCGAGGCCCGCGACGAGCCGCAGCAGCGTCGATTTTCCGCAGCCGCTCGGGCCGAGCAGCGCGACGAATTCGCCGGCCGCGACCGACAGCGTGACGTCGTCGAGCACCGGCAGCGGGCCGCCGGGGCCGTCGAACGCATGGCTCACGCGGCGGATGTCGATGCGCGCGCCGCGCGGCGCCGTGGCGTCGAGCGCGGCGGGCGGCGTGGCAACGGACGATTCGAGAACGGCGGCGCTTACCATTTGACGGTTCCTTTCTGCCACGCGAGCACACGGTCGCGCACCGCGAACAGCAGCGCGATCAGCCCGGAAAACAGCAGCGCCATCACGATCAGCGCCGCATACATGTTCACGTACGATGCCCAGCCCTGCGCCCAGCTCAGGTACCAGCCGAGCCCCGACTTGACGCCCATCATCTCGGCGACGACCAGCACCGTGAACGACGCGCTCAGCCCCATGAAGATGCCGACGAACACGTGCGGCAGCGCGGCCGGAATCGCGACGCGCAACACGAGGAAGCGCGCGTTCGCGCCGAGCGTGCGCGCGACGTCGTAGTACTGCCGGTTTACGCTCGCGACGCCCGACCACGTCAGCACCGCGACCGGGAAGCCGGTCGACAGCGCGATCAGGAACGCGGCGGCCGAATAGCTCGTCGGGAAGAAGTAGAACGTGAGCGGCAGCAGCGCGGTGGCCGGCACGGGGCCGAGCACGCGCAGCACCGGATGCACCCAGTAGCCGATGCGGCGCGACCAGCCGATCGATACGCCGACCGCGAACCCGACCGCGACGCCGTACGCAAACCCGAGGGAAAGCAGCTTCAGCGTGTTGCCGGCGCTGCCGGCAAGGCGCGGCCAGTCGTCGGCGTAGACCTCGATCAGCGCCTGCGGCGGCGCGAAGAACGGCGTCGGCAGCCAGCCGGTCTTGGCCGTGACGACTTCCCACACGGCGAGCACGAGCGGCAGCGCGACGAGCCACGGGCCGGCCGGGCGCACGCGGGCGAGCCGCGCACGCGTGGCCGGCACGCGATGGCCGAGCGTCGCGGCGGCCAGCAGCAGCGCGCCGATCGCCCACGCGGCGATGCCGAACGTGTCGGTGTACGCCCAGTCGGTGAAACCGACGACGCGGTTCGGCCACACGTAGGTCACCGCGCCGAGCGCGGCCCACGCGAGCGCCGCGACGACGCCGGTCGGCCAGCTGCGTGCCCGGCGGGCTTCGGCCGCGAGCGTCGCGTCGCAGGCCGTGCACGCGGGACGGGACGCGGCAGTCGCGGGCGCCGCCGCGGTGGCGGCATTGCCCGAGGTGGACGCGGTGCGCGCGGCGGACGCGTGTTCGATCGTCGACATCGCGTCACCCCAGCACGTTCGCATAGACCTGCTGCGCGAAGCGCTGCGGGTCGGTGCTCTTCTTCAGCACGCTGATGCGGCGGAAGTCGTCCGCGTAGAACGCGATTTCCTGCTGCAGGTCGACGTTGGTCGGATGGTGCGAGTAGGTCAGCGTCGCGTACAGCTTGCGCAGGTCGTCGGGGTTGATCTTCGGTGAATACTTCGCGAATGCCTTCGCGGCTTCGTTCGGGTTGTCGTGCGTGTACTCGGTGGCCTGCACGATCGAGCGCGCGAGTGCGGCGGCCGCCGGCCGGTCGTTGCGCACGAGGTCGCCGCGCGCGCCGATCACGCAGCACACCTTGCGCGCATATTCGCCGGACAGGTTCGTCGCGAGTTCGGTGTACGCGCCGTTGCTGCGCTTCTCGAGCAGATAGAGGTTCGGGTCGCCGTCGGCGATGGCCTGGATCTCGCCCTTGTCGACCGCGACGCCGAGCAGGTCGGCCGGATACTGCCGCCACGTGATGTCGCGTTCGGGATCGATGCCGTTCTTCGCGAGCAGGATAGAGAAGAAATGCTTGCCGGGCGCCGCGAGATCGCTGACGCCGACCGTCTTGCCCTTCAGCGCCTGCAGGGTCGTCACGCCCGCGGTCTTCGACCCGAGCAGCCGCACGCAGCCGCCGTGCGAGCTGCCGATGATCTTCACGTCGAAGCCGGCTTCGAGCGGCTTCAGCCAGCGGTGGATCATCCCGACCGCGGCATCGGCCTTGCCGGTCGCGATCGATTCGAGCAGCTGGTCGGTCGATCCGCTGTAGTTGATCAGTTCGACCTTCAGCCCGTTCTTCTCGAAGAAGCCGTTCTCCTGCGCGACGACGATCGGCGTCAGGCAGAACGCGTTCTGGTTCCACGCGAACGTGAGCTTCTTCAGCGGCGGCGCCGACCAGGCCTTGCGGCCGAGCGTGATCGCCGGTGCGGCGAGCGCGGCGGCCCCGGCCGCGCGCAGCAGCCGGCGGCGCTTGTCGTCATGGGCGCCGGTCGGCGCGGGTGCGGTGGTTTTGGTCATGGTGTGGTCTCCGGTTCCGGTCGTGCGGCGGGCGCTCAGTCGAGCAGGTCGGGTTCGTCGGCGACGACGCGCGCGAACAGGCTGTCGAACGCGTGCAATGCGCCGTCGGGGCCGCCGATCTGGCCGTGCGTGTGTCGCGCGGTCGCATGATCGATCGGTTGCGGCGTGCCGGCCGCTTCGGCCAGCAGCTGCGTGTGCGCGGCGTTGTCGAGCGCGATGTACCACCACGCGGCGGCCTCGACCGTCGGGCCGGCCGTCAGGATGCCGTGGTTCTTCAGGATCACGCCCTTGTGCGTGGTGCCGTCGGGCTTCGCGAGCGCATCCGCGATCCGCGCGCCTTCGCTCGTATCGACGACCATCCCGGTGAAGTCGTCGAACAGCGCGTGGTCCTCGTAGAACACGCACGCGTCCTGCGTCAGCGGGTCGAGCGGGCGGCCGAGCGTCGACCACGCCTTGCCGTAGGTCGAATGCGTATGCGCGGCCGCGACGAGGTGCGGATGCGCGTCGTGAATCGCCGCGTGGATCGCGAACGCGGCCTTGTTCAGCGGCCGGTTGCCGATCGCGGTTTCGCCGCGCGAATTGACGAGCAGCAGGTCCGACACCTTGATCTGCGAGAAATGCACGCCGAGCGGATTCACCCAGAAGTGGTCGGGCAGTTCCGGGTCGCGCGCGGTGATGTGGCCGGCGAGGCCCGACGCGAAGCCGAAGCGCGCGAACAGGCGGAACGCGGCCGCGAGCCGCTCCTGCCGGTGGCGGCGCTCGGCGGCGACGTCGAAGCGCGGCGCGGGCGGATCGAACCAGAAATGCTGGCGCGGCGTGTCGGCGAGGACGAGGCCCGACGCGGTGCGCACGGGCGAGGACGAAGACAGGACGGCGGACATGGTCGGCATCTCCCCGTGCGTCAGGCCGCGCGGCGCGCCGCGTCGCGTGCCGCGACGGCGCTGCGCACGCGCGGAATCAGTTCGCGGCCGTAGTCGATCGCGTCTTCGAGCGGATCGAAGCCGCGAATCAGGAACGTCGTCACGCCGAGGTCGTAGTAGTCGAGCAGCGCGTCGGCGACCTGTTCGGGCGTGCCGACCAGCGCGGTCGAATTCGAGCGCGCGCCGGTGAGCTTCGCGATCTCGGTCCACAGCCGCTTGTCGACGCGCGCGCCGCGTTCGGCCGCGGCGAGCAGGCGCCGCGCGCCTTCGCTCTGCTGCGGGCCGCCGGTGGCGAGGCCGGCCGCTTCGCGCAGCCGGCGGGTTTCGTCGAGGATCCGGTGCGCGCGCGCCCAGGCTTCGTCTTCGGTCGCCGCGAGGATCGGCCGGAACGACACGGAGAAGCGCACCTGCCGGCCGTGCTTCGCGGCTTCGGCGCGCACGCGCGTCGTCAGGTCGCGCACCTGGTCGAGCGATTCGCCCCACAGCGCATAGACGTCCGCGTGCTTCCCGGCGACTTCCAGCGCCGCTTCCGAGGCGCCGCCGAAGTAGATCGGCACGTGCGGCTTCTGGAACGGCTTCACTTCCGAAAAACCCTGCGTGAAGCGGTAGTGCGCGCCGTCGTGATCGAACGGCTGCGTGTCGGTCCAGATGCGGCGCAGGATGCCGAGGTATTCGTCGGTGCGCGCGTAGCGTGCGTCGTGGTCGAGGAAATCGCCGTCGCGCTGCTGCTCGCTGTCCGAGCCGCCGGAGATGAAGTGCACGGCGAGCCGGCCGCGGCTGAACTGGTCGAGCGTCGCGATCTGCCGCGCGGCGAGCGTCGGCGCGGTGAAGCCGGGGCGATGCGCGAGCATGAAGTGGATGCGCTCGGTCGCCGCGGCGGCGAACGCGATCGTCAGCGTCGCCGACGGGCCGGTCGAGTGGTGCGGGACGAGGATCCGGTCGAAGCCGGCCGTTTCGTGGGCGCGGGCGAAGTCGCGCACGTAGTCGGGGTCGACGACGGGGCCGGCAGGCGGATGGATTTCCGACTGCTTCTGGCTCTGGATCATGCCGATGAATTCGACGCTCATCTGGGTCTCCGATGCAAGGACGGCCCGGCGCGGCCAGCGAGGGCCGGCCGGGCGGGAATGGAGCGCAGATTACCGCCGGGATCATGCGGAACGGAAATAATCAATCCCGAATTGAATATCAGATTTGCATGGTTTGGGCGCGTGTGCGTTGCGCATACGCTATGGGCTCACGATCGGGCCGGACGGGGCGCCGGCTGCGTGTCGAGCGGGGCTTGCGCGCCGGATCAACACGACGGGAGCCGGATCGGCATCGGGTTCGGAAGCAGCGGCTCGGGTCGAAGGCAGAGGTGTGCGGCGGATGCGTGCGCGAGCACCTCGGATCCACGCCACGCGCCCCCGGCGAATCCAGCGCCGATCGCCGCCGTCTCCACGAGCCACCGCCGCCATTCGCCGAGCGATCTTCGCCACGACGTTTTATCCCGTTACCCAGTCACCGAGGGAATCCGTACCGATGTCCGCCAGCCTTGCCGCTTCCTCGCCGCTATCGCAGCTATCGCCGCAGTCGTCCCAGTCGTCGCTGCGCCACCTGCCTGCCGACGATGCGCGCGTTACCGCGCTGCTCGCGCGTCTCGCGCCCGAACTCGCGGCTGACGCCGCCCGCAACGACGTCGACGGCCGTTTCCCGCACGAGAATTTCGCGCGGCTGCATCGCGCCGGGCTGATCGCGCAGGTCGTGCCGCGCGAGCACGGCGGCGCGGGCGCGACGCTCGCGCAGGCGAGCCGGATCGTGGCCGCGGTCGCGCGCGCCGATCCGGCGACCGCGCTGGTGCTGACGATGACCTATCTGCAGCATCGCGCGCTCGGCCGCGCGGACAACCGCTGGCCCGCGCGCCTGCGGCGTGCGGTGTTCGACAGCGCGGTTGCCGACGGCGCGCTGATCAACGCGCTGCGCGTCGAGCCGGCGCTCGGTTCGCCGTCGCGCGGCGGCCTGCCCGAAACGATCGCGCGTCGCGACGGCGACGGCTGGCGGCTGTCCGGCCACAAGCTGTACAGCACCGGCATTCCTGCGCTGCGCTGGCTGGCCGTGTGGGCCCGCACGGACGAACCCGAGCCGCGCGTCGGCGTGTTCCTCGTGCGGCGCGAGCGCGACACGGAAGTCGATGCGCGCATCCGCGTGATCGAAAGCTGGAATCACCTGGGCCTGCGCGCATCGGGCAGTCACGAGGTGGTGTTCGACGACGTGCGGCTGCCCGCGGATCATGCGGTGGACGTGCGCGCGCCCGATGCGTGGGCCGTGTCGGCCGCGAGTCATGCGGATGTCGATGCGCAGGCCGACCAGCAGGCCTGGATGGTCGCGCTGCTCGGCAGCCTCTACGACGCGGTCGCCCGCGCGTCGCGCGACTGGCTGCTCGATTTCGCGACGACGCGCGCGCCGAGCGGGCTCGGTGCGCCGCTCGCGACGCTGCCGCGCGTGCAGGAGGCCGTCGGCGAGATCGAGGGGTGGCTGCATGCGAACCGCGTGCTGCTCGACGAGCACATCGCGCGCACCGATGCGGGCGACCCGCCGACGGTGACGACGAGCGGCCTCGTCAAGCGGACCGTGACGGAACAGGCGATCCGCACGGTCGAGCATGCGTTGAAGCTGTCGGGCAATCACGGGCTGAGCCGCCACAATCCGCTCGAACGCCACTATCGCGACGTGCTGTGCAGCCGCGTGCATACGCCGCAGGACGATGCGATCGCGGTGGCCGCCGGACGGGCCGTGCTCGACGCGGCGGCGCGACGCGCTGCCGCGAACGCGGAAGCGGGCGGAACGTCACGCGACGCGCCGGCATCCGGGCGCAACAGCGATGCGTGAGCGGGGCGGCGGGATGGTGGGCGCAAAGGCCAACGCAAAGGCCGACGCAAACGCAAACGCAAACGCAACGCCGCCGCGCAGGCGCCGTCGCGCGTGGTCAAGCGGCTTCGTCGTGCCCGGCCGCATCCGCCGGCAGCGCAAACGCGGTGCGCGCATGCGCGGCCACGGCCAGGAGCGGCGCCTTGAAGCGCGCGGCGTCCTGCCGGTGCAGCAGCCACAGATCGATCTGCGGCTTGAAATCGGCGAGCGGGACGATGTCGACCGCGTCGCGCAGCGGGCTGCCTTCGACGAGCGGCAGCGGCATCAGCCCGATCCCGAAGCCGTTCGCGACGCTCTGCAATTGCAGGTCGCGGCCGTAGGCGTCGAGCGTGACCGGCATCGGCAGCCCCTGCGCGTCGAGCGCGCGGCGCAGCCCCGCACGAAAGCCGCAGCCGTCGGGATTGAGCACCCAGCCGCGCGCATGGCAGTCGGCGAGCCGGTAGCTGCGGCGCGGCCAGTCGCCCTTGCGGCCGACCGCGACGAGCCGCGTGGCCAGCAGCCGCTCGCCTTCGACCTGCGGCGGCAGCACCATCTCGCGGGCCAGAAACACCAGCGCGGCGTCGAGTTCGCGGTGCGCGACGCGTTCGACGAGCATGCCGCCCCACGCGGTCGTGACCTGCGTGGCGAGCGCCGGCCATTGCGCGGCGAGCTGCGCGATCAGGCCGGGCAGCATCAGCTCGCCGAGCCCTTGCGTGAGGCCGACGCGGAATTCGCCGGCGGGCGGCCGCTGGCCGGCCGTCAGTTCGCGCAGCGCGTCGACTTCGCGCAGGATCGCGCGGCACTGCTCGAACACCTGCAGGCCGATGTCGGTCGGGCGCGGCGGCTTCGTGTTGCGGTCGAGCAGCGTGACGCCGAGCGCCTCCTCGAGGTTCTGCACGCGCCGCGTGATCGCGGGCTGCGTCATGCCGAGCTCGGCCGCGGCCTGGCTCAGCGTCTGGCCGCGAACGACCGCTGCAAAAGCATCGATATCGCTAATTTTCATGTTTGTTCTGCATGGTATTTCGGGTGCATCATGACGATCCATCATATTCGGCATCATATTCGAGGAGGCAGCCGATGAGTACGCTTTCGTTGCAGCAGACGCCGCTGCGTCCGTTCGTCGACGGGCTGGGCGCGCTGCTCGCGTCCGGCGCGAACGAGGCGCGCATCCTCGACGAGGGCGGCGCGCTGCTGGCCGCGCTCGTCGCGCACGACGACTGGCTGCCCGACGCGTTCGCGCAGCCCGATCCCGAGCGTTACCGCCAGTACCTGCTGCATCTCGATCCCGGCGCGCGGTTTTCCGTCGTCAGCTTCGTGTGGGGGCCCGGCCAGACGACGCCGATCCACAACCACACGGTGTGGGGTCTGATCGGGATGCTGCGCGGCGGCGAGTTTTCGCAACCGTACCGGCTCGACGCGGCCGGCAGGCCGGTGCCGGCGGGCGACGCGGTACGGCTGCAGCCGGGCGACGTCGAGGCCGTGTCGCCGCGCATCGGCGACGTCCATCGCGTGACCAACGCGTTCGACGACCAGGTGTCGATCAGCATCCACGTGTACGGCGCGAACATCGGCCAGGTCGAACGTGCGGTGTTCCTCGACGACGGCACCGTGAAGCCGTTCGTGTCCGGCTATTCGAATGCGTGACCGGACGCGTGACGCCGCAAGTCGCGGGCGCCCCGTTGCGAGGGCGCGCCCGCGGGCATCGAGCTGCATCCGTTTTCCGTGTGCTTTCTTCACCGACTCCAACAGAATCCGACAGAGACATCGTGACGCAATCCGTTGATTCCACTCCCCGTTTCCCCGTCGCGTCGTACCAGGACGTACGCGCGCGCCTGCTGGCCCGCGACGAAATCGCGCTGATCGACGTGCGCGAGGAAGATCCCTACGCGCAGGGCCACCCGCTGTGGGCCGCCAACTTTCCGCTGTCGAAGCTCGAACTCGACGCATGGACGCGCATTCCGCGCCGCGACACGCCGATCGTCGTGTTCGGCGAAGCCGGCGGCGAGGATCTCGCGCCGCGCGCGGCCGAGAAACTCGCGCAGCTCGGCTATACCGACGTGCGGCTGCTCGACGGCGGCCTCGCGGGCTGGCTCGCCGCGGGCGGCGAACTGTTCATCGACGTGAACGTGCCGAGCAAGTCGTTCGGCGAATGGGTCGAGGCCGAGCGCCATACGCCGTCGCTGTCCGCGCAGGAGGTGCGGGCGCTGATCGATGAAAAGGCCGACGTCGTGATCGTCGACGCGCGCCGCTTCGACGAATACCAGACGATGAACATCCCGACGTCGACGAGCGTGCCGGGCGCGGAACTCGTGCTGCGCGTGCGCGCGCTCGCGCCGAATCCGGCAACGCAGGTGGTGGTGAACTGCGCGGGCCGCACGCGCAGCATCATCGGCACGCAGTCGCTCGTCAACGCGGGGGTGCCGAACCCGGTCGCGGCACTGCGCAACGGCACGATCGGCTGGACGCTCGCCGGCCAGACGCTCGAGCACGGCGCCGCGCGACGCTTTCCGGACGAGATCGCACCCGCGCAGCGTGAGGAAGCACGCCGCGCCGCGCGCGCGGTGGCCGAGCGCGCGGGCGTGCCGCGCATCGCGCTCGCGGAGCTCGCCGCGCTCGACGAACCGGGCCGCACGCTGTACCGCTTCGACGTGCGCACGCCGGAGGAATACGAGGCCGGCCATCTGCCGGGCTTCCTGGGCACGCCGGGCGGCCAGCTCGTGCAGGAGACCGACCATCACGCGGCCGTGCGCGGCGCGCGGATCGTGCTCGCCGACGACGACGGCGTGCGCGCGGACATGACCGCGTCGTGGCTCGCGCAGATGGGCTGGGACGTGCGGGTGCTCGAGCCGGCCGGCACGGCGGCGTTCACCGAGCGCGGCCAGCCGCCGCGCGACGTGCCCGCGACGCCGCAGGTGAGCGAGGTGTCGCCCGCGACGCTCGCGGGCTGGCTGAAGGAGGCGGCCGCTGGCGAGCTCGCGATCGTCGACGTGACGGCCAGCGCGAACTACGTGAAGCGCCATATCCCCGGCGCGTGGTTCGTCGTGCGCGCGCAGTTGCGCGACGCGCTCGCCGCGATTCCGCCGGCGCGGCGCTATGTGTTCACGTGCGGATCGAGCCTGCTCGCGCGGTTCGCGGCGGACGACGCGCGCGCCTTGCTGCCGGCTTCCGCGGCGATCTCGGTGCTGACCGGCGGCACGGCCGCATGGATCGACGCGGGGTTGCCGCTCGAGCACGGCGAGACACGCCTCGCGTCGCCGCGCGTCGATCGCTACCGGCGCCCGTACGAAGGCACCGACAACGCGGCCGCCGCGATGCAGGCGTATCTCGACTGGGAATACGGGCTGGTCGACCAGCTGAAGCGGGACGGCACGCACCACTTCCGCGTGATCTGACCACGGCGCGGCAACCGGCGTGCGGTACGCGATGCGCCGCGCCCGGTTGCCGGATGTTCAGCGGCTCATCGTATGCGGCACGTTCAGCGCGCTCAACGCTTGAACGTATCGACGGCCGTGCGGCCGACGGCCGGATCGTCGGTGAAGAAGCCGTCGATGCCCGCGCGCAGGTAGGCCTGGATCTCGCGCACCGAGCCCGCGGTGTTGCGCGTGGCCGGTGTACCGCCGTCCTTCAGCGACGCGGGCAGGAAGTTGTTCTCCGGACGGAACGTATACGGATGCACGACGAGGCCGGCTGCGTGCGCGTCACGCACGTACGACGTCGGCTGCTGCAGCGTGCCGTCCGCGGCCACCGCGATGATCGACGTCTTGTACGGGCCGACGCCGTTCGCATAGGACGCGATCTCGCGCATCCCGTCGCGCGTCGACAGGTCGCCGTAGGTGCGCTTGTCGTTCGCTTTCACGAAGTCGTACGGACGCTGGCCGGCTTCGTCCATCAACTGCACGAGCTTCCAGTTCGGCTGGCTCGACTTGATCCGGTTGCGGATCGCCTTCAGGTTCGCGACCTTGAACGACTGGATGTAGACGGTCGCCGTGCGCGCCGTGTACGGATCCTTCTGCAGCGCGTCGACGAGACGGTCCTCGAGCGGCAGGCCGATCGACTGGAAGTAGGTCGGGTGCTTGGTTTCCGGATACAGGTGGATCGTGCGGCCGGTCTGCGCGGACATCTGTTTCGCGAGCGCGACGATCTCGTCGAAGGTCGGAATCTCGAACTGGTCGTTGTACGCGGTGTTCGCCGGGCGCACCTGCGGAATGCGCTCGCGGGCACGCAGCGTCTTGAGCTCGGCGAGCGTGAAGTCCTCGGTGAACCAGCCGGTCAGCTGCGTGCCGTCGATCGTCCTGGTCGCCTTGCGGCTCGCGAACTGCGGCAGCGTCGACACGTTCGTCGTGCCGGAGATCTCGTTCTCGTGGCGCGCGACGAGCACGCCGTCGCGGGTCGCGACGAGGTCGGGCTCGATCACGTCCGCGCCGTCCTCGATCGCCTTGCGGTACGACGCGAGCGTGTGCTCGGGGCGCAGCGCGCTCGCGCCGCGATGGCCGACCACCTGGACCTTCGCGGAGATCGGCCGGGCGGAATCGGACGCCGAGACGTCGTCGCCGCCGCAGGCGGCAAGCAGGACGGCGGCGGCACAGGCGAACGGGATGCAGCGCAGGGCGGTCGGGCGCGGGAAGAGCATGTCGATGAACCTTCGGAACGGAAGTCGGTGAAAGGGCAAGCGGTCCGGCGATGCGGGGCCGCGTGAGCGAACGGGACGCGATCGTCGCACCGGATCATTACATATGTATTACTTGCGCCTTTCTGTTTTGTTGTCGCGTCAGGCGCGAGAATTGCGGGAACACGTCGCGGTCGAGACGGTGCGATCCGCCCGTCGCCGCCAGCCGGCGCCGCGATCGTCGCGCCGACGCGGTTCGGCGGTCACGCGCCCACTTCGTCGGACGGATCGCGAGCGTGGTCGCCGGATGCACTAAACTTGCGGGACTTTTGCATCGCCGCGCCGGGCCGACACCCGCCCGCGCACGGCGATGCGGCGACTCGCGGGCCGGCGCGGGCGCCCGGCGCCCGCGTGCGTCCGGGGCCCGCGCCGGCCGATTTTTACCGACCCATGACGACGCATACCGATCCCGCCTACCTGCTCGGCGACCTGCTGAAGAACGTTTCCCGCTCCTTCTACCTGACGCTGCGCGTGCTGCCCGACGGCATGCGCGACCCGGTCGGCCTGGCCTACCTGCTCGCGCGCGCGGCCGACACGATCGCCGACACGGCGCTGGTCGCGCCGGATCGCCGCGCGGCGCTGCTGACCGACCTGCGGAACGAAGTCGAGCGGCTCGGCGACGGCGCGGCGCTGTCGCGCTCGCTCGAGGACGTGACGCGGATGCAGACGGATTCGCACGAACACGTGCTGCTCGGCTCGATGCAGCCGATGCTCGCGCTGCTGCGCGCGCAGCCGGATGCGGACTGCGCATCGATCCGCAAGGTCGTCGCGACGCTGACGTCGGGGATGGAATTCGACCTGCGCACGTTCCCCGACGAACAGTCGGGCCGCGTCGCGTCGCTGCCGAACCGTGCCGAGCTCGATCGCTACACGTACCTGGTCGCCGGCTGCGTCGGCGAATTCTGGACCGACATGACCGGCGCGCACACGCGCGCCGCGCGCGGCTGGGACGTGCCGGACATGCGCGAGAAGGGCATCCGTTTCGGCAAGGCGCTGCAGATGACCAACATCCTGCGCGACTGCGCGAAGGATCTGCGGATCGGCCGCTGCTATCTGCCGGAGGACGTGCTGGCCGCATACGGCGTCGGCGTCGCCGACCTGATGACACCCGATGCGTCGGCGCGCGCGCGCGGCGTGCTGGTCGACCTGCTGCGCGTGACGCTCGACCAGTATCGCGACGCGTGCCGCTACACGCTCGCGATTCCGCGCCGCTTCGTGCGGCTGCGGCTCGCGTGCCTGTGGCCGATCATGATCGGCCTCGAAACGCTCGAACTGCTGGCCGGCCACGATGCGTGGCTCGATCCGGCGACGCCGGCGAAGGTGCCGCGCAAGCGGATCTACCGGATCATGGCGTCGTCGCTCGCGCTCGTCGGTTCGAACGCCGCGATCCGTGCGCGGATCACCGCGCTCGTCGACGCGGTGAACGCGCGGATCGCGCAGCCGTCCGCGCGCTGAATCGCGCTGAACGATGCCGGCGCGTGGCGCGACCTGCATCGGCATCGCCCCTCGGCCCGCGTTCGCCGGGCCGCTCACGTCTCCCGTCCGATGGTCCGCACGCGGACTGAAACGTTTTCACGATTTCGCTTCCCGAAACGTGGGTGTCATGAATGTCAGCGATCCTGCGCGGCGGCGTGAATCGCGGCGTCAGCCGCGCTCGCGCATTCGTAAGAAGGTTGTTGCCGAGGGCGTCTGACGACATTGGACGGTCGCGATGCACCAGTAAAAATGTAAAGCTAGGGTTTTCACCGGGAAATGTCGGAAAGGCCCGCTGCGTAAGCGTTTTCAGGTGTTATGTAACCGTTTGGTGAACCCCCGCGTTGCGTCGATCATACGATGACCGACCGCACATGTTGGGAAACGATTGGTAATCCGTCAGAATCGCACCGGCATGTACTCGCACATGTGTCAGTCATAAAACCACACCAGAAAAGAAATCATTCTTTGAGGACGGAGAATCAATGAAAAAGCGCGTCGCTTTCGCCATGACGGCAGCGGGTCTCGCAGCCGCTACCGCAGCCCACGCCCAGAGCAGCGTGACCCTGTACGGTATCGTCGATAACGCTATCGCCTGGCAGAACAACTCGTCGGCCACCAGCGCGGTTTCGGGCGGTCACTCGAAGGTGCAGATGGCCACCGGCATTTGGGCAGGCAGCCGCTTCGGCCTGAAGGGCAGCGAAGACCTCGGCGGCGGCACGAAGGCGATTTTCCAGTTGGAAGCCGGCTTCAACGCGAACAACGGCTCGTCGCAATGGACGAACGGCATCTTCACGCGTCAGGCGTGGGTTGGTCTGACCAACGCGACGTACGGTACGCTGACGGCCGGCCGCCAGTACACCGCGTACTACACGCTGCTGTCGCCGTATAGCCCGACGACCTGGCTGACCGGTTACTACGGCGCGCACCCGGGCGATATCGACTCGCTCGACACCAGCTACCGCGCGAACAACTCGCTCGTCTACATGTCGCCGAAGTTCTACGGCTTCACGGTCGGCGGTTCGTACTCGCTCGGCGGCGTGGCAGGCAGCTTCAACCGCGGCTCGACCTGGAGCGCGGCGGTCCAGTACCTGAACGGCCCGGCAGGCATCGCGGTTGGCTATCAGCGCATCAACAACGCGACGCTCGGCGGCGGCGTGTGGGGCGCGAACTCGACCGCGCAAAACGGTCTGGATTCGAGCGGCAACGGTGCGGAGCAGGCCGTGTCGTCGATCAACGGCGGCTACAAGACGGCACAGTCGCAGCAACGTGTCGCCGTGACGGCCGGTTACCAGTTCACGCCGGCGTGGGACATCTCGGTGTCGTACTCGAACGTCCAGTACATCCCGGGCAACCTGTCGGCATTCCACAATACGGCGATCTTCAACACGGCGGGCGCAGTGCTGCACTGGAAGGCAGCGCCGCAGTGGGACTTCGCGGCAGGCTACTCGTACACGCGTGCGACCCAGTCGAACGGCATCTCGAGCTCGGCCAAGTACCATCAGGTCACGCTGTCGCAGTACTACAGCCTGTCGAAGCGCACGGGCCTGTACGCGGTTGAAGCGTATCAGCACGCTACCGGCAACACGATCAGCGGCCTGACCGGCGGCATCGTCAATGCAACGACGTCGATCGGCGACGGCGTGGGCGCAGGTTCGAAGCAGAACCAGATCGCGGCCGGCGTCGGCCTGATCCACCGCTTCTGATGCCGCGCGGCGCGCGAGCGCCGCTTACGGCTTGCGGTACGAAAACCGGCCTTCGGGCCGGTTTTTCCATTTGCGGCACGCGTTGCGCGTATGCGGGTTCGGTCATGGATGGTCGTCGAATGGAAGCGCGCGGCGACGGCTGTCGAGCCCGACAAGTGTGCCGCTCATGCGGTGCATGACGTGCAGGCCGGCAATGCCCGGTCGGCGCCGACGCCGTCGTGTCGATCACCGCGCCGCATCATCCATCCAGTTCCCCGCCAGCGCCTGGAACAGCGCCGCCGTGTCGGCCAGCCGGTCGGCCTGCGCGCGCGTGCGGTCGAGCGCGGTCTGCAATGCCTGCCGCTGGGCGTCGAGCAGCGCGAACGCGCTGATCCCGCCCGCCGCGTAACGGTCGCCGGCGATCGCGTTGCCTGCCGCCGCTTCCCGTGCGGCCGTGTCCCGCGCTTGCAGCGCCGTCGCATCGTGTTCGACCGCGCGCATCGCGTCGGCGACCTGCTGGAGCGCCAGCAGCACGGTTTCCCGATAGCTCGCGAACGCGGCGTCGTACGCGGCTTCGGCCGCGCGCTTCCTCGCGTGCAGCTCGCCGCCATGAAAGAGCGGCTGCGTCAGGCCGAGGCCGACATTCCACACATTCAGCCCGCTCACGATATCCGCGATGCGCGTGCGTTCCGAACCGATCCCCGCCGAAATCGAAAAACGCGGATACAGGTTCGCGGTCGCCACGCCGACGTTCGCGCTCGCCTGGTGCAACACGGCCTCCGCCGCGCGGATATCGGGGCGTTCGCGCGCGAGCGTCGACGGCAGTGCGACCGGCAGCGTGCGCGGCAGCGTGAGCGCGTCGAGCGCGAGGTCGGGCAGCCCGGCACCGGACGGCGGCGCGCCCAGCAGGATCGCGAGCCGGTGGCCGGCCTGCGCGTAGCGGGCCGCGAGCGGCGGCAGCGAAGCCTGCGTCTGCGCGAGCAGCGTGCGCTGCGCATGCACGTCGGCCTGCGATACGCCGCCCGCCGCGAAGCGTGCGTCGACGATCCGCAACTGCCGGGCTTGCGCGTCGACGAGCTGCCGCGTGAGCGCGATCTGCTGCGCGAGCGACGCGCGCAGGATCGCAGTCGCGACGACGTTGCCCGCGAGCGTCAGGCGTGCGGCGTCGAGCAGGTACGCCTGATAGTCGACCTGGGCGCGCAACGCCTCGAGCGCGCGCCGGTTGCCGCCGAACACGTCGAGCGCGTACGACACGCTCACCGACGCGTCGTACAGCGTGAACGGCCCGGGATTCGGCACGTTGGCGGGCAGCCCGAATGCAGTGATGTCGACCTTCTCGCGCGTGGCGGACAGGTTCGCATCGACGCGCGGCAGCATCGTCGCGCCGGCTTCGGCCGCGTGGTTCTGTCGCGCTTCGTCGAGCCGCGCGCGGGCCTCGGCGAGCGTCGGGCTGTTGTGCCACGCGGTATCGACGAGCCGGTTCAGCGGTGCCGAGCCGAACGCGGTCCACCACTGTTGCGGCGTGTGCGCGGCCGATGCGAACGTCTGCGCGTCGCCGGCCGGGCCGCCGGCGGCGGCCGTCGTGACCGGCGGGTCATCGCGCGTGTATTGCCGTGTGGCCGGCGCGTCGGGCGTGCGGAAATCCGGCCCGACCGTGCAACCGGCGACGAGCAGCGCAACGGCTGCCCATGCGCTGCGGCGGGCGGCGGGACGGGCGCGACGCGAAGCCGGTTTCATCGTGCGGCTCCTAGTCGAGCGTGCGCCGGTAGAAGCGCAGCGCGACGCCCATCACGACCAGCGTAAACAGCGCGACGGGCCACACGGACGGCCACAGGTCGGCCCAGCCGTTGCCTTTCAGCAGGATGCCGCGCACCAGGCGGTTGAAGTAGGTGAGCGGCAGCAGGTTGCCGATGAACTGCGCCCACTTCGGCATCCCGGCGAACGGAAACATGAAGCCCGACAGCAGGATGTTCGGCAGGAAGTAGAACACCGCGAGCTGCATCGCCTGCAACTGGTTCTGCGCGAGCGACGACAGCGTGATGCCGACCGTCAGGTTCGCGGCGATGAAGAGCAGCGCGGACAGGTAGATCGCGACCATGCCGCCGACGAACGGCACGTGGAACACGAAGCGCGCGGCCACGAGGATGATCGACACCTGGATCAGCCCGATGAACACGTACGGGACGATCTTGCCCGTCATCACCTCCAGCGGCCGCACGGGCGTCGCCAGCAGGTTCTCCATCGTGCCGCGCTCGCGTTCGCGCGTGATCGCGAGGCCCGTCATCATCACCATCGTCATCGTCAGGATCACGCCCATCAGGCCCGGCACGACGTTGTACTGCGTGATGCCTTCCGGGTTGTACAGGCGGTGCAGCACGATGTCGAACGCGGCCGGGCGGCCGTTCAGGTGCGCGAGCGGGCCCGTCAGGTCCTTGTCGGCGACGGGTTGCACGAGGCCCGGCAGCGCGCCGAGCGCCGATGCGGTCGCGACGGGGTCGGTCGCGTCCGCCTCGACGAGCAGCGACGGGCGCTCGCCGCGCAGCAGCCGCTTCGAGAAGTCGGCCGGCACGCTCAGCACGAACTGCACGTCGCCGCGTGCGAGCGCATGCCGGCCGGCCGCTTCGTCGGGCAGCGTCGCGACGATGTCGAAATACGCGGAATTGCGCATCGCGGCGATGAAGCTGCGCGCGAACGGGCTCGAGTCGGCGACGATCACCGCGGTCGGCAGGTGCTTCGGATCGGTGTTGATCGCGAAGCCGAACAGCGCGAGCTGGATGATCGGCACGCCGACGATCATCGCGAACGTCACGCGGTCGCGGCGCAGCTGCAGGAATTCCTTCAGCACGATGCTCCACCAGCGCGCGACCGAGAACGCGTCGCGCAGGCCCGTCCACGTGCTCATGTCGCCGCTCCGCCGGGCGGCCCGGATGCGCGGCCCATCATGTAGATGAAGACGTCTTCGAGCCCGGTGTCGATCGGCGAGACCTGCAGCTGCGCGTGACCGTTCTCCTGCGCGCCGGGCTGCGCCGCGACCTGCGCGAGCGTCGCGTCGAGCAGCGCTCGATCGCGGCCGCTCACGTGCAGCGTCGAGCCGAACACGACCGTCTGGTCGACGCCCGGCATCGTGCGCAGGCGCGCGGACAGTTCCGCCAGGTGCCCGCCGGTGACCGTGCGCGTCGACAGGTGCTGCGACGCGACGATTTCCGCGGCCGTGCCCTGCGCGAGCAGTTCGCCGGACGCGATGTACGCGAGCTTGTGACAGCGCTCGGCCTCGTCCATGTAGTGCGTGCTGACGAGTACCGAGATGCCTTGCGCGGCCAGCCGGTGCAGCTCTTCCCAGAAGTCGCGGCGCGCGGCCGGATCGACGCCGGCGGTCGGTTCGTCGAGCAGCAGCAGCTCCGGCTCGTGCAGCATGCAAGCGGCGAGCGCGAGGCGCTGTTTCCAGCCGCCCGACAACGCGCCCGTGAGCTGGTCCGCGCGGCTCGCGAGACCGAGCCCGTCGAGCGCGCGCGCGACAGCCGCCTGACGATCGGGCATCCCGTACACGCGTGCGACGAAATCGAGGTTCTCGCGGATCGACAGGTCTTCCCAGTACGAGAAGCGCTGCGTCATGTAGCCGACGCGGCGCTTGATCTGCGCGCTGTCGCGCACGATGTCGTAGCCGAGACAGGTGCCGCTGCCCGAGTCGGGCGTGAGCAGGCCGCACATCATGCGGATCGACGTCGTCTTGCCGCTGCCGTTCGGCCCGAGAAAGCCGAAGATCTCCCCGCGCGCGACGCGCAGCGAGACGTCCTTCACGACGTGCTTGTCGCCGAAGCGCTTGTTCAGGCGGTCGACGTCGATCGCATACGGGGCGGGCGGTGCGTTCATCGCATCCTCACGGCGACGGGCTGGCCCGGGTGCAGCTTCGGCGCGTCGGCGACGGCGGGGCGCGCCTCGACCATGAACACGAGTTTGGTCCGGCTCTCGTTGCTGTAGATCACGGGCGGCGTGTACTCGGCCGCGCGCGACACGTAGGTGACGCGCGCGGGGACGTCGGCCGGGCAGCCGTCGCAGCGGATCGCGACCGTGCGCCCCGGCGCGATCGATGCGACGGCGGCCTCCGGCACGAAGAACCGCACTTTCAGGTTCTGCGGCGGCAGCATCTGCACGACCGGATTGCCGGCCTGCACCCATTCGCCGACGCGGTACAGCGTGTCGTACACGCGCCCGGCGGCGGGCGCGGCGACGCGCTTCTGGTCGAGTTTCCATTGCGCTTCGGTGACGGCCGCCTGCGCGGCATCGACCTGCGCGGCCTGGGCCGCCACCTGCTGCGCGCGGCCCGGCAGGCGCGCGACGTCGACCTGGTTCTGCAACTCGCGCACCTGTGCGGCGGTGGTTTGCGCGGACGTGCGCGAATCGTCGAGCTGCTGCTTCGACAGGCCGCCGGCCGCGTACTGGCGTTCGTCGCGCGCGAATTGCGCGGCGGCCCGCGCGGCCTGTGCCGCGGCCTGCGCGAGCTGGGCCCGCGTGACCGCGACTTCCTGCGGGCGCTTGCCGGTCTGCAGGTCGGCAAGCTGCGCGCGCGCGGCCTCGAGCTGGTGTTGCGCCTGCCGCAGCGCGGCCGTTTCGTTGACGGCTTCGAGCGAGAACACCGGCGCGCCGGCCGCGACGGCCTGGCCGCGTTCGACCGACAGCTGCGTCAGCGTGCCCGCCTGCGACGACGACAGGTATACGAACTCGCCTTCGACATAGCCCTGAAAGGTCGCGACGTCGTTCGCCGGCCGTCCGCAACCGGCGAGCAACGCGACGGCGGCGGCCAGCGCGAACTGCAGCGGGCGGGCCGCGTTCACGACGGCCTCCGTCGCGAATGCGCGTCGGGATCCGGCGCCGCGGCGGGCGGTTGCATGCCGGAACCGAGCAGCGCGCGGACGTGGCGCTGCAGCACGTCGCGATCGATCGGCGGCAGGCCGCGCGCGCTCTGCCACAGCTTCGCGGTGGCGAGCGGCAGCATCACCAGCGCGATGATCGAATGGAACAGGAACGCGGGTTCGAGCGCGGGGTTCAGCGTGCCGGCCTGCTGCGCGACGCGGATGCGCTCGGCAAACCGCCCGACATGCTCGAGCGGAATGCGCCGGATCATCCGCTCGCGCAGCAGCCCGCCCTCGTGGACGATCTCGCGCAGCCAGATCGACGGCAGCCAGGGCATGCGATGCGTGACGTCGAAGAAGCGGTCGACGAGCTCGGCGACGAGCGCGAACGGATCGTTTTCGATGTGCGGCGCGGTCGGCCGCCACACGAACGCGATGACCTGCGCGAGCCGCTCCTCGACGATCGCGTCGAGCAACTGCTCGCGATTCGTGAAGTAGTAGTGAACCATCGCCGACGTGACGCCGGCGGCCGCAGCGATCTGCGCGACCGTCGTCGCGGCGATGCCGCGCTCGGCGAACAGCTGCATCGCGACGTCGAGCATGTGGTCGCGCAGGTCGAAGTCGTCCACCGACGGGCGGCGCCCGCGCGGCCTGGCAACGGTGGATTTCGCGTTCATGAAATCGACGCTAATTGATGAGTTAGTTAATTTCAAGGCAGGGTTTTCGCCCGCGTTGATCGCGATCAGGCGAGTGGCGAATGGCGGGGCGGACGGGCGGGGCTGAGGGTAGGGAACGGGCGTGCGCCGGCGGTGAAGTGTAGGGAGCGGCTAATGGGGAAGACGCGGGAACTGGCGGGTGATCGACGGGTGAAATGTTGGTCGAACCGTGGGTGAAACGGCTGGCGAAACGGCAAGCGAAACGGCAAGCGAAACGGCAAGCGAAACGGCCGAGCCCGATACCTGCGAGGAAGTCGCGCGGCACGGGGCGGGACGCCGGCCGTGCAGCACGGCGGCGCGCCCGACGCGGCACGGCCTCCTAAATCACTGATCGATCGGCGACTTCAGCGGCACATGCTCGCCCGTCAGCCCGAACACGACAATTTGCGCGGGCTCGGTCGCGCTCGCGTTGCGCGACATCTGGTGGCGCGAACCGGGCGGCTCGTACCAGCCTTCGCCGGTGCGATAGCGGCGCACCGGGCCGTCGTTCACCTGCGACAGCACTTCGCCTTTCGACACGACCGCGAACACCGAGCCGAGGTGCTTGTGCGCTTCGGATGCCTGACCGGGCGCATAGTCGACGGTCGCGACGACGGCGAGCTTGCCGGGCGCTTCGGGCACGGCCTGTTGCATGATCGCGTGCACGCTGTCGCCGGTATCGTGCGCGCGGGCGGCGGCCGGCAACGCGGCGCCGAGCGCGAGCGACGTGCACAGCATCGCGCGGCGGAGCGTGGGGCTGGAGCGCATCATCGTCGTCTCCCCTTACTCGGGCATCTTGCGGAACGCGATCGCGAAGCGGTTCCACGTGTTGATCGTCGCGATCAGCATCGACAGCTCGAACAACTCCGTGTCGCTGAAATGGGGCTTCACGGCTTCCCACACGGCATCGGGCACGTGGTTGTCGGCGACCAGCGTCAGCGCTTCGGTCCATTCGAGCGCCGCACGTTCGCGCTCGGTGAAGAACGGCGTTTCGCGCCAGACGACGACCGTCGCCAGGCGGCGATCGGTTTCGCCGCCGTTGCGTGCGTCGGTGGTGTGCATGTCGACGCAGAACGCACAGCCGTTGATCTGCGACGCGCGCAGCCGGACGAGTTCGGCGAGCGGCTTCTCGATCGAGCTTTTCGCGAGGAATTCCTCGGCGTTGCGCATCACCTTGATGGCGTTCGGGCTGGCGGTATAGAAGTTCAGACGCGGTTGCATGGCAGGTCCTGTTCGGTTGGATGCGCCCGGTGGCGCGACAGGACCCACTTTAAGCGTGCCACTGGCCTGCTTGAATGGCCAATTCCTGGAAAATTCAGGTAACCAGTGGCGGTCCGCCGACCCGGCCTGAATCCAGCAGCGCGGCCAGCTTCGCGAGCGCGGTGTCGATGCGCAGCGCGTCGATCCCGCCATAGCCGAACAGCAGCCCCGCGCGGGCCGCCGAGCCGACGTGGAACGCGGTGATCCCGTACAGGCCGATGTCGTGCTCACGCGCCGCGCGGACCAGCGCGGCTTCGTCGAGCCCCGGTTTCAGGTGCGCGGCGAGGTGGATGCCGGCGGTCGGCACGATCGTGTCGAACCACGGCGCGAGGCCGCCGCGCAGATGCGCGAGCAGCATCTTGCGGCGCGCGTCGTAGTGTTTCTGCACGCGCCGCAGGTGCCGCGCGAAATCGCCTTCGAGCATGAAGCGCGCGAGCGCCGCCTGCGTCAGCGTGCAGGTGTGCCAGTCGACGATCTGCTTCGCCTTGGCGAGCGCGCCGCGCAGCGCGCGCGGCGGAATCGCGTAGCCGATCCGCAGTTCAGGAAAGATCGTCTTCGAGAAGGTGCCGACGTACGCGACCAGACCCGTGCGGTCGAGGCTCTTCAGCGATTCCACCGGCCGGCCTTCGAAGCGGAACTCGCCGTCGTAGTCGTCCTCGATGATCACCGCGCGGCGGCGCTGCGCCCATTCGAGCAGCGCGACGCGCCGCTCCAGCGTCATCGGCATCCCGAGCGGGAACTGGTGCGACGGTGTCACGTAGACGAGGCGCGCGTCGTCGGGCAGCCGCCCGGTGACGAGGCCGTGCGCATCGACCGGCACGCCGATCACCGTCGCGCCGAGCGACGCGAACGCCGCGCGCGCCGGCGGATAACCGGGATTCTCGACCGCGACGACGTCGCCGGGCCGCACGACCACGCGTGCGATCAGGTCGAGCGCCTGTTGCGCGCCTTGCGTGACGAGCACGTCGTCCCAGCCGCACGCGACCGCGCGGCTGAACGCGACGTAGCGCGCGATCGCGCCGCGCAGCTGTGGATCGCCGGCCGGCGCATGGTACTGGCCGGGGCCGCGCGCCTGCTGGCGCAGCGCGTGATGCAGGCAGCGGCGCCATGCGTCGAACGGAAACAGTGCCTTGTCGGTCACGCCGCCGCGGAAGTCGAACGCGGGCGTGTCCGGCGGGGTGGGCATCGCGAGCGCGTCGGGCAACTCGTCCCACAGCGCGCGTGCGTCGACGGCATGGACGGGCGGCGCGTCCTCGACGAGCGACGGCGTCGCGGCCGCCGCCGCGTGCGGAACCCGCGCCAGGCCGCCGGCGACGAACGTGCCGTCGCCCGCGCGCGTGTTCAGGTAACCCTCGGCGACGAGACGTTCGAACGCGTCGAGCGTCGTCTTGCGCGACACGCCGAGCTGCTTCGCGAGATCGCGCGTCGACGGCAGCCGGGCGCCGCCTTCGAGCCGCCCGTCGACGATCGCGGTGCGCAACTGCCGGAAGATCTGCCCGGTCAGGTCGTGACGGCCTTCGATGCGGATCGCGATGTCCATCGTAGTGGTTACCTCGAATGCGGAAATATGACGTCGATCAGCATACCGGAAGTTCATGGCCGGATCGGCGTTCGCGCATGCGCGGGCGGCATCGCTCGGCCAGGGCACGCGCGTGGCGTCGAGGGGGCAGGGAAAGGCGGCACCTGGCACGCAACGCGCGCCGGATGCGGCAAATGGCACGGCGCGCTGCGGTGCCCCGGCCGGCACGGCATCCGCCCGCTGCCGGCAGTGCCATTCGATTGCGTTGGCGCCCGCCGCTGCCTTACGATCCACCAGACCCCCCGACCGGAGTGCGCTCATGCTGTCCGAAGACGAACTCGCGCTGCTCGATGCGATCCGCGCCACCGGCAGCCTGTCGCGGGCGGCCGCACGGCTCGGCAAGGCGCCGTCGACCGTGTCGCACGCCGCGCGGCAGCTCGAAACACGCTTCGACGCGCTGCTGTTCGACCGCCGCGGCTACCGGCTGCAGCTCACGCCGGCCGGCCAGCTGCTGACCGACGAGGCATCGCGCCTCGCGCTGGACGTCGCGCGGCTCACGCAGCGCGTGCGGCAGGTCGCGAGCGGCTGGGAGGACCGGCTGTGGATCGTCAGCGACGAGGTGCTGGAATTCGATACGCTGCTGCCGGTCGTCCGCGCATTCGATGCGCTCGATTCGGGCGTGTCGCTGCGTTTCACGCACGAAGTGCTCGGCGGCACCTGGGAAGCGCTGCGCGATGGTCGCGCGGATCTGGTCGTCGGCGCGACCAACGAGCCGCCGGCGATTCCGGGCTTCAAATGGTTCGAACTCGGCGCGATGGAGTGGGTGTTCGCCGTCGCGCCGCGCCATCCGCTGGCGTCGGCGGGCGTGCGGCTGACCCGGGACGCGATCGGCGCGCATCGCGCGGTCGTCGTCGCCGACTCGTCGCGGCAGGCCGTCGGCCGCGTGTACGGGCTGCTCGGCGGACAGGCGGTGCTCGCGGTGCCGTCGATGCGCGCGAAGATCCTCGCGCAGCGCGACGGGCTCGGCGTCGGCTGGGTGCCGCGCCGGCGGGTCACGTCGCTGCTGGCGCGCGGCGAGCTGGTCGAGAAGGAAACGGCTGATCCGCGCGAGCCGAACGTGCTGTACGTCGCGTGGCGCGGCGACCGCGACGGCCGCGCGCTGCAATGGTGGCTGGAGCAACTGCGCGAACCGCGGCTCGCGCAGCGCCTGCTCGACGGGATCGACGTGTCGGGCTGAGCGCGCCGGGCCGGCACGCGCCTGACGGCCGGGGCAAACACGTTCGAAGATTTCGCACGTGTCTGCCGCGCCGGTCGTACGGCAAGGCCGGGCGCCGCGCGCATCCTGTGTTCACGGTCAACTCACCGGTTCAAGGAGAACATCATGCAACGCTTCGAAGGAAAAACGGTCCTCGTCACGGGCGGCAACAGCGGCATCGGCCTGGCGGCCGCACGGGCATTCGCGGCCGAAGGCGCGCGGGTCGTCATCACCGGCCGCGACGAGCAGACGCTTGCCGCCGCGCGCGAGTCGCTCGACGACGGCGCGCTCGCGATCCGCAACGAGGCCGGCAGCGTCGCGTCGGCGCGGGCGCTGGCGGACGCGATCGCGGCCGCCGGTGCGCGCCTCGACGCCGTGTTCATCAACGCGGGCGTCGCCAAACTCGCACCGTTCGCGGATATCGACGAGGCGTTGTGGGACCTCGTGTTCGACACGAACGTGAAGGGCGCGTATTTCCAGATCCAGGCGCTCGTCCCGCTGCTGAACCGCGGCGCGTCGATCGTGATCAACGGCTCGATCAACGCGCACATCGGGATGCCGGGGTCGTCCGTGTATGCGGCGAGCAAGGCGGCCGTCAATTCGTTCGCGAAGACGCTGTCGACGGAACTGCTGCCGCACGGCGTGCGGGTGAACGTGGTGAGCCCCGGGCCGGTCCAGACGCCGCTGTACGGCAAGCTCGGCCTCGATGCGGCGACGCTCGACGAGACGGCCGACAAGATCAGGGGGCTCGTCCCGATCGGCCGGTTCGGCACGCCGGATGAAATCGCGTCGACAGTGCTGCACCTGAGCGCGCCCGAGTCGGCGTTCATCGTCGGCGCGGAAATCATCGCGTCGGGCGGGATGGGCTTGCTTTGAGCGTGGAACCGGCGGGGCTGCACGGCCTGACGCGAGGTCGGGCTGTGCAGCCCCGCCGTGCAACCGCATCGCTAGCGTGATGCACAGGCGTCACGGACGTCGCCGGCCTGATCGCGTCCGTGGAGCTGTGTGACCGTCAACCCCGAGAACGTCGCGCTCCCGTGCTCGGCGAACACGGCGACGCGGTCCGCATCGGGCGGCGGGAAGATCAGGTCCGTCAGCGCGACGCGGCCGCCGTTCGCGAACACCTCGACCGAACCGCGATCGACGACGATTTCGAGCCGCAGTTGCCCGTGCTCGAGCGGCAGATCGACGATGTGCTCGCGGCTGAACGTGCCCGCGAAATCCGTGTCGCCCGAGCGCGAGCGATCGAGCGTCAGCGTGCGCTTCGCCGTGTCGTACACGATCCGGGTGCCGATCGAGCCATCCGCGGAGCCCCGCACGATCAAACCCGCGCGGGCCGCGCGCCGCGGCGCGATCGTCACCGTGATGCGCTGGACGGTGCCGCGCGTGGTGTCCGACAGCGCGCGCGTGGCGGACTCGACGCTCAGGTTGCCTTCATGCACGGCGGGCCGCCCGTCGGCCCACGCGTCGAACGCGGCTGCCGGCGTCACGATGAGCGTCGGTTCACCGCCGATCGTCTTCAACGCGAGTTCGCGCGGCACCGTCGTCGCGCCGCGCCAGGGCGCCGTCGGCGCTTTCGCCGCGTAGTCCCAGTTGCTCATCCATGCAATCGCGACAGGGCGCGCGCCCGGCGCGCCGGAGAACGTGCCGGCCGCATAGAAGTCGGCGCCGTGATCGACCCAGCGGAATCGTGCTGGATCGGAGCCGGCCGGTGCGACCCGGTCGGGGACGAACGTGCGGCCGTCGAAGTCGCCGACGAAATACATCGCGCCGGAACCGCCGGCGATCGACCACGGGTTGACGTTGACGATCATGACCCACTTGATGTGCCGCGGATCGTCGTCGACGGGCAGCGGCACGAGGTCGGGCATTTCCCACAACGCGCCCGCATGCGGCACGTCCGGCAGCGTGAAATCGCTCAGGAACGACCAGTGAATCAGGTCGTCGGAACGGTAGAGCTTCACGACCTGCGCATCGGCGACGACGGTCGTCATCAGCCAGTAGCGTCCCGGCGCGTACCACGACACCTTCGGGTCGCGGAACTGCTTCGATTCCGGATCGAGCGTGAGCACCGGATTGCGCGCGTAGGGCCGCCAGGTCGCGCCGTGGTCGAGGCTGTACGCGAGCGACTGCGCCTGCGTGCCGGCTGCGTGACCCGAGCCGTCCTTGTAGACGCTCGTGTAAAGCGCAACCAGCGGCGTCTCGCCCGCCGCGCCGAGGCCGGACGTATTGTGCGTGTCGGCGACGATCGAGCCGGAGAAGATTTCCTCCGTCGCGTTCGCGCGCATCGCGACCGGGTGCTCGCGCCAGTGGACAAGGTCGGTGCTGGTCGCATGGCCCCACGACATGTTGCCCCAGTCGTGGCCGAGCGGGTTGTATTGGTAGAACAGGTGATAGCGGCCGTTCTCGTACACGAGGCCGTTCGGATCGTTCATCCAGTTGCGTTGCGGCGTGTAATGCACGGCCGGTCGCCATTGCGGCGTGCCGTCCCCGGGCGGCGTGCCGCAGGGCGCGGCGGTGGCGTGCGTGCAGGCCGCGCTTGCCGCACACGCGAACAGCAGCCGGGCGATCCGGCGGGAAAAGCGAAAAAACGTCGATTTCATGCGGGGTTCCGTGCTTCGGCGCGCGAAGCGGGAAAGGAACGCGCATGCCGCTTGCGACGGCGCCATGCGCGATTCTGCGAAGGAGGGAGGCGGCGCGCACGCGACACGCATGACGTGCGCCGCCTCGACGCGGGCGGTGCCCGCCGCGTTCGTAGCGAGCCCTTTACGGACTCGTTACGGACGGGTGCCCGCGTCGCCGTCAGTGACCGGCGCCCGTCGCCGGCAGGTTCGCCGGGATGTCGCCGTAACCGCCGAGGCCGCCACGTCCGTACGTGCGGTCGACCGCCGTCGACGTGCCGTTGATGTTGACCTTCACCGTCGGCGCGAGCGTGCCGCCGCGACGCGGGCCGATCGCATCGATGAACGACTCGACGAGCCCGCCCGGCATCACGAAGTGCGAATACGACTGGAATTCGCGCGGGTTCTGGTTCGGGTCCTGCGAATACGGCGCGCCGGCCGGTGCGGAGAAGTCGGTCGGGTTGCCGAGCACGAGGCCGCTGCCGCCGTTCAGCGGCAGGAAGTCGCTGCGGATGCCGTTGCCGACGAAGCCGTAGACGCCGTCCGGCCCGTCGACGCCCGCGGCCATCGTCGTGCGGTGGCTGATCGTGAACAGGTAGTACTTGCCGTCCTTCAGATAGATCTGCGGGCGCTCGGTCTGGTCGTCGACGCAGTTCGCCGACAGGATCGGCGGCAGGAACTTCCATTCGGTCAGTTGCGGGTTCGTCGCGACCGCCAGGCCGACGTTGGCCTTTTGATACACTGCGCCCGAGTTCATCACGGCGTTGAGGTCTTCGCGGTACGGATCGTTCGGCGCGTAGCCGAGGTCGGCCTCGGTGCAGGTCCGGGCGCCGCGCTGGCCGCCCGTGTTGCCTTCGAACACCATGTAGGTCTTGCCCGGATGCGCGGGGTCGGTGAACACGAACGGATCGCGGAACGAGAAGTAGGTGTTCTGCTGGCCGGTCTGGTAGTAGTTGCCGTCCGGCTGCAGCAGCGCCTTGTGATCGTCGAAGCCGCTGAACCACACGTGCTTGTCGTCGGCATGGATATGACCGTCGGCGCGCGTGATGATCGCCTGCGGCGGCGTGATGTCGGCGCCGCCGGGCGCCGAGCGGTTGAACGACGTCGCGGTGTAGTAGAGGCTGACGTTGTCGCCCTGCGTGAGGCGCGCGGAGCCCGACCATTCGGCGTTGTTGGTCATCGGCGACGTGCCGAACACCTTGACGCTCGCCCCGTCCGGGAACAGGTGGCCGCCCCAGGTCCAGCCGCCGTTCGCGGGCCGCTGCGACGCGGGAATGCCGGCGCGGCGGTAGAAGAAGCCGATGCGCGCGTGGACGTGACGATCGTCGAACGTGTAGCCGGCATGCGGGTCGGCCGTGAGCGAGAAGATCACCTCCCAGCCCTTGTAGCTGAGCTGGTTCGCGCGCAGGTCGGCGAGCGGCCAGGTATCCCAGACCCACACGTTCGAGTTGATCAGCGGGAAATCCTGCGGGATGTCCGGCATCGTCAGCGCCTGCGGCAGCGAGTTCTTGTCGGCGCCGGCCGTGTGCGACTGCGCGACGATCTGGCGGATGTCCGCGCGGGTCCAGCGCATCGTGAAGTTGCCTTCGGGGTCATAGGCCTGCTGCGTATGCGGCGTGGGCGCGGGGGCGCCGGTGCTCTGCGCATGGGCGACGCACGACGCGGACGCGAAGGCGGCCAGTGCCGCGCCAGCGAACAGCAAACGTTTGGCCGCGGTCGCGCGGCAAAAAGGAAAGTAAGTCATGTAGGCGTAGTTTCCGTTGACGGTGAGAAGGAACTGCTGACGGGATATCGATATCCAAACCGGTTTGGATGCTAATTCAAACCGGTTTGGACGTCAAAAGATAAATATTTGACGGTAATAACTACCATTCGGCAATAATTGCTGCGCGAGCGGCGCGGCCGAATGGCATGCACAACGCGAGGAGCGACGTGAAGGTGAATCTGAAGGCACTGTCGGATGCGCTCGGGCTGTCGCGCACGACGGTCAGTCGGGCGCTGAACGGCTATGACGACGTGAGCGAGGCGACCCGCGAGCGCGTGATGAAGGCCGCGCGCGACCTTGGCTATGTCGCGGATCCGACCGCGCGCCGGCTGGCGACGGGGCGCTCGGATGCGATCGGCATCGTGTACCCGTTCGGCGCGGGAGATCTCGGCGATCCGCGCTTCGGCGAGGTCGTCGCGGGCATCACCGAACGGCTCGCAGAGCGCAATCTCGACTTCATCATCGCGGCCGCGCGGCCGAACGCCGAACTGGACACGTATCGCCGGCTCGTCGACGGCAAGCTCGTCGACGGGCTGATCGTCGCGCGCACGCTGGTCGACGATCCGCGCCTCGCGTACCTGCGTTCGCAAGCGTTTCCGTACGTCGCGTACGGCCGCACGCAAGCCGCCGAGCCCTACGCGTGGTTCGATTTCGACAACGAGGCCGGCGCGCGCGATGCGGTGCGGCGCCTGATCGGCTTCGGTCATCGCCGTATCGCGATGATCAGTGCGCCGCTGTCGCTCAATTTCGCGATGCAGCGTCGCGCCGGGTATCTTGCGGCGCTGCGCGAGGCCGGTATCGCGCCCGATCCGGCACTGCTCGTCGAGTGTCCGTTTACGCGCGAGGGCGGGCAGCAGGGCGTGCAGGCGCTGCTCACCCGGGCCGAACGGCCGACCGCGCTGCTGGTCGACAACAACATCGTGGGCGGCGGCGCGTTCCGGGCGCTGATCGACGGCGGCTTGCAGCTTGGGCGGGACATGTCGCTGATCGTCTACGACGGCGTGCCGCCGGACGTCGCGCATCCGCATCGCGTGACGGCGGTGGTGCAGCCGACCGGACATGCGACCGGGCGTGCGCTCGCGGACCTGATGCTGGCGTTGCTCACGGACGGCGTTCGCGGCCATCGGCTCGAGACGCCGGTGATCGACGCCGGCGATACGGACGGGCCGCTGCACGGGTAGCCGACGCGGCGCGAACCGGGGAGCGGGGCGCGCTCCGCAACGGACGTTGCGGCACGCGCTCCGTCGCAAAAGCCATGACGGCGGCAGGGCCGAATGGCGGGTTTCTAGACGACCGGTCTAATTCGACGCTATCATCCAGGCTCATGAATGCGACGTCGCGAAAATGCCATATCGCGCTGCGATGCTGGCTGGGCGCGCAGGTGATGCCGTCGCTTTTTTTCGAGCCATTTCTAGACGACTGGTCTATTAGGCCTGGCAATATTTTTGGTACGGAGCCGGCACGTTGACGCGCGCCAGCGGCCTAACCCGCAGGCGCGCCGTCGCCGCCGCCGCGACGCGGCCCCGTTCCCCCATTTCTAAGGAGTGTCCGATCATGAAGATTCTGGTTGTCCTGACCTCGCACGACACGCTCGGCGACACCGGCAAGAAAACCGGCTTCTGGCTCGAGGAACTGGCCGCGCCGTATTACACGTTCAAGGATGCGGGCGTCGAGTTGACGCTCGCGTCGCCGCAGGGCGGCCAGCCGCCGCTCGATCCGAAAAGCAGCGATCCGTCCGCGCAGACCGACGCGACGCGCCGCTTCGACGCGGATCCGGCGGCCAAGGCCGAACTCGCTGCCACGCGCAAGCTGGCCGAGGTGTCGGTCGACGATTACGACGCGGTGTTCTATCCGGGCGGGCATGGCCCGCTGTGGGATCTCGCCGAGGACCTGCATTCGATCGGCCTGATCGAGCGCGCGCTGGCGGCCGGCAAGCCGGTCGCGGCCGTGTGCCACGCGCCGGGCGTGCTGCGCCACGTGAAGGACCCGAAGACCGGCGAGTCGGTCGTGCGCGGCAAGCGTGTGACGGGCTTCACCAACAGCGAGGAAGCGGCCGTCGAGCTGACGGAAGTGGTGCCGTTCCTCGTCGAGGACATGCTGAAGACCAACGGTGCGCAGTTCGAGCGCAGCGCCGACTGGGCGCCGCATGTCGTCACCGACGGGCTGCTGATCACGGGGCAGAACCCCGCGTCGTCGGAGCCGGCAGCCGAGGCGCTGCTCGCGAAGCTCGGCCGTCAGTAAGCCGAGCCTGGCGCCGGCATGACCGGCGCCGGATGGTTTCCGTCGTCGGGCGCGACCGTCCCGGCGACGGCTCGCATCTTTCCGCCGTGCGCACCGCGCGGCGGCTCATCCAGTCGTTTCGCAGAACCAAGCAAAGGAGTGGTGGATGTCTGCCCTGTTCGAACCGTTCAAACTCAAGGATGTCACGCTGCGCAACCGCATCGCGGTGCCGCCGATGTGCCAGTACGTCGCCGAAGACGGCGTCGTCAACGACTGGCATCACGTGCATCTGGCCGGTATCGCGCGCGGCGGCGCGGGCCTCGTGATCGCGGAGGCGACGGCCGTGTCGCCGGAAGGCCGCATCACGCCGGGCTGTGCCGGGCTGTGGACCGATGCGCAGGCCGCGGCGTTTGCGCCGTCGGTCGCGGCGATCAAGGCGGCCGGCGCGGTGCCCGGCATCCAGATCGCGCATGCGGGCCGCAAGGCGAGCGCGAACCGTCCGTGGGAAGGCGACGACCACATCGCCGACGGCGATCCGCGCGGCTGGCAGACCATCGCACCGTCGGCGGTGCCGTTCGGCGCGCACCTGCCGAAGACGCCGCGCGCGATGACGCACGACGACATCGCCCGCGTGCAGGCCGACTTCGTCGCGTCGGCGAAGCGCGCCCGCGACCTCGGCTTCGAATGGCTCGAACTGCACTTCGCGCACGGCTACCTCGGCCAGAGCTTCTTCTCCGTGCATTCGAACCAGCGCGACGACGAGTACGGCGGTTCGGCGGAAAACCGCGGCCGTTTCCTCGTCGACACGCTCAAGGCCGTCCGCCAGGTCTGGCCGGAGCACCTGCCGCTGACCGCGCGTCTCGGCGTGATCGAATACGACGGGCGCGATGAAGCAACGCTCGCCGAATCGATCGCGCTCACGCAGCGGATGAAGCAGGAAGGCCTCGACATGCTGAGCGTGTCGGTCGGCTTCTCGACGCCCGACGCGCGCATTCCGTGGGGCCCGGCGTTCCTCGCGCCGATCGCGGAACGCGTGCGCCGCGAGGCCGGCTTGCCGGTGTCGTCCGCCTGGGGGATCGATACGCCGCAACTGGCCGAGCGCGTCGTCGCCGAGCAGCAGCTCGATCTCGTGATGGTCGGCCGCGCGCATCTTGCCGATCCGCACTGGCCGTACTACGCGGCCAGGCAGCTCGGGGTCGAGCGGCCGTCGTGGACGCTGCCCGCGCCGTACGCGCACTGGCTCGAACGCTACCGCGTCGCCGACAAGGCGGCCTGAGCACGCGTTGCACCGCGCGGCGGTGCGGCGTTCGCGGCACGCATTTGACGATGCTTGGCAGTGCGTGCGCATGCCGTTGCGGCGTCGATGGATAGAATGGCGGTTCGTACAGGCTCGCGGCCTGCACGACCGCCATTTTTTCATTTCGACCGAGGTGCCATGCGCGCACATGTCTCGCCTTCCCAGGATTCCGCCACGCGGCCGCGTGCCCAGCAGATCGCCCGCGCCGTGCTGTATGCGGCGCTGCTGGTGCTCGCGCTGTGGGTGATCCGCGATTTCCTGCCCGCCATCGCGTGGGCCTGCGTGATCGCGATCGCGTTGTGGCCGCTGCTGAAACGCTTCGAATCCCACCGCTGGTTTCGCGACAGGCCGACCCTGATCGCGACCGTGATTACCGCCGGCGTGTCGCTGCTGGTCGTGCTGCCGGTCGCGATCGCGCTCGCGCAGGCGATCTCGCAGGCGCACGACCTGCGCCTCTGGCTGCATTCGATCCAGGACAACGGCATTCCGCTTCCGGACGTCGTCGGCCGGTTGCCGTACGGTGCCGCGCAGGTCACCGAGTGGTGGCAGGCCAATCTCGGTCATCCGCTGCACGCGGGCAGCGCGATGCATGGCGCGAGCGGCGAGAAGTTCATCGCGTTCGGCCGGCAGTTCGGCACGAAGCTCGCGCATGCGCTGTTCGAGTTCGGCTTCATGCTGGTCACGCTGTTCGTGATCATGCGGGCCGGCCACAAGCTGTCCGGCGCGTTGCTGCAGGGCGCGCGGCGCGCGTTCGGCCGCGGCGGCGCGGACCTGATCGAACGGATGGTCTCGGCCGTGTACGGCACGGTGACCGGGCTGGTCGTCGTCGGGCTGGGCGAGGGCGCCATTCTCGGCGTCGCGTATGCGCTCGCCGGGGTTCCGCACGCCGCGCTGCTCGGCCTCGTCACGGCCGTCGCCGCGATGCTGCCGTTCTGCGCGCCGATCGTGTTCTGCGGCGCGGCGCTCTGGCTGTTCGTGCAGGGCGCGACCGCGTGGGCCGTCGTGGTGCTGGTGCTCGGCTTCGTGGTCGTGTTCGTCGCCGAGCATTTCGTGCGGCCGGTGCTGATCGGCAGCTCGACCCGCCTGCCGTTCCTGCTCGTGTTGTTCGGCATCCTCGGCGGGGCCGAGACGTTCGGGCTGATCGGGCTGTTCGTCGGCCCCGCGCTGATGACGGTGCTGACGATGCTGTGGGCGGAATGGATTGCTTGACGACGCCGCCCGTCGCGCCGCTCCGACGCATCGACGTCAGAAGGCGGGCGCGCGAACGCGCCCGGCACGGCCACGATTCGTGACGATCGGGCACGCGCCGGACTGCGTCGGGCAGCGCATCGGACACAAGTCTCTACATTTCTTTTCGATCCGGACCCAAAGGTCGAGTAGCATGGGGCTTTCGATCACGCCGGCATGGCGCAGCAGATTTCACCAAGCATGCGATTGATTCCGATGTCCCGCCCCGCAGCGACGCTGTCCCTGGCCGCCAGCTGCCTGATGCTGCACGGTTGCGCGTGGTTCGACTCGTGGCTGCCGTTCTCGTATTCGCGCACGCCGCTGGCGAGGGCCGCGTCGCGGCACGGCGCGACGCGCGCCGACGTCGTCCGCGCCGGCGGCAACCCGCGCAGCGTGTGGATGGTCCGCAACGGCAGCGGCGTCTGCTACAACTACTTCATCGAGCACGACAACGATCACCGGGCTTTCTTCGTCGTGTTCGACAAGGCCGGTGCGGTCACGCAACACGGCTTCGATACCTGCATGGACGCCGATCGCAAGGGCACGCTTCAATCGGACAAGGCCGCCTCGCGCTAGCGCGTCGCGCGGCCGCCATGCGCCGCGCGAGCGTGTCACGCAGTCGTCACGCTATCGTGTCGACCACGCCGCCATCGACGCGCAACGCCGCGCCCGTCGTCGCCGAGGCCTGCGGCGAGCACACGTACACAACGAGATTCGCGACTTCCTCCGTCGTCGCCGGCCGCTGGATGATCGAGCTCGCGCGCTCGCTGCGCACGAAATCCACCGCGACGTCGTCGATGCTGCGGCCCGTGGCGTCGGCCGTTTCCTTCAGCAGCGCCCGCACGCCTTCCGACATCGTCGGCCCCGGCAGCACCGAATTGACCGTCACGCGCGTCCCGGCCGCGAGTTTCGCGAGGCCGCGCGCGATCGCGAGCTGCGCGGTTTTCGTGAACCCGTAGTGAATCATGTCGACCGGGATGTTCAGCCCCGACTCCGACGAAATGAACACGATGCGGCCCGTGTTCCGCGCGAGCATCCCCTTCAGGTAGTGCCGCGCGAGACGCACGCCCGACATCACGTTCATCTGGAAGTAGTGGGCCCATTCGTCGTCGTCGATGTCGAAGAACGCCTTCAGCCCGTAAATGCCCGCGTTGTTGACGAGGATGTCGGCCTCCGGCGTGTGCTGCGTGATGCGCGCGACGCCGGCGGCGTCGGACAGGTCGGCCGCGACGCCGTCGAGGTCCGCGCCGGGTACGGCGCTGCGCAGCTGCGCGAGCGCGGCGTCGACCGACTTGTCGCTGCGTCCGTTGACGACGACGCGCGCGCCCGCCTGCGCAAGCCCTTCGGCGATCGCCAGCCCGATGCCGGCGGTGGAAGCGGTGACGACCGCGGTCTTGCCTGTCAGATCGATGTGCATGAGTGTATCGGTTGGAAGAGGGAACGGAACCCGCCGGGCGTGCCGCGGCGGCCGAATTCAAAGCTTAGGCGATCCGGCCGCGAAGCGTCGGGTCGCGGTTGCATCGCGCCGCGCAGTCTTGTACGGTGTGCGTTCGCCGTCCAATCCGGGAGCCTGTCGCGTGAGCCGTTCCGCCAACCCCCTCGCCATGCCGTCGCCGTTCTGGCGCGACGCCGCGCTGCCGTTCATCGAGGCGCGCACCGTCGACGACGGTCGGACGATCTGCTACGCGAAGCACACGCACGACACGTTTTCGCTCGGCGCGATCGTCGGCGGCACGAGCACCTACCTGAACGGCGCGACGAAGGAGCACGTCGGGCGCGGCGTGCTCGTGATCATCGATCCGGAGCAGGTGCATGCGTGCAATCCGTACGGCCCCGACGCATGGGCGTACCGGATGGTTTACGTGGACGTGCCGTGGCTCACCCGCCTGCAGCATTCGCTCGGGCGCGACCCGAACCGCGATTTTCACGGCTTTTCGCCGAAATTGACGGAACGGCGCGACCTGTTCGCACGGTTCGGCGGCTTTTACCGCACGCTCGTGGCGCCCGGTGTCGATCCGCTCGGCAAGGAGAGCGCGGCGGTCGAGTTCTTCACACGGCTGCACGGCGCGCTCGATCGCGAGCTGCCCGACGCAGCCCGGCGCGGGGCCGACAACGCGAAGCTCGCGCGCGCGGCCGACTACATCGCCGCGCATTGCCGTCAGGCCGTCTCGCTCGATGCGATCTGCGCGGCCGCCGACTTGTCGCCGTCCTACCTGATCCGCGCGTTCAACGCCCGCTACGGGATGACGCCGCATGCGTTCCTGATCGACCGCCGCGTGCAGTACGGGCGGGCCGAGTTGCGCCGCGGCCGGCCGATCGCCGACGTCGCGCTCGATGCGGGCTTCGCGGACCAGGCGCATTTCCAGCGCGCATTCCGGCGCATCGCGGCCGCCACGCCGGGGCAGTATCGAAGCGCCGCGAGCTGACCGGCGAACCGTGCGGCGGTGCCGGCGCCGCGACCACACACCGAAACAACGGCACTAAACGTCGAGCAGATAAAGCGCGCTGCCCGCGAGCAGCAGCGCCATCGCGCGGTTGAACAGCCGCATCCGCCGCGCATTCGCGAGCCGGTGCCGCAGCGACGCACCCGCATACGCCCAGCACGCGATCGACGCAAAGCAGATCACCAGATACAACGCCGCGAATTGCCACACTTGCGCGGGCTCGCCGTCGGCCGCATATGCGCCCATCGCAGCCACGCACGCGAGCCACGCCTTCGGATTCAGCCATTGCATCGCCGCGCCGGCCGCCGCCGACGGGCCGGCGACGTTCGGCGCAGCCGGATCGTCCGGATCGGCCGACAGCCGGCCGTCGTCGAGCGCGAGCCGCAGCGCGAGGTAAAGCAGGAACGCGATCCCCGACCACTGGGCGGCGGTGGTCAGCATCGGCCAGCGCGCGATCACCGCGTGCAGCCCGAGGCCGATCAGCAGGAACAGCGCGACGAAGCCGAGCGTCGCGCCGGCCGCATAGCGCAGGCTCGCGCCGAGGCCGTGGCGTGCGCCCGCGCTGAGCGCGACGATGTTGACGGGACCGGGCGTGATCGACGACGCCAGCGCGAACGCGGCCATCGAAACCAGCATGCTCATTGATTGCCTCCATGCGAATGTCAAAGTCGCATCGAGACTAAAGAAGCCGTGCAGGTCCGTATTGAAGAAAACTGCCCTCGGCGGCGCTGTCGGGATTCACGTCACGCTGAACCGGGCGCAGCGCTCACCGGCGACCGAAAGCCACTGGACGCTGGCGTTGCGGCCGAAGTCATCGAGTCTCGCGTCACGGACGGGCGGTGGTCGCGAGCGCGTCGAACGCGTCGGCTTCCGGAAGCTGGAGCCACGACTCCGGGCCTGCGTCGATTTCTTCGACCGTCAGCAGACACGCATCGAGTTCGCGACGCAACCGGACGTGATCGATCGACTGCCCGATGAACACGATTTCCTGCCGGCAATCACCGGTCGGCTCTTGCCATTTTTGCAGCACGCCATCGCGACGATAGTCGTCGTGCGGCCAGTCCGCCCGAGAAACGAATCGCCACCATCGCCCCACGTAACCCCACTGGAACGCTCCGCCCGTCTGCACGAGCATGGCGATGTCCGCATATCGGTGCGCAACCCAGACATATCCCTTGCAGCGAAGCAGTCGGCCGTTGGTCCAGGGGCGACGCAGCAACGCGAGCAGGCGCGCCGGATGAAACGGCGCACGTTCGCGATAGGTCCACGATGCGATCCCGTACGCATCCGATTCCGAGGGGCGCTCGTCGACCTGCATGCGTTGCATCCATCCCGGCGATTCGACGAGCGCCGGGAGATCGAAGCGCCGCGTATCCAGGACGTCTGACGGATCGACCTTGCCGTGCTGCATCGGCAGGATTCGCGCAGAGGGATTCAGCGACGCCAGAATGGCGCGCAGCCGGTCGAAACCCGCATGGCCGATCCGGTCGAGTCGGCTCACGAGAATCACGTTCGCGTATTCGACTTGTTCGATCAGCAGGTCCGACAGCTTGCGCGGCGGACCGGAATCGCTGCCGTCCGCAAGCGTGGCGTCGCGCGTGACCGGTTCGGCCGACGCGATCATGTCCTCGAACGTCTCGCCGTTGACCACCGTGACGAGCGTGTCCAGCCGCGCGAGCTCGCTGAGGCTGAAACCGTCGCGGTCGAGAAACGCGAACGTCTCCGCGACCGGCATCGGCTCCGAGATGCCGGTCGACTCGATCAGCAGATAGTCGAAGCGACGCTGCCGCGCCAGCGTGCTGATCTGCTCGAGCAGATCGGCACGCAGCGTGCAGCAGATGCAGCCGTTGCTCATTTCGACCAGTTCGTCCTCGCCGCGATGCAGCTCGACGTTGCGCCGCACATCGTCGGCGTCGACGTTTACTTCGCTCATGTCGTTGACGATCACGGCGACCTTCAGGCCGGCGCGGTTGCGCAGGATGTGGTTCAGCAACGTCGTTTTCCCGGCGCCGAGGAAGCCGGACAGCACGGTGACCGGAATCCTCGGCGGCGCGGCGGCCGGCGCTCGCCGGTGTTCCGGCGTCGTCATGCGTTCTGCCCGGACGCGCGATCCAGGTAGCCTTCGAACAGGTCGACCACGACGTAGCCGTCGTCGGCGGCGTCGCCCCACAGATCCTTCACGCGGAACTCGACATGATAGGTCGGCTGATGCGCGGCGCCGGTGTCGCCGTGCCCGATCGCGTCCGGGAATGGCCACGATTCGGTCGTCCGGTGCAGCACGATGCCTTTCTTGCCGCGAACGTAGCCCGGCGCGCGGATGTGGCCGCTGACGTATTCGTCGCGCACGACGACGCGATCGCCGACCTCGAACCGCGTCGAGTCGGGCGGCGCCGCCCGGCCGCCGGATCGCGGCGGGTTCGCGAGCCGGAAATGCGAACCGAGCGCGCGGTCGAGTTCGTCCTGCGTGAGCACGCCGGTTTCGACGAGCAAGGTTGCGGTCGCGATCACGTAGCGCTCGTAGTAGCGCGTGCCGACGTGCTGGCGCACGTCGATGCGTTCGACTGCGTGACGTACCTCGTCGACGCTGAATTTTTTCAGTTGGTCCACGCCGACGAACATCAGGCTGTACGCGAGATGCTCCCAGTCTTCCTTGAAGACCGGCTTGTAGCCGAAACTGTTGATCGTGTGCGGCACCGGGCCGAAACCCTGGAATCCGCCGAGGTCGTGAAAGCCGTCCATATGAGGTGATCTCCGAGATGAAGGTCGAGAGCGAAACGGGGGGCGCGTCAGTGCGCGCGCGGCAGCGCAACGCCGATCAGCACGTCCTTCGTGACGAGCGTGCGCAGTTGTTCCTCGGTCATGTGCTCGCTGCCTGCCGGCCGTACGGGCAGCACGAGATAGCGGCTTTCGGCGGTCGTATCCCAGACCTTCACGACGACGTCGTCGGGCAGGTCGGTGCCGAGTTCCCGCAGCACCGTGCGCCCTTCGCGGACGAGCCGCGCACGATATTCGAAGCCCTTGTACCACTCGGGCGGCAACCCGAGCACCGGCCAGTTCGTGCATGAGCACAGGCTGCAGACGATCACGTTCTTCAGCGTCGGTGTGTCCTCGATCGCGACGATGTATTCGCCCTGCGGGCCGGTGTAGCCGAACTGCGCACACGCGGCCGTGCCGTCCTTCAGCAGCAGTTCGCGAAATGCCGGGTCGACCCACGCACGCGCGACGATGCGCGCGCCGTTGGCCGGATCCCACGTCGTGGACATCAGCTCGGTCAGGCCTTCGATATAGCCGTCGGGGATCAGGTTCTTTTCTTTCATCACGCGAAACAGCGCCCAGGCACGTTCGCCGGGCGTCGAGGCTGTTTCCGCGGAAGGGGTCGCGCTCATCGTGGGGCTCCTTATGGTGGTTCGGGTTGACCGCCGCCGTGGCGTTGCGGCTGCCGTGGCGGGGTGCAAAGGCGTGGTGTCGGCCACGCTCGACGAGCAGGGTAAGAAGAGAAAAAGCGCGGTTCTTTGCCGGCACGGATCGGAAACTATGCTGAGACGGCCCCGCGCGCGCGGCAGGGGCCGGCGCGCATCGGATGCACGGCGATTCGCGGCATCGACGGGGCGCCCGGCTCGCGACGGCGGTCGCCCGCGCACGTTTTGCGACCGCCGTATGGCACTGGCAGCACAGGTCCGCCACAGCCAATTTCTTGTTCCGCCGGAAAACAGAAATGCGGATTTTGCCTTTCTATTCTCACCCTCAAGCGACGGCCGTTCGATGTCGCGAATCGCCGGCACTCCCGCGAGTACCGGCGGAACAACAGTCAGCCAGCACCCCGCGATTTGATCGTCCGGAAACGGTTCCCGTTCGTCGTACGTCGAGCGTGGCGGTGTCTGAGCATCCAGGTGAGGAGCATGATGGACAACGGCAACAGAATGAAACTGAAGCGAATCGCGCGCTGGATCGGCTTGTCGCTGATGGTCGTCGCATCGCATTACGCGGGCGCGGTCGAGGTCGATCCCGGCGACTACGAGCAGTATCCGGTCGGCGCGACGATCGGCGTGCTGTACTACAACTATTCGGCGACGAACGCGTACTATGCGAACGGCCACCGGACGTCGGATTTCGACCTGCAGTCCAATGTCGGCATCGCCCGTCTGCTGCATGTGTTCCAGCTCACCGACAGGCTCACGATCGATCCGCAGGTGTTGCTGCCGTTCGGTCACGTCAGCAGCTTCGGCAACGCCGGCACGCTTGGCAGTACGAACGGTGTCGGCGACGTGATCCTGACCGCGCCGTTGAAATTCCGCCTGAACGACGCGAAGGACGTCGTCGCCGCGACGGTCTACGTTTACGCGCCCACGGGGAGTTACGACCAGAACCGCGGTCTCAATCTCGGCGCCAACCGCTGGTCGCTCGATTTCCAGGCGGCCTACATCAAGCACTTTTCGCCGCAGTGGGCGCTCGATCTCGTCGGCGACGCGATCTGGTACGGCAACAACACGTCATACGGCGCGAGCGGCACGACGCTGCATCAGCGGATGAGCTACAGCGCACAGGCGATGGTGCGTTACATGCCCGATCCGGGCACGTCGCTCGGGATCGGCGTCACCCAGCTCTGGGGCGGTGAAACGAGCGTCGGCGGCGCGGACAACAACGACGCGCTTCGCACGACGCGCATGCGGATCACCGCGGCGAAATTCGTGACGAAGGCCGATCAGGTGCAAATCCAGCTCGGCACCGACCTGAGCGTGCGCAACGGCCCGAAGAACAGCCTGCTCGCCGGCCTGCGTTACGCGCACATCTTCTGACGACCCGCCTGCGCCGGGATACGCCCGGCGCAGGCCGCTCCTTGTCCCCCACGTCGAAACCTCGACATCCGATTCCCTTTCCAGAGAGGTCACGCATGGAATCCGCCATCGACAAACACCTGATCTGCCCGCGGACGCTGTCGCGCCGCGTCGCCGACGATTACCAGCCGCCGTTCCCGATGTACGTCGCCCGGGCCGCCGAAGACTTGAGCCAGGTCGTGATGGGCTATTTCGGCGTGCAGTATCGCGGCGCCGACAAGCGCGCCACGGCACTGGCCGCGTTGCGCCGGATCGTCGCCGATTTCGGTGCGCAGGACGGGCCGAACAACTTCGATCTGACGCAACACACCGACGACCAGGGCTACGAGAACCTGATTGCCGTCGGCTACTGGCGCGATCCGGCCGCGTATGCGCGCTGGATCGCGTCGCCGGCACTCGTCGAATGGTGGGCCTCCGACGCGCGCCTCGCGGACGGGATCGGCTACTTCCGGGAAATCGTCGCGCCGCGCGCCGAGCAGTTCGAGACGCTTTACGCATTCACGAGCGATTTCCCGGGCGTCGGCGCGATCATGGACGGCGTCAGCGGCGAGATCGAGGAGCACGGCTACTGGGGATCGATGCGCGACCGGTTCCCGATCTCGCAGACGGACTGGATGCGCGCGGACGGCGAGCTGCGCATCGTCGAGGGCGATCCGGCCCGAGGTGGCCGCGTGGTCGTACTGGCCCACGACAACATCGCGCTGATTCGATCCGGTCAGGACTGGCGTGCGGCCGAGCACGACGAGCGCCGACTGTATCTCGAGGAGATCGAGCCGACGCTGCGCAGCGGAATGGAATTCCTGCGCGACAACGGCACGGACGTCGGCTGCTACAGCAATCGCTACGTGCGCTCGATCGATCTCGACGGCAACGTGCTAGACGAGAGCTACAACATCGGCCACTGGCGCTCGCTCGACCGCCTCGAGCGCTGGGCCGAATCCCATCCGACGCACCTGCGGATCTTCGTCACGTTCTTCCGCGTCGTCACCGGGCTGTCGAAACTGCGGCTGTATCACGAGGTTTCCGTCTTCGACGCCAGGCATCAGGTCTACGAATACGTGAACTGCCATCCGCGCACGGGGCTCATGCGCGACGCCGTCGCCATCGCCCGCTGAATCCCGCCGGCACCGCCGGGGGCCGGCGGTGCCGCTTACCGAACTGGAGAACGTCGATGGCCATCAAACGCCCGACCCGCGAACAACTGTCCGACATTGCAGCCGGTTTCGGCTTTCATGTCGATTCCCGCCAACTCGCCGAATACGACGAGGCGCTGCAGGCGAACTTCGACGCGTACGACGCGATCGACGCGCTGCCCGACTATCTGCCCGTCGTCGCGTATCCGCGCACGCCCGGCTACCGCCCGGAAGGCGACGAGAACCGGTACGGCGCCTGGGCGCGCAAGAGCACGATCCACGGCGCCGCCGACGGCAAGCTGCGCGGCAAGACGGTGGCCGTGAAAGACAACATCTGCGTCGCCGGCGTGCCGATGCGCAATGGCTCGAGCACGTTCGAGGGCTACGTGCCCGATATCGATGCGACCGTCGTCACGCGCGTACTCGACGCCGGCGGCACGATCGCCGGCAAGGCGACCTGCGAGTACTACTGTTTTTCCGGCGGCTCGCACACGAGCGCGTCGGGGCCGGTGCACAATCCGCGCAAGGCCGGGCACTCGTCCGGCGGCTCGTCGTCCGGCAGCGGCGCGCTGGTCGCGAGCGGCGAGGTCGACATGGCGCTCGGCGGCGACCAGGGCGGTTCGGTCAGGATCCCGTCCGCCTATTGCGGCGTCTACGGGATGAAGCCGACGCACGGGCTCGTGCCCTACACCGGCGCGATGCCGATCGAGGCGACCGTCGATCATCTGGGGCCGATGACGAGCACCGTGCTCGACAACGCGCTGCTGCTTGATGTCATCGCGGGCGACGACGGGCTTGATCCGCGCCAGCGGGCGTTGCCGCCGCGCACCGACTATCTCGGAGGGATCCGCGACGGCATCGCAGGCCTGCGGATCGGCATTCTGCGCGAGGCGTTCGGGCTCGCGAATTCGGAGAAAGTGGTCGACGAGGCCGTGCTGGTCGCCGCGCACCGGTTGCGCAAGCTGGGCGCGAGCGTCGAAGAGGTGTCGGTGCCGCTGCATGCGGCCGGCACCGCGATCTGGCTGCCGATCGCGGCCGAGGGGGCGACGCAGCAGATGATGAAGGGCAACAGTCACGGTTTCAACTGGGGCGGCCTGTACGTGACCGGCATGATCGATCATCACGCGGGCTGGCGCGAGCGCGCCGACGAGTTGCCGGATACCGTGAAGGTGACGATGCTGCTCGGCGAATATTTCACGAGCCGGTATCGCGGGCGCTACTACGCGAAGTGCCAGAACCTCGCGCGGCGCTTGCGATCGGCTTACGACGCGGCGCTGCAGTCGTACGACGTATTGGTGATGCCGACCGTACCGATGCGCGCGTCGAAACTGCCGGAGCCCGGTTGCGCGATGTCCGAGTCGCTGACGCGGGCGTTCGAGATGCTCGCGAATACCGCGCCGTTCGACGTGTCCGGGCATCCGGCCATGTCGCTGCCGTGCGGGATGGCCGACGAACTGCCGATCGGGCTGCAACTGGTCGGGCGCCGCTTCGACGAGGCGACGCTCTACCGCTGCGCCTATGCGTATGAGCAGTCTTCCGACTGGCGGCAGACGACATTCGCATGACATGTCCGGAGCGGTAGCGCATCGCCGCCGCGCCGCGTGCCGGTCCGACCGGCAACGCGGCGTACACGGCGATCGATTGGACAATGCGCTTTTGAACGGGCACGCTACCGGCTGCGTGTTTGCTAACCCATGTGGGGCACGACCATGACGATGCGTCCTATCGCGCGCGCCGCAAGCGGCGACGCGCCCGGCCCGGCGTCCGACAGCCCGCCGGATGAGCGGACGAATTCGGCCATCGAGGTGGCGACCGAAGGCTCGCTCAGCCAGCGTATCGAATTCTGGCGCGAGACGATTCTGCGCCTGTTCGCGGACGTGCAGATCGCGGCCGTGCAGAAGGACGATTTCTTCGGCCAGGTGCGACAGCGCAAATGCGAAAAGATGCGAATCTCGGAAATCCACGCGAGCGAGCAGGCCGTGATCCGGCGGTATCGGCAGGCGCGCAGCGAGTATGAGGACAAGTATTTCGGCGTGTTGATGCTCGAGGGCAGCCAATCGGTCGAGCAGGACGGCAAGATCGTCACGCTGCACCCCGGGGATTTCGCGATCTACGACGCGACACGGCCGCACCACCTGCAGTTCGGCCAGTCGTGGCGCGAGATCGTCGTCAGCATTCCCCGCACGACGCTGAACCAGCTCGTCGTCGGGATGGAACACCGCACGGCCAGCCCGACGCAAACCGGCGAGGGCGTCGGCAGCGTCATGCGCGCGTTTCTCGAGCAGATGTCGTCGCAGATCGGTAGCGTGACCGAGGACGAGATGCGGCAGTTGTCGGATACCGCGATCTCGCTGATCGCGATGACGCTCGGGGGCATGCAGCGCAACGACCTCGCGCAGTCGAGGATGAAGGCGTTGACGCTGACGCGTGTGAAGCGGCATCTGCTCGAGCACCTGCACGACCCGGAGCTGAACCCGCTGATGATCGAGCGGTCGATCGGGATTTCGTCGCGGTACATCAACAAGCTGTTCGAGGCCGAGAACACGTCGCTGATGCGTTACGTATGGAACCTGCGGCTCGAACGGTGCGCGCAGGATCTCGTGAATCCGCAATGCGCGGTGCTGCGCGTGTCCGACATCGCGTTGCGCTGGGGATTCAACGACATGTCGCATTTCAGTCGCGTGTTTCGCGAGCGGTTCGCGATGTCGCCGCGGGCGTGGCGCGAGCAGGGCAGCAAGCCACGCGCGTGACGCGTCCCGGGCGCGTCCGTGGCGGGCACGCGGCGATCGGAAGCGGCTGGACTTCGACAGGCGCGGCCGCCGTCAATGCATCGCGCGCGGCGCGTGCGCAGGCCGCAGCGCGTGCGGGTCGCCGGCGTCGGCCGCGCGCAGCGGGCCGCTGCTTCCCGGTTGCGTCGACACCGAGAAGCCGAACGTATTGACGCCGCCCGCGCATGCGACGAACACGCTGCCGCCGTGCATCTCCGCGACGGCCTTGACGATCGACAGCCCGAGCCCGTGATTCTCCTTGCTGTTCGCGCGCGCTTCCTCGAGCCGGTAGAAGCGCTCGAACACGTGCGCGCGCTGCACCGGGTCGATCGGCTCGCCGGGGTTGGCGACCGACACGTCGACGAGCGTATCGCGCGGCGTGATCGTCACGTTCAGCGTCGCGCCAGGCGCCGAATGCTGGATCGCGTTGATCAGCAGGTTGGTCATCGCGCGGCGGAACAGCGACGGGTCGACGGCCGCGCGCGCATCGCCGTGCAGTTCGGCGCGCAACTGCGCTTCGTCGAGCGGAATCTCGAGGAAGTCGAGCATGCGGCGCACTTCGTCGGCGAGCGACACGTGCTTCAGGTCGGTCGCGCGTTCGCCGCGATCGCTGCGCGACAGGAACAGCATGTCGTTGATGATCACGCGCAACCGTTCGAATTCCTCGAGGTTCGACTGCAGCGTCTGGCGCATCCGGTCGACCGAGCGGTCGCGGCTCGTCAGCGCGACCTGGGTCTGTCCGATCAGGATGCTGATCGGCGTGCGCAGCTCGTGCGCGACGTCCGCATTGAACGCCTCGAGCCGCGCGTAGGTCTGCTGGATGCGTTCGAGCGCGCCGTTGAACGACGCGGCGAGATCGCGCAGCTCGGTCGGCAGCGCGTCGGTGTGCAGCCGCTGGCGGCGGTCGGTGGCGCCGATGGCCGCGGCGTCCTGCGACATCCGTTCGAGCGGCGCGAGCCCGAAGCGTGCGACCGCGCGGCTCAGCAGCAGCGTGATGACGGTGGCGATCGCGATCAGCGCAGCGAGTGTCCACGCGAAACGACGCAGCATGCGCTGCGTGCGCTCGCACGACGACGCGACGATCAGCTTCAGGTCGGGGCGCTCGCCGCTGCCTGCGATCGGGACGGTCTTCGTCATCACGTCGTAGCTGCTGTGGTTCAGCGCGTACTGCTGGAACGCGCCGAACGGTTCGCCGACGGGCACGCCGTCGACCGGACGGCCGAAGCGGAAGTCGGCGTCGGGGCTGTCGACCTGGTAGCGCGTCGACCCGTCGGGCGGTTCGAGGTCGGCGAGCTTTTCCTGCATCAGGCGGCCGCGCGCGGCCGTGGTCGCGTGCGACACGATCATCTGCGCGACCTTCGCGCGCGTGTCGATCGTCGCACGCAGTTCGGCGAGCAGCTGGCGCTCCATCATCACGAACAGCCCGCAGCCGACCAGCGTGAACACGAGCAGCGACACGATGCCGAACATCGCCGACAGGCGCAGGGTGATCGAGCGTTTCATGCGTGCCGCTCCGCGTCGCCGTCCTCGCGCGCCTCGAGCACGTAGCCCATGCCGCGGATCGTATGCAGCAGCTTCTCCGCGAACGGGCCGTCGAGTTTCGCGCGCAGGCGCTTGATCGCCGTCTCGACGACGTTCGCGTTGCTGTCGAAGTTCACGTCCCACACGAGTTCGGCAATCGTCGTTTTCGACAGCACCTCGCCGCTGCGCCGCGCGAGCACGCCGAGCAGCTGGAATTCCTGCGCGGTCAGGTCGAGGCGTGTGCCGTCGCGGGTCGCGCGCCGGCCGATCAGGTCGACGCGCAGGTCGCCGATCGAGATCAGCGTCGATTCCTGCACGCGCGCGCGGCGCGTCAGCGCGCGCAGCCGCTCGATCAGCTCGAGGAACGAGAAGGGCTTGGTCAGGTAGTCGTCGGCGCCGCCGCGCAAGCCCCGCACGCGATCGTCGACGCGGTCGCGCGCGGTCAGCATGATCACGGGCGTCTGCTTCTGCGCGCGCAACGCGCGCAGCACGCCGAAGCCGTCGAGCTTCGGCAGCATCACGTCGAGCACGACCACGTCGTAGTCGAATTCGACGGCCTTCCACGCGCCGTCTTCGCCGTCGAGCGCGGTGTCGACGACCCAGCCTTCCTCGCTCAGGCCGCTCTTCAGGTATTCGACGACTTTCGGTTCGTCTTCGACGATCAGGACTTTCATGGGTGGGTCCGCGTAACCGGGTTAGGGAGTGACGCTCGTGGCGGGTTGCGGGCCGGCCGCCGCGACGTCGGTCGGCGTGGCGCCGTCCCAGCCGCCGCCGAGCGCCTTCGCAAGAAACACCACGAGCGCCGCGCGCTGGCCCTGGATCTGCACGGCCTGGCGCTCGCTCGTCAGCAACTGCTGCTGGGCCGTCAGCACGTCGATGAACGGCGTCAGGCCGCCCGCATAGCGGTCCTGCGCGAGCGACACGAGCTTGCGCGCGTCGTCGACGGCCGCCGACGCCTGCTGCGCGGCCTCGGCCAGCACCGACAGGCCCGTCACCGCATTCTGCACCTCCTGGAACGCGGTGAGCACGGTCTGCCGGTAATTGGCCTGCGCGGCGACGTAGCCCGCCTGCGCGAAATCGACGCCGGCCTTCAGCTTGCCGCCTTCGAACAGCGGCTGGCTGACCGACGCGCCGATCGACCACAGCAGCGCCGGCACGGTGAACAGGCCGGAGAAGCGCGTCGCGTCCCAGCCGAGGTCCGGCGACAGCGCGATGCGCGGGAAATACGCGGCGCGCGCGACGCCGATCTGCGCGTTCGCCGCGGCCATCGCGCGCTCGGCCGATGCGACGTCGGGCCGGCGCTGCAGCAGGTCGCTCGGCATCCCGGTCGGCAGCGCGGGCGCGTTGATCGGCGCCACGCGCAGCGGCAGCGAGAACGCGGGGGCCGGCGTGCCGACCAGCGTCGCGATCGCCGTCTCGACCTGAGCGCGCTGCTGGATCAGCAACTGCGCCTGCGTGCGCGTCGCGTCGAGTTGCGCGCGCTGCTGCAGCAGGTCGAGGCCGGACACCGCGCCGAGGTCGTGGCGCGCGCTCACGTAGTCGAGCGCCTTTTGCTGCAGGTCGATCGAACGCCTGACGACGTCGATCTCGGTGTCGAGTTCGCGCAGCGCGAAGTAGCTCGATGCGAGATCGGCGCTCAGCACCAGGCGCGCGTTCGCGAAATCGTCGCGCGCCTGCTCGGAGCTGGCCTGCGCGGATTCGACGCTGCGCCGCACGCGGCCGAACAGGTCGAGTTCGTAGCTGACGCTCGCGGCGACCTGGATGTCGTTCTGCACGGTCGACATGCTCTTCGTCGCGTAGTTGGTCTGCGGCCGGTCGGCGGAGATCTTGAAGCGCTGGCCGCTCGCGTTCAGGCCGACGGCCGGATACTGCGCGGACGCGACCGATGCGAGCGTCGCCTTCGCCTGGTCGTAGCGCGCGGCGACGGCCTTCAGGTTCTGGTTGTCGCGCAGCGCGTCGGTTTCGAGCGCGTCGAGCTGCGCGTCGCCGAACGCGGTCCACCACGCCGGGTCGAGCGGCGCACGGGCCGGCGCGGCCGGGTGCCAGTAAGCGTCGGCCGGGTCGAGCCGCCACGCGGCGGGCGTCTCGACGGCGGGGCGCCGGTAGTCGGGGCCGACCGTACAGCCGGCGAGCGTCGCGACCGCGACGACGGCCACGACCGCTGCGGGGGGCAGGCAGGCGCGCAGCGCGCTCACGACTGCGCTCCCGCGGCCGCGGAGGCCGGCTTCACGACCGGCGGCGCCTGCACGATCACGGTGTCGCCGTTCGCGAGCGCATCGCTCGGGTTCGCGACGAGGCGGTCGTGCGGCGTCAGCGGGCCGTCGACTTCGAGCGTCTGCCCGATCGTGCGCGCGACCGTCACCGCCTTCAGGCGCACCTGGCCGTTCGCGTCGACGGTCGCGACCGTCGGCCCTTCGGCCCGGAACAGCAGCGTGTTGGCCGGAATCTGCAGGCGGCCGACCGGCGTCATCGGCAGGGTCGCCTGCACGTATGCGCCGGGCAGCAGCCGCCCGTCCGGGTTCGGCAGCGTGATCTCGATCTGCAGCGAGCGCGTCGCGACGTCGATCGCCTGGGACGTGCGCGTGATGGTGCCGTCGAAGGTCTGGCCGGGCAGTTCTGCCTGCGCGACGCTCACGCGCTGGCCGACCTTCACCTGCTGCGCATAAGCCTGCGGCACCTGCACGTACAGGCGCAGCCGGTCGGCCTGCACGACCGTGAACAGTGCGCGGCCCGCGTTGCCGGAATTGACGAGGTCGCCGACGTCGACGTTGCGCTGCGTGACGATCCCGTCGATCGGCGCGACGATGCGCTGGAAGCCTTTCAGCTCGGTGAGCCGGCGCATGTTCGCATCGGCCGCCGCGAGGTTCGCGGTGCCCTGGTTGAACGCGCCTTGCCGGTCGTCGAGTTCCTGCTGCGACACCGCATCGCGCTGGCGCAGCTGCTGCGCGCGGTCGAACGACGTCTTCGCGAGCGCGAGCGCGGCCTGCGCCTGCTGGCGCTGCGCGGTGGCCTGCGCGAGTTCCTGGTTCAGCTCGGGCGTGTCGAGTTCGGCGAGCAGCTGCCCCTGCTTCACGTGCGCGCCGATGTCGGCCTGCCAGCGCAGCACGTAGCCGCTCGCACGCGCGTAGATCGGCGCTTCGACGAAGCCGCGCAGCGTGCCGGGCAGCGCCAGCTTGCCGCCGGTGGCCGCGTCGACCGGATGCACGACGCTCACGTACTGGCGCGTGTTCTGCTCGGCCACCGCGTCGAGGTGATTCCGGTTCAGCACGTTGACGACGATCGTGCGCGCGGCGCCCGCGGCCAGCAGCACGCCGATCACGATCAGGACGACCCGCCCGCGCCGCGACACCGACGTGCGCGTCGGCAGGTGCATGCCGTGTTCGTCCACCTGGATGCCGACGGAGCTGTGATGTTTCTCTTCCATGAATTGACCGGGTCGATAGGCTAGAAAGTCAGTGTCCGGCCGGGCGCGCGCGCCGGCGGGCCAGCCGCGCATGCACGCCGCCGAACACGAGCGGCACGAACAGCAGCGTCGAAACGGTGGCGAACAGCAGGCCGCCGATCACCGCGCGGCCGAGCGGCGCGTTCTGCTCGGCGCCTTCGCCGAGACCGAGCGCCATCGGCACCATCCCGATGATCATCGCGAGCGCCGTCATCAGCACCGGGCGGATCCGCGTCGCGCCGGCCTCCAGTGCGGCCGTGAGCGGCGGCGCGCCGGTCGCGAGGCGCTGGCGCGCGAACGACACGACCAGGATGCTGTTGGCGGTCGCGACGCCCACCGTCATGATCGCGCCCGTCAGCGCGGGCACGCTCAGGTGCGTGCCGGTGATGAACAGCATCCACGCGATGCCGGCGAGCGCGGCCGGCATCGCGCTGATGATGATCAGCGGATCGAGCCACGACTGGAAATTCACGACGATCAGCAGGTAGACGAGCACGATCGCCATCGCGACGCCCGCGCCGAGGCCGAGGTACGACGTGCGCATCGTCTCGACCTGGCCGCGCACCGACAGGTCGGTGCCGCGCGGCAGCGTCGCGCGCGCGTCGGACACGATGCGGTCGATCGCGCCCGCGACCGAGCCGAGGTCGCGGCCCTCGACGCTCACGTACAGGTCGATCGCCGGGCGGATGTTGTAGTGCGTGATCACCGCCGGGTTCGCGACGGGATGGATCTGCACGAGGTTGCCGAGCAATTGCAGCGGCATGCCGGTGCGCCCGCTCGCGGAAATCGGCGTGCCGAGCAGGTCGTCGATCGACGCGATGCTGTATTGCGGGGTCTGGATCTGCAGCGGGTACTGGACGCCCGAGCGCGGATTGATCCAGAACGACGGGGTCGTCTGGGAACTGCCGGACAGCGAGATCAGCATGTTCTGCGCGACGTTCTGCGCGGAGAGGCTGAGCTGCTGCATGCGCGTACGGTCCATGTCGGCCACCAGGGTCGGTTCGTCGTTGCGCTGCAGTACGTGCACGTCGACGGTGCCGGGGATTTGCCTGATCTTCTTCATCAGGCTGCTCGCGATAGCCATGTTACTCGCGAGATCGTTGCCGAGCACCTGCACGTCGATCGCGGCGGGCTGACCGAAGTTGAGGATCTGCGTGATGATGTCCGACGGCTGGAAGAAGAACTCGACGCCCGGGAAGCGCTGCGGCAGCAGCGTGCGCAGCGTCTGCACGTAGTGCGCGGTCGCGCGGTGGCCAGGCTTCAGCGCGATCATCAGTTCGCCGTCGAGCGTGCCGATCGTGCCGGCATTGCTGTACGACAGGTTGATGCCGCTCACCGGCAGCCCGAGGTTGTCGACGATCGCGCCGAGCTCGTCCGCCGGCACGGTTTCGCGGATCACGCGCTCGACCTGGTCGGCAAGGCGCGCGGTCTCCTCGATCCGGTAGCCGGTCGGCGCGCGCATGTGCAGCCGCAGGTTGCCGGAATCGGCGTTCGGGAAGAAGTCGCGGCCGAGCACGAACACGAGGCCGGTCGACAGCACGCAGAAGCCGAGGAAGCACGTCGCGTAGAAGCGGCGGCGCACCAGCAGCATGCTGAGCAGCACGATGTACCACGCGCGTAGCCGCTCGAACGCGGCGTTGAACGCGTGATGGAGGCGCGCGAACCGCGACGTCGCATGATCGGGGCCGCTCGTGGCCTGCTGCGGGCGGAACAGCAGCATCGCCAGCGTCGGCACGAGCGTGCGCGACAGCACGTAGGACGCGAGCATCGCGAACACCACGGCTTCGGCGAGCGGCACGAACAGGAAGCGCGCGACGCCCGTCAGGAAGAACATCGGCACGAACACGATGCAGATGCACAGCGTCGACACGAACGCGGGCACCGCGATCTCGCCCGCGCCTTCGAGGATCGCGTCGTGCAGATTCGTACCGAGATGCAGGTGCCGCTCGATGTTCTCGATCGTGACGGTCGCGTCGTCGACCAGGATCCCGACCGCGAGTGCGAGGCCGCCGAGCGTCATGATGTTGATCGTCTCGCCGAGCGCGGAGAGTGCGATCAGCGACGTGAAGATCGACAGCGGAATCGAGATCGCGATGATCAGCGTGCTGCGCCAGTTGCCGAGGAACAGCAGGATCATCATCGCGGTCAGCACGGCGGCGATCAGCGCCTCGTGGATCACGCCCTGCACGGCGGCGTTGACGAACACCGACTGGTCGAACAGCGGCGTGATCGTGAGTCCTTCGGGCAGCGTCGGGATCACCTTCGGCAGCAGTGCCTTCAGGTCCGACACGACCTTCAGCGTCGACGCGTCGCCGGTCTTCAGGATCGACATCAGCACGCCGCGCTGGCCGTTCTGGCGCACGACGTTCGTTTGCGGCGCGAAGCCGTCGCGCACCGACGCGACCTCGCGCAGGTAGGTCGTCGCGCCGTTGACGGTCTGGACCGGCAGGCCGTTGATGTCCGCGACCGTGTCGGCCGACGCGTTCGTGTCGATCCGGTATTCGGTCTGGCCCATCTTCGCGGTGCCGGTCGGCAGCACGAGGTTCTGCGCGTTGACCGCGTTGACGATGTCGGCGGGCGTGAGGCCCTTCGCGAGCAGCGCCTGCGGATCGAGGTCGATCGCGACCACGCGCGTGCGGCCGCCGTACGGAAACGGGATCTGCGCGCCCGGGATCGTGATCAGTTGCGGCCGCAGGAAGTTGAGCGCGATGTCGGCGAGCGACTGTTCGCTGAGCGTCTTGCTCGACAGCCCGAGCTGGATCACCGGGATGCTCGACGCCGAATAGGTGATCACGAGCGGCGGCGTCGCGCCCTGCGGCATCTGCCGCACGATCGCCTGCGCGGACGAGACCGTCTGCGCGATCGCGGTCTGCACGTTCGCGCCGGGTTGCAGGAACACCTTCACGACCGCGATGCCCGGCAGCGACGTCGACTCGATGTGCTGGATGTTGTTGACGGTCGTCGTGAGGATCCGTTCATGGACGGCCGTGATGCGGTTGGTCATCTCCTTCGCGGAGAAGCCGGTGTAATTCCAGATCACGCTGATGACGGGAATGTTGACCGCCGGCAGGACGTCGACAGGCGTGCGCATCAGCGCGAGCGGGGTGGCCAGCACGATCATGATGGCCATCACGATGAACGTGTAGGGGCGCCTGAGCGCGAGATTGACGATCCACATGGAGGCGGCGGGACAGGCGGTGATCAGGCGGCGGTGAGGGGAACCCGAATGATAGGCGTCGGGGCTGAACGAGTCACTGACACGAAACTGGCGGATTTGTCAGGTTCGGCGCGCGGCGACCGAGGCGACTTCAGGCCGATTGATCGGATGAAAACGCGCGCGGACGCCGATGCCCGAAAAAGGCCGCCGCACCGCACGCGCATGCCGCAGCAGCGACGCTTCCGTTCATCGGGCGTCGCTCAGATCTGTTCCATCCCGACCTGCGCGAGCGCGGCCAGGTCGACGACTTCGATCTGGTTGTACGCGAGCCGCAGCACGCCGAGTTTCTCGAGTTGCTGCAACGCCTGGTTGATCCGCTGCCGCGACACGCCGACGAGCATTCCCAGTTCCTCCTGCGAGATCGCGAGCGACGGGCCGGTGTCCGGGTACAGCGCGGGGTTGAACAGCTGCGCGAGCGCCTGTGCGACGCGCGCGTCGACATCGAGCAGCCGGCTGTTCTGGATCGACGCGATGAACTCGCCCATCCGGTTGTTCAACTGGTGGATCACGAAGCGCGTGAACGGCAGGCTCGTGTCGAGCAGCGCATGGAACGTGTCGACCGGGACGAACAGCACGATCGAGCGCTGGACGGCGACGACTTCGTACTTGCGCAGCTCGCGCTTGATCACGCTGCCTTCGCCGAACCAGCCGCCCGACGGCACGCCGGAAAACGTGCAGCCGCGCCCCGACGCGTTGAAGATCGCGAGCTTCAGCAACCCGCGATGCACGCCGATCCAGTATTCGGACGGTGCGAGCCGCTGCGCGATCACGTCGCCGGCCTCGTGCTGCTCGGCGCGCGACTGCGCGAGCACGAGCGCCTGGTGTTCCGGCGCCAGCGCGCGGAACCACGCGCACTGGCCGAACAGCACGGACAGGGCGGGCAACGGGCCCGGTTCGAGCGGCGTGTCGGCCGGCGGGCTGGCCGGCGGGCTGACAGCGGCGGCGGCCGCGTCGGGCGGCGCAACGAGGTGGTCGTGCATGGATGCGGGTTTGCGAGGATAGGGATAACGCGCAGCGCTCATGAGGCACTCTGTCGTTTCGATGACAGACGGCTCACAATAGCGCCCGTTAGGCTGTCGGCAATTGAACCACATCAAGACCGGTCGGGGTGCATGCACACTTGCCGGATACGAGGCCGACGCACGCGCCGGTCGACAGAAAACGGGAGACAGGATCATGACGCAGATGTTCGAGGCCGGACTCGGCCGCCGCGATGCCAACTACGTGCCGCTCACGCCGATCGACTTTCTGGTCCGTGCGGCCGAAGTCTACGGCGCGCGCCTCGCGATCGTGCACGGCGACGTGCGGCGCACGTGGGGCGAGACCTACACGCGGGCGAAGCAGCTCGCGAGCGCGCTCGCGCGGGCCGGCGTCGCGCGCGGCGAGACGGTGGCCGCGCTGCTGCCGAACATCCCGGCGATGGTCGAGGCGCACTTCGGCGTGCCGATGGCCGGCGCCGTGCTCAACACGATCAACACGCGGCTCGACATTTCATCGGTGCTGTTCATGCTGCGTCACGGCGAGGCGAAGGTGCTGATCGTCGACACCGAATACGCGGAGCTCGCGCATCGCGCGGCGCTCGAAGTGCCGGGCCTGAAGATCGTCAGCGTTGCCGATGCGATGCCGGCCGACCCCGCGCGCTTCGCGGGCGCGACCGACTACGAGGCGTTCGTCGCGGGCGGCGACCCCGACTACGCATGGACGCCGCCCGCCGACGAGTGGGAGGCGATCGCGCTGAACTACACGTCCGGCACGACGGGCGACCCGAAGGGCGTCGTGTATCACCATCGCGGCGCGTATCTCGCGGCGATCAGCAACATCCTCGAATGGGACATGCCGAAGCACGCGGTGTATCTGTGGACGCTGCCGATGTTCCACTGCAACGGCTGGTGCTTCCCGTGGGCCGTCGCGGCGCGCGCGGGCGTGAACGTGTGCCTGCGCAAGTTCGACGCGAAGACGGTGTTCGACCTGATCCGCCGCGAGCGCATCACGCATTACTGCGGCGCGCCGATCGTACAGAGCGCGATCGCGAATGCGCCGGCCGAGTTGCGCGCCGGCATCGATCACACGGTGCACGCGATGGTCGCCGGTGCCGCGCCCGCGCCGGCCGTGATCGCGAAGATGAAGGAGATCGGCTTCGACCTGCTGCACGTGTACGGATTGACCGAGGTCTATGGCCCGGCGACCGTCTGCGCGAAGCAGGCGCACTGGGACGAGCTGCCCGACGACGAGCGCGCGCGGCTCAATGCGCGGCAGGGCGTGCGCTATCACCTGGAAGCGGGCGCGACGGTGCTCGATCCGGACACGATGACGCCGGTGCCGGCCGACGGCGAGACGCTCGGCGAGATCATGTTCCGCGGCAACATCTGCATGAAGGGCTACCTGAAGAACCCGCACGCGACGGAGGAAGCGTTCCACGGCGGCTGGTTCCATACGGGCGATCTCGGCGTGCTGACGCCGGACGGCTACATCCGCATCAAGGATCGCCGCAAGGACATCATCATTTCGGGCGGCGAGAACATCTCGAGCATCGAGGTCGAGGATGCGCTGTACCGGCATCCGGCCGTCGCGGTCGCGGCGGTGGTCGCAATGCCCGACCCGAAGTGGGGCGAGGTGCCGTGCGCGTTCGTCGAGCTGCGCGAAGGCGCGAGCGCGACCGAGGCGGAGATCGTCGCCCACTGCCGGCAGTTGCTCGCGGGTTTCAAGGTGCCGAAGGTCGTGCGCTTCGGCGAGCTGCCGAAGACGTCGACCGGCAAGATCCAGAAATTCCAGCTGCGCAACGCGGTCGGATCGGACAAGGCGATCGACCTGGCGGGAGACAAGAAGTAACGTCGACGGGGCGTCGTGCGGGCGGACGCCTTGATACGTGAATGCGTCAAGGCGTCAAGGCGTCAAGGCGTCAAGGCGTCAAGGCGTCAAGGCGTCAAGGCGTCAAGGCGTCAAGGCGTCAAGGCACGACGAGCCACGCGATCGCCAGATACCGCCCGACCTTCGCGATCGTCACGATCGCGACGAAGGTCGGCAGCGGCTCGCGCAGCACGCCGGCGATCATCGTCAGCGGGTCGCCGATCACCGGCGCCCAGCTCAGCAGCAGCGACCAGCGGCCATAGCGCCGATACCAGCCCTCGGCGCGCGCGAGCGCGGCCGGTTTCACCGGAAACCAGCGGCGGTCGCGGAAGTGCTCGATGCCGCGGCCGAGTGTCCAGTTGATCGCCGCGCCCGCGACGTTGCCGACGCTCGCCACCAGCACCAGCGCCCACACCGGTTCGCGCCCGGCGAGCAGCAGGCCCGCAAGCACGGCTTCGGACTGGAGCGGCAACAGGGTCGCGGCGACCATCGACACGGCGAACAGGCCGCCGTAAGTGAGCAGTTCGGACATCGCGCGATTGTACTGGTCGTACCGGCCGCGCGTCGGCCGGCGTGGGGTGGCGCGCGCCGCAGCGCGCGACGTCACGCGCTCAGGCGGCCGCTCAGTTCCATCCGACCATGATCGCGCCCATCCCGACCAGCAGCCCGCCCGTCACGCGATTCATCGCGCGCATCCGCGCCGGCCGCTGCAGCGCACGGCTCAGCCGGTGCGAGAACAGCGCCATCGACGCGACGCCGCCGGCGAACAGCAGCGCGAAGCTCGCCGCGAGCAGCAGGAATTGCGCGTTCAGGCTCCAGTCGGGATCCGGGACGATGAACTGCGGAAAGAACGACGGAAAGAACAGCAGCGTCTTCGGGTTCAGGCCGGAGGTGGCGACGCCGCGCCAGAACAGCGCGCGTCCGGTGGCGGTGTCGTCGGGTGCCGTGTTGCCGGCGTCCGTCGACGCGGCGGGCGCGGTGACCGGCGCCCGGCCGAGCCATTGCTTGCAGCCGAGCCATACGAGGTAGGCGGCGCCGGCCCAGCGCAGCACGGTCAGCGCGTGCTCGTCGAGGTGAACCAGCGAATTCAGGCACAGCGCTGTAAGCGCGAGCTGCAGCAGCACGGCGAGCGTGCCGCCCCAGACGCACGGCAGCGCGCGGCGCCAGCCGGCGCGCAATGCCTGGTTCATCGTGAGGAGGTTGACGGGGCCGGGGGCGTAGATGAGGACGGCGGACGCAGCGAGGAACGACAGATAAAGCCTGAACGACATGACGGGAGTGCGGAAACGGAGGATCAGGCGCCGGCCCGTGCGACCGGGTAGGCGCGCGGGGGGCGGGACGTTGCATGCCTGCGTGTCCTGCGCCGCAACTCGTGATTGCGGCCAGGCGTCCCGGTGCGAAGGGGTTGTCGCAGGGAGCGTGCCGGACACCAGGCATGGAGAAAATGTATCAAGCCGGCCGGTTAAAAGGCTTCCTGTTTTCCAGTAAAACGCACCCGAAACCGGAAGCCTGTTCGGATAGAATGCGGATTTTCTGTAGAAGATTCTTCCTGTCATGGCTATCCGCGAACGCACGCCGAAAACCCTCGACAACCAGGACCGCAAGATCCTCGGTGCACTGCAAAAAAATGCGCGCCTGTCGAACGCCGAACTGGCCGAACAGATCGGCATGTCGACCACCGCCTGCTGGAACCGCACGCGGCAGCTCGAACTCGACGGTTACATCGACGGCTACGTCGCGCTGGTCAACCAGCGCATGCTCGGCTACGCGGACATCGTGATCCTCGAAGTCACCCTCGATCGCCACGAGGACGATGCGCTCGCGCGTTTCGGCGCCGAACTCGCGGCACTGCCCGAAGTGCTCGAGGCCTACCTCGTATCGGGCGAATACGACTACTGGATCAAGGTCGCGGTGGACGGCACGGCCGGCTACGAACGCTTCCTGCGCGAGAAGCTGTACAGGATTTCGAGCATTCGCCACAGCCGCTCGATGTTCGCGCTGCGGTGCATGAAAGACGTGCCGTCGATTCAGGTGTGAAGACGGGGGCGACGCGCCGCGCGGCGTCGTGACGACGCGGTTCGCGGCGGTGCTGGAGAAGGGTGGGAAGCGGGCTGTCGCGCCCGTTGCGCGCGGCCCGGAGCCGGATACCGGCAGGCCGTGCCCGCGCGGCGGGAAAACGGATGAATCTTCCGTGACGGCCAGGCCCGGCGCGTGGCGCGCAGCGGGCATGCATCGGCTACGCAGCGGCCGGACATTCCGGGAAGCTGCGATCAACACCGTGCCGACAAGTTCGTCGGGACCGGCATCCGCGTATCGACATCGCTGCGACCGTGCTCACAGCGCGTGAGCACCATGCCATCGAGGGTATGCGCCCTTTTTTTGCGACTTCCGTCCGGCGCCTCGTGCCGGACGCGGCGGCCTTTCGGCGCGCGTCCCCGCAAGGCGCATCAGACGGATGGAGATAGCGCGTGGCCGGCTGGCGGCCGGGCGCCGCGCTCAGCGCGGCAGGCGTGCGTGCGCTTCAGCGATGACTGCGCAGTTCTCGAGGTGCAGTGCCCATGCTTCTGCAAGCAGCTCGCCGACACGTGCGAGCCAGCCAGCGGATTGGGTGGAACGATCGGAGACATTAGACGTTTGCATGACGAAGCCCCATGTAGGTGGCGAGTTAGGGATAACCCTAATCATAAAGAAACGTCACCGTCTTGTGAAATGCGATTTCGTTATATGAGAATTACTGACAATTTATGTTGCTGCCGCGCAACATGAGCTGCGCCACCTTCTGCGTGGCGGGCAGGCGTGACGAGACCGCGGCGAGCGCGGCCTCGCATTGACGGGCGAAAACGGAAAGCGGGGCGACGAGAACGGGCGCGGCAGCGGGGCGGCGATTACCCGCCGATCCACCCGAAGCGCCACGACAGGCGGCGCGCCGCGGCGAGCAGCGTATGCGCGAGTTCGCTGTGCGGCCCGCGCGGGAAGCCGCGCGACGAGCCGATGATCGCAATCACGAGCCGGATGCTGCCGGTGTGATCGAACACGGGCGCGGCGATCGTCCCGATGCCCGGCACCGGCGCATCGAATGCGAAATCGAGTTCGTCCGCGCGGATCGTCGCGAGCCGCGCGCGGAACGCGTCGTCGACCTGCGTCGCGCGGCCTGCGAGGCGCACCGGCTCGTCGGCCAGCAGGCCGGCCAGCACGTCGTCGGACATGCCGGCCGCGAAAATCCGCCCGATCGCCGTATTCACGAGCGACATCACCGTGCCGACCTGAAGGCTCACGTGCTGCGGCCGCGCCGATTCCTCGAGACGGATCACGGTCGGCCCGAGCGGCCCGAGCGTCGCCGCGGCCACGCTCAGGTCGGTCGCGGCCGCCAGCGCGACGATTTCGGCTTCCGCATCGCGCGTCGGCGACACGCGCTGCATCGCGATCAGGCCGAGCGCCTGCGCGAGCGGCCCGCCGCCGAAGCAGCCCGCGTCGTCGCGGCTCAGCAGGCCGATCTTCTGCAGGCTCACGAGGTGCGGAAACGCCTTCGCGGCCGGCATGCCGGCGGCTGCCGCGAGATCGCGCAACGGCAGCGCACGGCCCGCCGAGACGAGCGCGAGCAGCAACTCGCCCGTGCTGTCGAGCGCGTTGATGCCGCGCTGCGCCTTCGTGTCGTCGGCGAGCGCGGGCGGCATGCGCTGCGTGGCCGGCGGCATGCCCGGCGCGACCGGCGGTGCGTCGCGTCCCGCGTCGAGCGCCGCGGTGGCTTGCCGCGCCGCATCGCGCAGCGCCGTCGCGATCGGGCCGTCCCAGCCGACATCGATGGAGCCGCTCGAACCGATCACCGTCAACGCGAGTTGCAGGCGGCCGTCCGCGTCCAGCACTGGCACGCACATCGCGCTGACGCCGGGGCTCGGCCGATCCACGCCGCGCTCGATCCCGCGCGCACGGATCGCGTCGAGTTCGGCCTGCCACGCGCGGGCGTCGGACGGGGGCTGGTCGCCTTCCGCGCCGGCGAGCGTGGCGCCGGCGCCGGCCTGGCTGGCCGCCATCGCGTCGAGCTGGGCGGGGTCGCCGAACGCGCGGAACACCCGGCCGGTCGCCGTCGTGTCGAGCGACATGACGGATCCGACGTGCAGGTTCACGTGCAGCGGATAGCCGCCGTGCTCGATGCGCACGATCGTGGGCCCGAGCGCGCCCGGCACCGACAGCGCGACGCTCAGGCCGACCGCTTCCGCGAGCCGCGCCGCGTGCGGCAGCGCCGCGCGATAGGCCGGCTGGCGCTCGATCGACATCAGCCCGAGCCGCAGCGACAGCGGCCCCGGCTCGTAGTTGCCGGTGAGCGCGTCGCGCTTCACGAGCGCGAGCCGCGTCAGGCTGACGAGATAGGTGTGCGCCTGCGCGGTCGACAGGTCGGCCGCGGCCGCCAGCTCCGACAGCCCGAGCGGCTTGCGCCGGCGCGCGAGCGCGTCGAGCAGCCGGCCGCCGACCTCGACGCTCTGGATCCCGCGCTGCGCCTTGGGTGGCGCGTCGTCTGCGCTGACTTCGTGGTTCTGCACGCGATGATTCTTCCATTGACGAAACCCCGCATGGTATCCGACGCCATTTGACGCGCCAGCCCGCAGGTTTACCCGTATTAAACAATAGCAAGCGACTTTGTCATTGACAAATAATCGGCGCGGGAAGATGATCCGCTCATTCCCCTCAACACATGGCTCGCAGCCACGGAACGCAACATGGCCAAAGCATTCGCCTCCCAAGCCGATCTGGAAGAGAAGAAAGTCACCTGGACGCAGCTGTCCGAGAACGCGTACGCCTATACCGCCGAAGGCGACCCGAACTCGGGCGTGATCATCGGCGACGACAGCGTGCTGATCGTCGACACGACCGCGACGCCCGCGATGGCGCAGGACCTGATCGCGAAGATCCGCAGCGTGACCGACAAGCCGATCAAGCACGTCGTGCTGTCGCATTACCACGCGGTGCGCGTGCTCGGCGCGTCCGCGTATTTCGACGAAGGCGCGCAGCACGTGATCGCGAGCCGCGGCACCTACGAAATGATCGTCGAGCGCGGCGAGGCCGACATGAAGTCGGAGATCGAGCGCTTCCCGCGGCTGTTCGCGGGCGTCGAGACGGTGCCGGGCCTGACCTGGCCGACGCTCGTGTTCGAGCGCGAGATCACGCTGTTCCTCGGCAAGCTCGAGGTGAAGATCATGCACGTCGGCTCGGGCCACACGAAGGGCGACACGATCGTCTGGCTGCCGTCGCAGAAGGTGCTGTTCTCGGGCGACCTGGTCGAGTACGACGCGGCCTGCTATTGCGGCGACGCCCAGCTCGAACAGTGGCCGGCCACGCTCGAGGCGCTGCGCGCGCTCGGCGCGGAAAAGCTCGTGCCGGGCCGCGGCCCCGCGCTGCTGAATCCGGCCGAAGTGAACAAGGGCCTCGACTACACGAAGGACTTCGTGACGACGCTGCTCGCGCAGGGCCGCAAGGCCGTCGAGCGCAAGCTCGACCTGAAGGCGTCGATGGCGCTCACGCGCGAAGCGATGGATCCGAAGTTCGGCCACGTGTTCATCTACGAGCACTGTCTGCCGTTCGACGTGTCGCGCGCGTACGACGAGGCGAGCGGCATCACGCATCCGCGCATCTGGACCGCGCAGCGCGACAAGGAAATGTGGGACGCGCTGCAGGACTGAGCGGGTCACCGCGGCGGGGCGTCCGGGCGGGCGCCGCGCCGCGTTCCTGACGGCGCCTGAGCGGCGGCCGCATCGCGCGGCGGTTCAGGGAGCCGACTTCCGTTCTCACAAGAAAGCCGGGCGCATGTACGCTCGCGGAGACTGCTGCGCGCCCGAATCGCGCGGCCCGTTTGGAGAGAGACATGCCCCAATCGCTTCCCGCCGAAGCGACGATCGCGCACGCGAGTGCCGCGGCGTCGGCTTCCGCCTGTGAATCCGCGCCGGCGTCCGCTGCCGGCGACGCGCTGCTGTTCCGCAAGATCGCGTGGCGGATCGTGCCGTTCCTGTTCCTCTGCTACGTCGTGTCGTTCCTCGACCGCATCAACATCGGCTTCGCGCAGTTGCAGATGAAGCACGACCTCGGCTTCAGCGATGCGATGTACGGCCTCGGCGCCGCGGTGTTCTACGTCGGCTACGTGTTCTGCGAGGTGCCGAGCAACCTGCTGCTCGCGCGCTTCGGCGCGCGCCGCACGTTCACGCGGATCATGCTGCTGTGGGGCATCGCGTCGACCGCGATGATGTTCGTGTCGCAGCCGTCGCATTTCTACGTGCTGCGCTTCCTGCTCGGCGTGTTCGAGGCCGGCTTCTTTCCCGGCATCGTGCTGTACCTGACCTACTGGTTCCCGGCGAACCGCCGCGCGGCGGCGATCTCGGTGTTCTTCGCGGGTGTCGCGGTGGCGGGGGTGCTCGGCGGCCTGATGTCGGGCTGGATCATGCGCGACATGAGCGGCGTGCTCGGGCTGCACGGCTGGCAATGGATGTTCGCGATCGAAGGCGCGCCGGCGATCGTGCTCGCATGCTTCGCGTTCACGTACCTGGTCGACCGGCCGCAGGACGCAGCGTGGCTCACGTCCGACGAAAAGGCGCGCGTCGCCGCGCTGTGCAGCGATGGCGGTGCGCATGGTGCGCACAGTGCGCACGACAAACGCAGCCTGGTCGCCGCGCTCGCGAACCCGCGCGTCTACCTGTTCGCGTTCATCTACTTCTCGCTGACCTGCGCATCGCTGACGCTCAACTTCTGGATGCCGCTGATGATCCGCGATTTCGGCGTGACCGACGTCGTGTCGGTGAGCCTCTACACGGTCGTGCCGAACGCGGTCGGCGCGGTCGGGCTGATCCTGATCGCCCGCCATTCCGACCGCACCGGCGAGCGCCGCAAGCACTTCGCGTGCTGCACGATCGGCGGCGGCCTGGCACTCGCGGCGCTGACGCTGCACCTGCACAGCTTCGCGGCGATGCTCGCGTGCCTGTCGATCGCGGCGACGCTGATCTTCGCCGCGCTGCCGATCTTCTGGGCCGTGCCGACCCGCTACCTGTCCGGCAACGCGGCCGCGGCCGGGATCGCGCTGATCAGCAGCATCGGGATCACGAGCGGCATCGTCAGCCCGTGGGTGATCGGGCTGATCCGCACGCGCACCGGCAGCATGGATCTCGCCGTGTACCTGCTGGCCGCGCTGCTCGCGCTGAGCGGCGCCGCGCTGATGCTCGGCGTGAAGGGCGAACCCGCACGCCGCGCCTGAATCGCGGCCGGTCGCTGCCGGCGAGCGGCGGCGACCGGCGCTGCATTTCCTGTCCGCACCGTATCCGCATCCATCGAGGAGACGATCGATGTCAGCCCCCCTTCAAGCGGACGCCGGGCCGGCGGTTGCGTCCGGTTCCCGTGCGCCGGCGTCGGACCACGACGCGCTGTACCGCCGTATCGGCGCGCGGATCGTGCCGTTCCTGTTCATCTGCTACATCGTGTCGATCCTCGACCGCAGCAACATCGGCTTCGCGCAGCTGCAGATGCGGCAGGATCTCGGCCTGACCGATGCGATGTACAGCCTCGGCGCGGTGCTGTTCTTCGTCGGCTACGTGCTGTTCGAGGTGCCGAGCAACGCGCTGCTGCGCCGCTTCGGCGCGCGCCGCACGTTCGCGCGGATCATGGTCCTGTGGGGCGCGGTGTCGGTTGCGATGATCACGGTCGACAGCGCGAAGCACTTCTACGTGCTGCGCTTCCTGCTCGGGCTGTTCGAGGCCGGCTTCTTCCCGGGCGTCGTGTTCTACCTGACCTACTGGTATCCGGCGCGCCGGCGCGCGTCGGTGCTGTCGATCTTCTATGCGGGCGTCGCGGTGGCCGGGATGGTCGGCGGGCTGCTGTCGGGCTGGCTGATGCGCGCGATGTCGGGCGTGCTCGGGCTGCACGGCTGGCAGTGGATGTTCGCGATCGAGGGCGCGCCCGCGATCCTGCTCGGCGTGATCGCGTGGTTCTGGCTGTGCGACCGCCCCGAACAGGCGCGCTGGCTGTCCGACGACGACCGCCAGCGGCTCGCGGCCGACCTGGCCGCCGACCGGGCGGAGGCGCCCGCGCATGCGGCGTCGTCGCTGCGGCAGGTGCTCGCCGCGCCGCGCACCTGGCTGTTCGCATTCATCTATTTTTCGCTGACGACGGCGCTGTTGATGCTGCTGTTCTGGATGCCGCTGATGATTCGCGAATTCGGCATTCACGACGTCGTGCACATCAGCCTGCTGTCGATCGTGCCGAACGCGATCGGCGCGGCCGGCCTGATCGCGATCGCACGGCGCTCCGACCGCAAGCGCGAGCGTCGCCGGCACTTCGCCGCGTGCGCATTCGGCGGCGCGGTGGCGCTCGCGTTGCTGACGCTGCACTTGCCGAGCATCGTCGCGATGATGGCGCTGCTGTCGATCGCGGCGATGCTGATCTTCGCCGCGCACCCGGTGTTCTGGGCCGTGCCGTCCGCGTATTTCTCGGGCGCCGGCGCGGCGGGCGGGATCGCGCTGATCAGCAGCATCGGCGTATCGAGCGGGATGATCACGCCGTGGATCGTCGGGGTGATCCGCACCCGTACCGGCAGCATGGATGCGGCGATGCTGATGATCGCGGGATTGCTGGCCGCGTGCGCGGTCGCGATGCTGCTCGGTGTGCGCGCGACCTCGCGCGACGCGGCGCCCGTGTCGCGTTGATCGCGTGATGTGTCGGCGCGGCGCGCGTACGACGGGGTGGGCGGCCAGGACGGGCGCAAGCCCGTCGTCGGCGGGAACGCGCGCTAGGCCCGATACACCTCGATCCGGTTGCGGCCGCGCTCCTTCGCGACATACAGCGCCTTGTCGGCCCGCGACAGCGCCTGGTACGCGCCGAAGTCGGACGTCCGCATCGCGTCGATGCCGATGCTGACGGTCAGCACGAGCGGCTGATCCTCGTGCACGAGCCGCGAATCGGCCACGCGCTGCTGCACGCGCAGTGCGAGCGCGCACGCCGCGTCGATCCCGGTGTGCGGCAGCACGATCGCGAATTCCTCGCCGCCGATGCGCCCGACGATGCCGTCCGTCCCGATCTCCGCGAGCAGCAGCCGCGCGAAATGCCGGAGCGCGCGATCGCCGAGCGGATGGCCCCAGCGGTCGTTCAGCGCCTTGAAGTGATCGAGGTCGAGCATCAGCACCGCGGCGTCCTGGCCGGTCGCGCGCACGCCGCGCAACGCGGCTTCGCTATGCCGCATGAACGCGTGGCGGTTGGACAGCTGGGTCAGGTGATCGGTCGTCGCCATCCGGTGCAGTTCGGTCTCGATGTGCTTGCGCTCGGTCGCATCCGTGATGAAGCCATGCCAGACCGTGCCGCCGTCCGGCGTGCGTTGCGGGCGCGCGTCGCCTTCGCGCCAGCGCATTCCCTGGTCCGGCAGCAGCACGCGGTATTCGAGCCGCCACGGCGCCAGGCGCTCCGCCGACACTCGCAGCGACTGACGGTAGGCAACCAGGTCGGCAGGATGAATCCGGGTTTCGACCGCATCCGCGTCGCGGGCGATCTGCTCGGGCGTCAGTTCGTAGATGTCGCGTGCGCCCGCGCTCGCGTACGAAAAGAACCGGCGGCCGTCGGCGGTCTGCCGCAGCTGGAACACGAGGCCCGGCACCTGGTCGGTCAGGCTCGTCACGAGCGTGACGGAGTCGCTCAACCGGCCGGCGAGTTCGCGCAGCGCGGTGATGTCCGTGGTCGTGCCGACCATGCGCAGCGCGCGCCCGTGGTTGTCGCGGGCGATGACCTTGCCGCGGCTGCAGATCCATTTGTACGTGCCGTTCTTGCAGCGGATGCGGTGTTCGACCGCATAGCTGTCGGTCCGGCTTTCGAAGTGCGCGAGCATCGCGGCTTTCACGCCGGCGACGTCGTCCGGGTGCAGCCGTTCGTATGCATCCTCGATCCGGCTCGTCAGTTCATCGGGCGCATATCCGAGCAGCGCCTTCCAGGCTGCCGAGTAATGGATCTCGCCGGTTTCGACGTTGCGATCCCACACGCCGGTGCCGCTTTCGTTCAGCGCCAGCGTGGTCAGCGCGCTGTGTTCCTCGACGACGCCGAGCCGTTCGCGCAGCGCGGCTTGCGCGTTCGCGCGGCCGATCGCGCGTTCCGCCAGTGTCGCCAGGTCGTGCAGGAAAGCGCGCTGCGCGGCGTCGAGCGTCAGGCCGGTGCTGCCGGCGACGCATAGTGCGCCCAGCGCGCTGCCGTCGGGCGCGACCAGCTCGCAGGCCGCGACGACGTGCGGCGCGTCATTCGGGAGGTCGCCCCCGGCGGGCGTGATGAAGCGTCGGCCGGCCGCCGGAGCGGGCTCGGCACGCGACGGGAAACGCATGGCAGGAAGCGTGGCGGGCAGCGTGCCGTCGGACGCCGCCACGCGCTGCACGCCGGCTTCGGCGGACGCGATGAACGCACCCGCCGTGCCGAAATGCGCGCGGGCGAGACGGCACACGGTGTCGAGTTCGGGCAACGGCGCAAGCGCCGGTCGATCGTCGGCGGGAGCGCGACAGGAGCCGGGCGTGTCGCCGGTCCCGGTGGTGAACATACGGAACCGCATGGTCGAAATCCGCGACGGTCGATTGCGCCGATGATCGGACGAATGCCGGAGGGCGCTGCTTCGGAGGCTGAGATCGTAGAGCTTATCGTCGCGAGGAATGCGTGGCAAGCAAGGGCGAAACCGGGTGGGTGGGCGGCGAGTTCGGGTCGCAGAGAAGCAGCGTAGAGAAGCAGCGTAGAGAAGCAGCGTAGAGAAGCAGCGTAGAGAAGCAGCGCAGAGAAGCAGCGCAGAGAAGCAGCGCAGAGAAGCAGCGCAGAGAAGGGCCGCTTCAGGTCCTGAATGAATGCGCGGGCAAACCGGCAAGCGCCGGCTTCGCAGTCCGATCGTGCGGAAGCCGGCGCCTTTCGGCAGATCAATGCGTGCGCAGGATTGCGCTGCGCGACGTCACGCGACGGGAATCGGGTTGTCGACAACGAAGCGGTTGAACTCGTCGACGAACGCGTGCTCGTTCGGCCCGGCATTGTCGCGCAACGGCTTCGCCGCTTCGACGACGACTTCGGTGGTGGCGGTCTCGAGGAGCGCCAGCGTCTCGGCGACGAACGCATCGACCGGCATCGCGCGCGGATCGCCGCTCTTGTGCACGAGATCGGTGTCGACCCACGGTGGCGCGATTTCCAGCACGCGCACGCTCGTGTCGCGCAGCATGAAACGCTGCGACAGCGTGTACGAATGGATCGCGGCCTTCGTCGCCGAATACAGCGCGGCCGACGCGAGCGGCACGTACGCGAGCACCGAGCTGTTGTTGATGATCGTCGCGTCCGGCTGCCGCTTCAGGTGTTCGACGAACGCCGCGCTGACGCGCACGGGGCCGAGCAGGTTCGTCTCGACGAGGCGCACGGCCTGTTCGTCGTCGAGCGGCCCGGCCGCATCGTCGAACGGCATGATGCCCGCGTTGTTGATCACGACGTTCAGCGCCGGGTAGCGGTCGATCAACCGCGCCGCGACCGCGCGGATCTGCGCGGCATCGCCGACGTCGAGCTCGATCGTGTCGATGTTCGGATACTGCCGCGCGATCTCGTCGAGCAGCTTCGTGCGCCGGCCGGCGACGACGACCTTGTTGCCCAGCTCGTCGAGCGCGATCGCCAGCGCACGGCCGATCCCGGACGTGCCGCCGGTGATGAGGATGGTGTTGCCGTCGAGTTTCATGACGATGCGCCTCAGCGGGCGGCCGCATAGCGCGGCGCCGGCGAATCGGTCGACAGATGCGGCGCCATCGTGCGGCGCGCGGCCTCGAACGCATCCCATTCGTCGGCCGCGTGCAGCGACGGAATCGTCACGAGCTCGCGGCGGTCGAAGCCGACCAGCGCCGCGTCGACCAGGTCGGACGCCGACATCACGATCTCCTTCGGCAGGTGTTCGATCGGCAGGCCGCCGGTCTGCCAGAAGTCGGTGGCCGTCGCGCCGGGCAGCACGGCCTGCACCTGCACGCCGTGGTCCGCGAGTTCGTGATGCAGCGACTGGCTGAACGCGAGCACGAATGCCTTGCTGCCGCCATAGACGCCATTGAGCGTTTCCGGCGACAGCGCGACGATCGACGAGATGTTGATCACGGCACCGCGGCCGCGCGCGACGAAGCCGGGCACGGCTGCATAGGTCAGGCGCGTGAGCGCGGTCACGTTCAGGTCGAGCAGCCGCGTCATCGCGTCGACGTCGCTGTCGAGCAGCGGCGTGTGCGTGCCGACGCCCGCGTTGTTGACGAGCAGCGTGATGCTCGCGTCCTGCTTCAGCTTCGCTTCGACGGCGGCGAGCGCCGCGCGGTCGTTGAGGTCGGCGCCGACGATCTCGACGCTGCGCTGCGTTTCGTTCGTGATGCGCTCGGCGAGCGCGGCCAGCCGGTCGCGGTTGCGCGCGACGAGGATCAGGTCGTAGCCGCGGCGCGCGAGGCGGTCCGCATAGATCGCGCCGATGCCGGACGATGCGCCGGTGATGACGGCGGTACCGCGATGTGCTTCAGTCATGATGTCGCTCCGTGTCGAGGAAAGGGTGAGTGCGTGAAGGCATTCTGGCCTCGAATCGCCGCGACACAAATGACGTAGATGGGTATGATTCAGGACATCGGGTGCCGATCGTGCCGCCCGCCACCGGAGACACGCATGCACCGCATCGGCTTTCTGATCAGCGACGGCTTCCAGATCATGGCGCTCGCCACGCAGTCGGTGTTCGAGTACGCGAACCTGGCCGCGGGCGAACCGTTCTACGTGATGGACAACTATTCCGTCGAGGGTGGCGACGTGCGCTCGTCGCTCGGGTTGTCGGTCGCGACGCGCGCGCTCAGCGGCCGGGTCGACGTCGATACGTGGATCGTCGCGGGCGTCAACGATCCGCTCGCATCGCCGGCGCCGGCCGGCGTCGTCGCGTTCCTGCGGCGCGCGACCGCGCGCGCGCGGCGGGTCGCCGGCATCTGCACGGGCGCGTTCGTGCTCGCCGAGGCCGGGCTGCTCGCGCAGCGCCGCGCGACGACGCACTGGGCGTACGGCCGCGAGATGCAGAAGCACTTTCCGGACATTCGTGTCGAGGAGGACCGGATCTACATCGTCGACGGCCCGATCTGGACGTCGGCCGGGATGACGGCCGGCCTCGACCTGACGCTCGCGATGGTGGAGAAGGATCTCGGCGCGGACGCCGCGCGCTCGGTCGCGCGCAAGCTCGTGATGCACCAGCGCCGCTCGGGCGGGCAGTCGCAGCATTCCGAAATGCTGGAGCTCGCGCCGAAATCGGACCGGATCCAGAACGCGCTGAACTACGCGCGGCAGAACCTCGGCCGCGCGCTGACCGTCGAGGAGCTGGCTGACGCCGTCCACCTGAGTCCGCGCCAGTTCAGCCGCGTGTTCACGCTGGAAACCGGGCAGTCGCCGGCGAAGGCGATCGAGCGGCTGCGTCTCGAGGCCGCGCGGCTGATGATCGAGCAGAGCCGGCACTCGCTCGACGTGATCGCGAAGGAGAACGGTTTTCGCGACCGGCGCCACCTGCGCGACGCGTTCGTGCGCGGTTTCGGCGTGCCGCCGCAGGCGGTGCGGCGCGACGCGCGGGCAGACGAGCGCGAAACGGCCTGACGTTCGCGGGCGCGAGCCGCCAGCGCGTGTCCGGGAAATCGCGCAGAATCTCCCGCATTCCTCGCGAGGAGACACCATGCACGCCGCCCCGTTCAACATTGCGATTCCCGATCGCGCGCTCGATGACCTGCGTCGGCGCCTGCGCGACATGCGCGCACCGCTGCTGACGCCCGCCGACCCGTGGCAGCAGGGTGTGGATGGCGCGTGGCTGCGCGAACTGGTTGCGTACTGGGCCGAGCGCTTCGACTGGCGTGCGGCGGAGCGCGCGCTGAACAGGCTGCCGCAGTTCGTCGCGGACGCAGACGGGCAACGCGTGCATTTCATCCATCGGCGCGGGGCGGGGCCGAAGCCGTATCCGCTCGTCATCACGCACGGCTGGCCGGGCTCCGTATTCGAGTTCGACGCGCTGATCGATCGCCTGTGCGATCCGGCCGCGTTCGGCGGCGATCCGCACGACGCGTTCGACGTCGTCGCGCCGTCGCTTCCGGGCTTCGCGTTCTCGCCCGCGCCCGCGGCGCCCGGCATGTCGGCATTTCAGGTCGCCGACAGTTGGGCGGCGTTGATGTCCGGGCTCGGATATCGCCGCTTCGGCGCGCAAGGCGGCGATCTCGGCGCAGGCGTGTCGATTGCGCTCGGCGCGCGACATCCCGGCGTGGTGGACGGCATTCATCTGAACTACCTGCCCGGCAGCTACGAGCCTCCGGCCGACGCGGCTTCGCCGCTCACCGAGGACGAACGGGCCTTCGTGACGCAGCGCGGAGAGTGGGCCGCGCTGGAGGGCGGATACGCGCATGTGCACATGACGAAGCCGCAGACGCTGGCCGTCGCGCTCAACGACTCGCCGGCCGGGCTGGCCGCGTGGATCGCCGAGAAATTCCGCGCGTGGAGCGATTGCGGCGGCGACGTCGCGCGGCGGTTTTCGCACGACACGCTGCTGACCGGCATCTCGCTCTACTGGTTTACCGGCAGCATCGGCTCGGCAATGCAGATGTATTGGGAAAACCGGCTGCAGCCGATGCGCTTCGCGGCCGGGGAACGCGTGGCGGTGCCCGTCGCGTTCGCGCGCTTTCCGAAGGAGATCAGCCGCCCGCCGCGCAGCTGGCTCGAACGGGTGTTCGACGTCGTGCAGTGGGCCGACATGCCGAGCGGCGGGCATTTTGCCGCGATGGAAGAACCGGACCTGCTGGCCGGCGATATTCGCCGATTTTTCCGGCGTTTTCGGTAAGGCGCCGGGAGGCGGCATCGCTGGCGAAGTGCGCCGGCGGCCATTCGCGCGCTGGCGAGCGCCGGCACCGTGCGGATCGTGACGCGACGATCCCGCCCGTCTTATCGCATGACCTATCGTGTTACAAACGGCGTAGCATCGTGCGGCGCGGTACGCGCATGCTTGCGCTGGCGCAGCAGCGCGACGCGGCAATTCTCGCGCGCGGTCTCGCGGCCGTCGTCGTCGAGCAGCACCAGGTCGCCGCGCATCACGTTGAGCGTGATCACGTCGTCGCCGGGCGCGCCGAGCGTTTCCGGCGTGTGCACCGACCCGGCCGGTTCGAGCACCGTCGAGCCGGCCTGCGCGACCCATTCGTACTCGCGGTAGCGCCACGCACCCTGCAGCGTATGGACGAACACCTCGCCGTCGTGGCGATGGCGCGGCAGCGTGCCGCCGGCCGGCATCTTCAGCAGCGCGGTCAGCGTGTCTTCCGCCGCATTGATATGCAGATACTTGATTGCGAGCCCCGGCAGGTCGGCGCTCATCGGCAGCCACGGCAGCGCGTCGCCGGGCAGGCACGAAATCGGCGGCAGGTCGGTGGAGAGCGGGGCGGACGGCTGCGTCATGGCGGAGGGAGAGCGGAAACGGGGAAGTGGGCATTATCGCAGAGCGCGAGCGGGCGGCAGCCACGGCCGCGGCCCGACGCCAGCGCGGGCGAAGCCTGAACCGGGCTACGCGGCGGCGCTGTCGTCGCCCGGCTGCGGCGCCGCATGCGCGGCTTCCAGGCACGACTGGAACAGCAGCGCCGCCCGCGACGGCCGCGGCGAGCGCCGCAGCAGGCTCACGAACCGGCACCGGTAGTTGAAGCGGTGCGGCGCGATCGGCTGCATCAGCCCCTTGTTTTCGAAGCTCTCCGCGTAATGGTCGGGCAGGAAGCCGAGATAGCGGCCGGACAGGATCAGCGTCGCGATCGATTCCTGGTCCGACGCCGTCGCGCTGCGCGTGAGCTTCGCGCGATGGCTCAGTTCCATGTTCGGCGAATGGAAGCCGAGCCCGGCGAACGCATGATTGCGGATCGTCGTCCACGTGAGCTTGCCGTGCGGCGCGTCGAACAGCGGGTGCTGGCGGCCGCAGTACAGCAGCATCCGCTCGTCGAACAGTTCCGAATACACGAGGCTGCCCGAGCTGCGGTGCGCGGGGATGATGCCGACCTGATAACTGCCGTCGATGATCCCGCGCTCGACCTCGTTGATCGACGCGACGTGCAGGTTCAGCGCGACGTCGGGCGCCTCGTCCGCGAACTGGCGGATCGCGTCGCCGAGCCGCGCCTGCGGGTTGGTGGCGGTCTTATCGAACACGGCGACGTGCAGTTCTCCGCCCATCTTGTCGTGAATGCCGTCGATCCTGCTGCGAAATGCCTCCATCGACGCGAGCAGGCGCAGGGTTTCCTCGTACACCGTCTGCCCCTCGGCGGTTAGCGTGAAGCCGGCGCGGCCGCGTCGGCACAGCACGAGGCCGAGGCGCGTTTCCAGATCCTTCACGTGCCGGCTGATCGTCGAGATGCCGATATTCAGCTCGAGTTCGGCCGCCGCCATCCCGCCGCACTGCACGACGCCCTTGAAGACCCGCAGCAGCCGCAGATCCATGTCGCTGAGCTGCCCGAGCAGCGCGCGGCTCTTCGGTTTCTTTGCTTGCATAGACGAGCAAGTGAACATTGATATTGCGATATTGAAGAGACTAATTGTCGTCCCGACAATGCGCAACATCAACACAAGAAGGAGGGGCGCGCCGCGCCGACCGACATGACCGATACGACCATCGCCAAGCAGCAGGAAGAGACGAACCTCCGCACCGACGCCGCGTGGCTCGACGCCCACTGGATGCCGTTCACGGCGAACCGCCAGTTCAAGTCCGATCCGCGCATGATCGTGTCGGCGAAGGACGCGTATTACACGGATGGCGAAGGCCGCAAGATCTTCGACGGCCTGTCGGGCCTGTGGTGCACGGGCCTCGGTCACGGCCGCACGGAAATCACGGAAGCCGTGAGCCGCCAGGTCGCGCAGCTTGACTACGCGCCGGCGTTCCAGTTCGGTCATCCGAAGTCGTTCGAGCTCGCGAACAAGATCAAGGACCTGACGCCGGCCGGCCTCGACTACGTGTTCTTCACCGGCTCGGGCTCGGAAGCGGCCGACACGTCGCTGAAAATGGCCCGCGCGTACTGGCGCGCCAAGGGCAAGGGCACGAAGACGCGCCTGATCGGCCGCGAGAAGGGCTATCACGGCGTGAACTTCGGCGGCATCTCGGTCGGCGGGATCGGCGCGAACCGCAAGCTGTTCGGCCAGGGCATCGACGCCGATTTCCTGCCGCACACGCAGCTCGCGGAAAACCGGTTCTCGCGCGGGATGCCGGATAACGGCGCCGACCTGGCCGACCGCCTGCTCGACCTGATCACGCTGCACGACGCGTCGAACATCGCGGCCGTGATCGTCGAGCCGTTCTCCGGCTCGGCGGGCGTGGTGATCCCGCCGAAGGGCTATCTGAAGCGCCTGCGCGACATCTGTACCGCGCACGACATCCTGCTGATCTTCGACGAAGTCATCACGGGCTTCGGCCGTGCCGGCGCGATGACGGGCGCCGACGCGTTCGGCGTGGTGCCGGACATCATGAATTTCGCGAAACAGGTGACGAACGGCGTGCAGCCGCTCGGCGGCGTGATCGCGACGAAGGAAATCTACGACACGTTCATGGCCGCGGGCGGCCCCGAGTACATGCTCGAGTTCCCGCACGGCTACACGTATTCGGCGCACCCGGTCGCGTGCGCGGCCGGCGTCGCGGCGCTCGACCTGCTCGTGAAGGAAGACGCGGTGGCCCGCGTGCGCGATCTCGCGCCGCATTTCGAGGCGGCCGTGCACGGGCTGAAGGGCCAGCGCCATATCACCGACATCCGCAACTACGGGCTGGCGGCCGGCCTGACGATCGCGGCGCTGCCGGGCGAGCCGGCACGGCGCCCGTACGAGATCGCGATGCGCTGCTGGGCGAAGGGCTTCTACGTGCGTTACGGCGGCGACACGATCCAGCTCGCGCCGCCGTTCATCGCCGAGAAGCGCGAGATCGACAACCTCGTGAACGCGCTGTCCGACGCGCTGAACGAAGTGGACTGAGCCGCGGCCCTTTTCCCGCGACAACCGAATTCACGAAAGAGCCTGAACGATGAAACACGACAGCAATGTGACCTCCACCCTCGGCCACCTGATCGACGGCAAGCGCGTCGACGGCGGCAGCCGCGTCCAGCCGGTGTTCGACCCGGCCACCGGCGAATCGCACAAGAGCGTCGCGCTCGCCGACAAGCTGACCGTCGAAGCCGCGATCGCGTCCGCGCAGGCCGCGTTCCCGGCATGGCGCAATACGCCGCCGCTGAAGCGCGCCCGCGTGATGAGCCGCTTCAAGACGCTGCTCGAGGAGCATGCGGACGAACTGTGCGCGCTGATTACCGCCGAGCACGGCAAGGTGCTCGCCGACGCGATGGGCGAACTGCAGCGCGGGATCGAGAACGTCGAATACGCGTCCTACGTGCCCGAGCTGCTGAAGGGCGAGCACAGCAAGAACGTCGGCCCCGCGATCGATTCGTGGAGCGAATTCCAGGCGCTCGGCGTGGCCGCCGGCATCACGCCGTTCAACTTCCCGGTGATGGTGCCGCTGTGGATGTGGCCGATGGCCGTCGCGTGCGGCAACACGTTCGTGCTGAAGCCGTCCGAGCGCACGCCGTCGTCGACGCTGCGCATGGCCGAGCTCGCGCTCGAGGCCGGCCTGCCGCCGGGCGTGCTGAACGTCGTGAACGGCGACAAGGAAGCCGTCGACACGCTCCTGACCGACCCGCGCGTGAAGGCGGTGAGCTTCGTCGGCTCGACGCCGATCGCCGAATACATCTACTCGACCGGCTGCGCGCACGGCAAGCGCGTGCAGGCGCTCGGCGGCGCGAAGAACTTCGCGGTCGTGATGCCCGACGCCGACATCGGCAACGCGGTGAACGCGCTGATGGGCGCCGCGTACGGCTCGTGCGGCGAGCGCTGCATGGCGATTCCGCTGGTGGTCGCGATCGGCGAGGAAACGGGTGACAAGGTGGTCGAAGGCCTGCGGGCCGAGATCGCGAAGATGAAGGTCGGCCCGGGCAACGGGGCCGGCGTCGACATGGGGCCGCTCGTCACGCAGCAGCATTTCGAGAAGGTGACGGGCTTCGTCGAGGCGGGCGTGGCGGCCGGCGCGACGCTCGTCGTCGACGGCCGCAGCGTGAAGGTCGACGGCCACGACGGCGGCTACTACCTGGGCCCGTGCCTGTTCGACAACGTGAAGCCCGGCATGCCGATCTATCAGCACGAGATCTTCGGGCCGGTGCTCGGCGTGATCCGCCTGAAGTCGCTCGACGAGGCGATGGCGCTGATCGACGCGCACGAATACGGCAACGGCACGTGCCTGTTCACGCGTGACGGCGAAGCGGCGCGCTACTTCAGCGACAACATCCAGATCGGCATGGTCGGCATCAACGTGCCGCTGCCGGTGCCGGTCGCGTACCACTCGTTCGGCGGCTGGAAGCGCTCGCTGTTCGGTGATCTCCACGCGTACGGCCCGGATGCGGTGCGGTTCTATACGAAGCGCAAGACGATCACGCAGCGCTGGCCGTCGGCCGGCGTGCGCGAAGGGACGGTGTTCAGCTTCCCGTCGAACCGCTGACGCGCTGACGCACGATCCGGCCGCAACGCGACGCGCGCCGCTCGGCGTGTGTCGCCACGCGGCCCGCGCAAGGACGCACGAGCCCGCCCCGGTCGACGATCGGGGCGGGCCTTTTTACATGTACGGCGGTCGTGCCGACGCTGAAGACGGGGAAAGAATGCTTACGGCGCGACCACGTGCCACATGTTCTTGAAGTTGTCGCCGTTGCGGTCGCCCTGTTTCATGTCCTTCGCGAAGAAGTACAGCGGCTTGCCCTTGTAGGCCCATTGCGGGCTGCCGTCGTCGCGCTTGACGATCGTATAGGGGCCGACCGGAACGTCGGTCGCGCTGGCCTTGTACGGCGGCCAGAAGGACTCGCATTGGCCCTTGCATGCGCTGGTGCCGGCGTTGGGCTTGTCCTGGTCGAAGGTGTAGACGGTCATTCCGTTCGCGGCGACGAGCGCGCCGTTTTCGACCTTGGTGATCGAGCCTTGAGCCGAGGCCGAAACGGACGCCATGGCGAGCAGGGCGGAGCTGACGAGCAGCACGGCTTTCATGATTACCTCCTTGTAGTCCGGTGGGCGGCGCGCTCGCGCGCACGGCCGGGCGTGCGCGCGAGCGCGGGGAATGGTGCCGGAACGCGGCGCCGTGGCCGCCGGTGCGAGCGACGCGAAGTCGAATGACGGCCGAACGGACCCGCTTCATTCACCATAGGCGGTTTTTCGCGGGGCTGCGAGAAGAACCGGGGGCGCATCGGCGGCGCGTAGGCGTCGCGCAACGTCGCGGCGGTCGTGCGCGCGCAGCGGTATTTGCTATCCGTCCCCGCAGCAGCGCAACGAGGCACCGCATGTGCTGCCTCGTTGCGTTCGGCAACGGTGCCACGCCGTCAGCGAAACACCGGCGCCGACGCGAGCGCCGTCAGCACGGCCGGCATCGCGAGCGCGGCGGCGATCGTCTGGAACGCGGTGATGCCGGCCATCAGCGGCGCGTCGCCGCCGAGCTGGCGCGCCATGATGTACGACGAGGACGAAGTCGGCAGCGCCTGGAACAGCAGCGCGATGGTCAGCGCGGCATCGCCGAGCCCGAACAGGCGGCCGGCGGCGAGCGTGGCGAGCGGCATCGCCATGAACTTGAACGCCGACGCGATGCACATCGGCTGCATCCATCCGCGCGCCGCGTCGAACTTCAGTGCCGCGCCCACGCACAGCAGGCCGAGCGGCATCGATGCGGCGCCGAGCGCGCGCACGGCCGGTTCGACGGAGGCCGGAAACGCGAGGCCGGCGGCCTGCATCGCGATCCCCAGCGCGCACCCGACGACGAGCGGATTCGACAGGATCTGGCGCACGAGCGCCCACGCGCCGAGCCGCGTGTCGCCGTAGCGCGCGAACACCAGCACGCACATCAGGTTCACGGTCGGCACGATCGCCGCGACGCATACGGCCGCGAGCGCGATGCCGTGCGCGCCGAACAGTCCGGCGGCGAGGGCGGTGCCGACATAGTTGTTGAAGCGCACCGCGCCCTGGAACACCGACGTGAACCCGGCGCCGTCGACCTGCACGAACCGGCGGACCAGCAGAAGCAGCGCCGCGACGAGCACGGTCGAGCCGACCAGCGCCGCCGCGAGCGGCAAGACGGGCAGCGCTTGCAGCCGCGCAGTCGCGAGACCGTGCGCGAACAGCGCGGGCAGCAGCACGTAATAGCAAAGCCGCTCGGCGTGCGGCCAGAACGCATCGGCGATGAAGCCCGTGCGCCGCAGGCCGTGGCCGAGCGCGACCAGCAGCGCGACCGGCGCGAGCGCGAGCACGATCGGGCCGATCATCGACGCGCCTTCAGGCGACGCGGGCCGAACGGCCGGCGGGCGGCGCGGCGGAACGAAGCGGGAATCCATCCGGCGGGCAACATGGCGGCACGCAATCGAAAGAGTGACGATGCCGCCAAGTTAACACGCGCAAGCAGCAGGAATAATGGTGAATTATCGGGTGTTCAATGAGAAATTCTCATCGATGATGCGCTGACTTCGGCGGCCAGCGCACGTGCGAAACGCTCGGCCGGACGCGACTGGTGTTCGAGCAGCACGACCGCGCGGCCCATCTGCGGCTGGCCGAACGGCAAGCGCGTGACGGGCGGCAGCCGCGCGAGCGTCGCGTCGGGGAGCGCGACGATCGCCGCGCCGAGCCCGCGCGCCACCATCCGCGCGATCGTCTCCGCGCTGTCGAGCACCATCTCCTCGCGCACGCGCACGCCGATGCGGCGCAGCTCGGCGGCGATCATCCGGCCGGCCCACGCCTGCGCGTCGAAGCGGATGAACGGCAGCGCCTCGAGCAGCGTGCCCGCGTCGCGCTCCGCGTAGTGCGGCGGCGCGAGCAGCCAGAAGCGGTCTTCGTACAGCGTGGTCCACGTCAGTTCCGCCGGATGCGGGCGCACCGGGCGCGTCGTGATCGCCGCGTCGAGTTCGCCGGCCGCGACGCGGTTCGCCAGTTCGGCCGACATGCCGGCCGATACGTGCACGCGCAACGACGGGTGCGCATCGCGCAGCGCGAGCAGCGCATCGGGCAGCGGGCCGGACAGCGCGGTATGGATTGCGCCGATTCGCAGACGGCCGACGAGCTTCTTCTCGTCGCTGAGCGCATCGGGAATCCGGTCGACCATCGCGAGCACCTGCTCGGCCTGCGCGACGAGGATCTTGCCGGCTTCGGTGAGTACCGGCTGGCGGCGCGAACGGTCGAACAGCCGGACGTCGTATTCGCTTTCGAGCGTCTTGACCTGCAGGCTCACGGCGGACTGCGTGAGCCCGATCGCTTCGCCGGCGCGCGCGAAGGTGCGGTATCGGGCGATCGCGACCAGGGTTCTGAATGCGCGTAGTGACATGGGCTCGATGAGAGGGGCGGCCGGGACCGGCACGCGGATTGCTCGATGATGCCGGAGGCGGTGCAGGGGCGACGTGCCGATTGCGCCGCCGACGCCGCCGACGGCCGCCGAAGCGGATGGGTGCGGCCGGCACGCTGCCGGACATCATGCCCGCGCGTGCGGAAACGGGCAACCGCGGCAGCGGCGGCATCGGCTGCCCGCGGCAGAATGCGGCAGAACGCGCGGTGCGTCGCATGCGGACCGGCCGGTGCGGGTTTTCGTGAATGGCATCGAGCCGGGCGGGCGCGCTCATCCGTGAACGCAGGATGGGCCGCGCTCGCGCGTGCCGCCCGCCTGCGTTTCATCGATACCTCGGGGCGACGCGTGCCGTCGCGTCGCCCCGGCTCTTTGCGGAGGTAATGACGATGCCAGAGGACCCCGGTGAGGTTGCGCGCGCCAGCTATCGCGCGTATGTCGACAAGGACCGCGATGCGATCGAAGCGCTGATCGCGCCGGACTTCCATTTCACGAGCCCGCTCGACAACCGGCTCGATCGCGACGCGTATCTCGCGCGCTGCTGGCCGAACAGCGCGATGCTCGCCGGTTTCGAGTTCGTCGACGTCACCGTGCACGGCGAATACGTGTTCGTCGTATACGAAGCCGCGACGACCGCCGGCAGGCGGTTCCGGAATGCGGAGCGGTTGCGGGTCCGCGACGGCCGGATCGTCGAGGCCGAGGTGTATTTCGGCTGGTACGTGCCGCATCAGGCGCCCGATGGCGGGTTCATCGAATCGGGCGGTTGACGCGCGACGTGCAGCGGCAGGTCACACCCAGAGCCGGTACATCCAGAACGATTCGTCCTCGGCGAAGCGCCGCACGAACTCGGTTGGCGAGAAGCCCGTGATGCGCCGCGTCGCGCGGCTCAGGTGCGCCTGGTCGGCGAACCCTTCGTCCAGCGCGAGCGCGGCCCAGTCGACCGGTTGTCCGGCGTCCTGCCGGTCGCGCGCGGCGAAGAACACGCCTTCGGTGCGCACCAGCATTTGCCAGTCGCGCAACGAGCGCCCGCTGTACGCCTTGATGCGCCGTTCCACCTGGCGCGGGCTGTGGGTGTGCCGCCATTCGCGCGCGATCGACGCGAGCCGCCCGACCCAGCTGCGCCCGGCATCGCGCAGCGACGACAGCGGCGACACGCTGCCGCGCAGCGCATGCCAGCGCGGCGCGAGGTGTCGGTCGAGCGCGGCCAGCGCGTCGTCGTCGTGCTCGGCATCGGCGAGCGCATCCAGCAGCGGCCGCCAGCTGTCGTCGAGGCATGCATGTGCGTCGACGAAGGTGTCGTGGATCGCCGGCAGCGCGACGCCGAACAGCGCGCGCGCAGCATCGGCATGCAGGCAGACGATGCCGCCTTGTCCGCCCGTCGGCGCCCAGCTCGCGACCGGCATCGACTGGCTGCCCGACAGCGTCGCCGATGCGCCGAACGGCCGCCATACGGGGCCGTCGTCCGTGCACCGGACGAGCCCGACGTCGAAGCCGCGATACCACGACAGGCAGACGATCGGCGACGCGGGGAAATGCGTGAGCCGCTGCGCGTCGCTCAACGCGAAGCCGCGCGTGTCGCGGCAGACGATCGCGGCGACCGCGCCTCGCAGCGCGGCCGGCGGCGGATACAGCCGCGTGGGCGGCGACCGGCCGTCGCACCGCACGCGCGGCGCACGCGCGTGCGGATCGGGACACGGTGACGGATTCGGAGACGGACCGGAGGGCATGACGCCGGAGTATAGGGACCGGCGCCGCACGTGTCGATGTCGTTTGCGTTCAAGACCGGCAGCGTGTCGATCCGGACAATCCGGAGCATGAACCCACGATCCTCTTCCCGATGCCCGTTTCATGCGGACGCCGCTGATGCGTCTCCCGTGCTTCACCCGCCCGGCGTATGGCCGCCGGGGCCGCGAGCCGGCCTGACGGGGTGGCCGCTGCTGCGCGCGATGTCGCGCGACCTGACCGGCGCGCTCGCAGGCTGGCAGCGTGCGCATGGCGACGTCGTGCACCTGCGCATGTGGCCCGAACATGCGGTGGTCGTGACCGATCCCGCGCTCGTGCGCGAGCTGCTGGTCACGCATCACGATGCGTTCGTGCGCTGGGAGCGCGGCATTCGCGTGTTCTCGCGGGTTCACGGGCGCAGCGTGCTGGTCGCCGAGGGCGACGCATGGCGCGACAAGCGGCACGCGCTGCAGGCGAACTTCGCGCCGAAACCGGTGCAGGCGTTCGTGCCGTCGATCGCCGCGACAGCCGGTCGTGCGCTCGCGCAGTGGCCCGCGTGCGACGCACACTGGCCGGTCGAGAGCGCGCTGACGTCGCTGGCGATGGACGTGATCATGCGCACGATGTTCTCGGATTCGATCGGCGCACACGCGCGCGTTGCCGAAGAGGCCGTGCGCACGGTGGGCGCGGCGGCGAACGCGGAGTTCTACCAGCCGGCCAGCGCGCCGGACTGGATGCCGTGGAAGCGCGGCAAGGCGCGGGCGCTGGCGGTGCTGAACGGACTGATCGACCGGCAACTGCATGCGCGTCTCGACATGCCGGAGCACGGCTGGCCGGACGACCTGCTGTCGCGCCTGTTGCGGCTGCACCGTGCCGACGGGTACGCATGGCCGCTGCGGGCCGTGCACGACGAGTGCATGACGGCATTCCTGGCCGGCCACGAGACGGCCGCGGCCACGCTGACCTGGTGGGTATGGAACATGGCCGCGAATCCGGCCGCGCAGGCCGCCGCGCGCGACGAGGTCGTGCGCGTGCTGGGCGGCCGTGCGCCGACCGCCGACACGCGCCCCGCATTGCGATACCTGACGCAGACGCTCGAGGAAACGATGCGCCTGTATCCGGCGGCACCGATCCTGATCAGCCGTCGCGCATTGCGGCCGGTCGCGCTGGGCGCATGGCAGTTTCCGGCGCGGACGCTGTTCATGCTGCCGATTCAGCTGATGCATCACGATGCACGATGGTTTCCGGAGCCGCGGGCCTTCCGGCCCGAGCGCTTCGCCGACGACGCGCCGGCGATTCCGCGCGGCGCATACCTGCCGTTCGGCACGGGGCCGCGCGTGTGCCTCGGGCAGCATCTGGCGATGACGGAGATGACGGTGGTGGCGGCGATGATCCTGCAGCGCCATGAATTGTCCGTGCCGCCCGGCATGGCGGCGCCGCGCGCGGCGCTGAACGTGACGTTGCGGCCCGAGCGCGCCCTGCACGTGGCGATCGCGCCGACCGGGCTGGCGGCGGACGTCGCGTTGTCGTAACGCGGCGGCGTGTCGCGTTTACCCCGCCGCATCCTCCCCAAGCGCCTGGATGAACCGCGAAAACAGCTCCGGCTGCGACGAGATCCCGAGTTTCGCGTAAAGATGCCGCCGATGCACCTTCACCGTTTCCGGTGAAATCGCCAGCCGCTCGGCGATCGCCTTCGACGAATTGCCGCGCAGCACCATTCGCGCGATCGACATCTCGCGATCGGTCAGCACGCCCGCGCCGAAGCGCGCGAGCGCCTGCTCGACGCGCGCGCCGAGATCGTCGTCGGGTGTCACGCGCGCGGCATCGCCCACCAGCCGCCAGTGCTGCCGGATCGTCGCGAGCACCCACGGCATCGCGGCCGTCAGCTTGCCGAGCGGTTCGACGTCGAAGCGCGCGGCCGCGCCGAGCGACAACGACAGCAGCAGGTCGGGGTTCGGCCGCAGCAGGATCTGGATTTCATCGTCGCCGACCGCGTGGCGGAAGTAGTTCAGGAAATACTCGCTCTGCCGGAACAGGTCGGGCGCGACCTCCTCGAGCCGGTAGCAGCCGTCGGCGAGCCCGTCGTGCGCGGCCTGCAGGAACGGATCGAGCAGATACAACCCGTTGAGGTAAAGCGGCACCGGCGACGCGCTGTCGGTGCCGCCCGTGTCGTATTCGTCGAGGACGAGCGGCACGCCGTCGCGGCCGATCGCGGTCGCGAGCGCGTTGTCGAACGGCACCATTTCGTTGAGCAGCAGCACCAGGAAACGCCAGAAGCGCGGCTGGCCGAGATGATCGATCGCGCGGCCGAGCGCCTGGTGCATCGCGATTTCGGAGAAGAGTCGATCCATATCACCACCGAAGGGTGTAACACGAAGGGGGAATAGCGGTCCTGAAATTGGCTTCCTAGACTGCCACGCAATCAATCGGGCCCGAGTATGGGTGTTCAAAAAAGCGCAGGACAGAAGCAACAGGAGAACGAAATGGCGATGATGTCGGAATCGACGGGCACGCTGCAAGCGACGCCTGCCACGGAAGGCGCGCCGCGCGCGTTGTCGCAGACGCTCAGCGTGCGCGACGCGGTGATGATCACCGTGTCGGGCGTGACGCCCGCCAGCTCGATCTTCGTGATCGCGCCGTTCGCGATCCAGCAGGCCGGCAGCGGCGCGGTGCTGTCGTTCCTGCTCGGCGGCGTGCTCGCGCTCGCGTTCGCGCTCTGCTACGCGGAGCTCAGCGCCGCGCACCGCAGCGCGGGCGGCGAATACGTGATGGCCAAACGCGTGTTCGGCACGCTGCCCGGCTATCTGACCTTCATCACGGTGCTGTCCGTCAGCGTGTTCATTCCCGCGGTGCTCGCAAGCGGTGCCGCGCCCTACCTGAACAACGCGCTCGGCACGCACTTCAGCAACCAGTCGGTCGCGTTGACGATCGTGTTGCTCAGCTACGTGCTCGGCATGCTGAACATCAAGACGAACGCATGGATCACCGGCGCGTTTCTCGTCGTCGAGATCGGCGTGCTGATGCTGATTGCGGGGCTCGGCTTCGGCTCGCCGCATCGCGGCGCGGACGCACTGGTCGCGCCGGTCGTCGCGAGCGGCAATGCGCTGGTGCCGGCCACGCTCGCGGCGATCGTGCCCGCGATCGGCACGGCGATCTTCTGCTACAACGGCTTCGGCTCCGCCGCCTATCTCGCGGAAGACCTGCGCGGCGGCAACCGCAACGTCGCGAAAGCGGTGATCTATTCGCTGCTGGTGATCCTCGTCGTCGAACTGATTCCGCTCACCGCGATCGTGCTCGGCGCGCCGTCGCTGACGGAACTGACGAAGAGCGCCGACCCGATCGGCTATGTCGTGCGCTCGCTGAGCAACCCGGCGGTGTCGCGCGCGGTCAGCGGCGGGATCTTCCTGTCGGTATTCAACGCGATCATCGCGATCGTGATCACGATGGGGCGCCTGCTGTACAGCAGCGGCCGCCATGCGCTCTGGTCGCGCACCTGCAACCGCGCGTTCTCGACGATCCATCCGCGCTTCGAATCGCCGTGGCTCGCGACGCTCGCGCTCGCCGTGCCGTCGTCGGGGCTGGTGTTCGTGTCGAGTCTCGACGAGCTGACCGCGTTCACGGTCGACCTGCTGCTGCTGATCTACCTGGTCGTCGGGCTGGCCGCGCTCGCGAGCCGGCTCGTGCGCCGCGACGTCGAGCATCATTACCGGATGCCGCTGTGGCCCGTGACGCCGCTCGTCGCGGTCGCGGGTGCCGCATACACGCTCTACACGACGCTGGCGACGGCGACCAAGCCGACCGACCTGATCATCATCGGCGCTCTGCTGGTGGCCGCGCTCGCGATGTATGCGGTCTGGGCCCGCCACAGCGATGCGTTCCGCTCGCTCTGAACCACCCGACACACTCAACCATTGAAAGACTGGAGGAATTGCATCATGCGCACGAGGGATCTCGGCATCCGCATCGGACTCGGCACGCCGGGCCGCTTCAACGCGATCACGGACGTACCGGGCGTGCGGGTTGGACATTGCACGCTGAACGTCGAGAACGGCGATGCATCGATCCGCACCGGCGTGACCGTGATCGAGCCGCGCGCGGGTGCCGCGCACGATTCGCCGTGCTTCGCGGGCGTCCATGTGCTGAACGGCAACGGCGACGCGACCGGGCTCGAATGGATCCGCGAAGCCGGCCTGCTGACGACGCCGATCGCCTATACGAACACGCACAGCGTCGGCGCGGTGCGCGATGCGCTGGTCGCGAACGAACGCGAGGCGGCGGCCGGCCGCGTGTACTGGTGCATGCCGGTCGTGATGGAAACCTACGACGGCCTGCTCAACGACATCTGGGGGCAGCACGTGCGCGCCGAGCACGTGCTGCGCGCGCTGGCCGCCGCACAGTCGGGGCCGGTCGCCGAAGGCGGCGTCGGCGGCGGCACCGGCATGATCTGCCACGAGTTCAAGGGCGGCATCGGCACCGCGTCGCGGGTGGTGACGGCCGACGCGGGCGGCTGGACCGTCGGCGCGCTCGTGCAGGCGAACTACGGCGTGCGCGAGATGCTGCGCGTGGCCGGTTATCCGGTCGGCGACGTGCTGCGGCACGTGCCTTCGCCGTTTCGCGCGCCCGACGGGCAGGGCGAGGCCGGGATGGGTTCGATCGTCGTCACGATCGCGACCGACGCGCCGCTGCTGCCGCATCAATGCACGCGCCTCGCGCAGCGTGCGAGCGTCGGGCTGGCACGCGTCGGCGGCGGCACCGAGGATTCGAGCGGCGACATCTTCCTTGCGTTCGCAACAGGGAACGACGGCTTGCCCGCCGCGAACTACGGCAGCAAGGGCGCGCCGACGACGGCCGTGAAGATGGTGAACAACGACCACATCTCCGCACTGTTCGTCGCCGCGGCGGAAGCGGTGGAGGAAGCGATCGTGAATGCGCTGGTCGCGGGGAGCGACGTCGAGTCGCGCGGCGCGCGGGTCGAAGGGCTGGGGCAGGCGCGCTTGCTGGATGCGTTGCGCGAAGTGGGGTGGCGGCCGGTGCGCGGCGCCTGAAACGGCATGCGCCGCTTCAATCGAAGCGGCGTGGCGGGCAGTGTCGTTGCGGCGATCGGCCGGCTCGTCGTGCACGCGCGCAGGCGATACGTGCGATACGTGCGATACGTGCGATGTGCGCGCGGCGAGCCCGGCCGTGACGACGCGGCGTCATGCTCAGCTGCCGAAGTAGACGTTGCAGAAGCTGACGGGGCCCACGCATGCGTTCGGGTCTTCCTGCTTCGATTGCGCACGATCGACGCGGCCCGAGGCCTGGACGGCTTCGGCGCGGTTCGCCGGTTGTTGCGCGACGTCGGCCGGCGCGCTCTGCGCGTGCGCGACGGCGGCGGTGAGCGACAGGGCAACGAGGGCGAGGTGCAGCGGCTTCATTTCGGTTTCTCCTGGGTCAGTGCCAGTCTCGCTGGCAGTGAGGAAACTATAGGCTCGCCCTGCCTGGAAATTAATCACCGCGGGTGCAGAGCTTATTTCCAATCGGAACAAGGGTGACGTTGCGTACGCATCGATCTCCCGCCGACCCTCGTCGGCGCTCAATGACGATGGCGGTTGAACGGCGCATCCTTGTCCAGCAGCGCGCTGCGAATGAAGTGCAGGCAGCCGACGATGCGCTGCATGCGGTGGCGTTCATCGGGCACCGCGTACCATGCGTGCAGCGTGTGCTGCGCGGCGCGAATCGACAGGTTCACCGATTTGAGCGTGCGCGCATGATGGCCCGGCGTCGGATCGTCGAAGAAGCGCGGCAGCTCGTGCAGCACCGCGTCGACCGAGGCGGTCCAGCGCAGCGTCTGCGGCGGTTTCGATTCGCAGAACCCGTGCAGCTCGTCGCGCAGGTCGATCACCGCGTGGCCGACTTCGAGCGTCGAGAGCATCCAGCGCAGTGCGTCGCGATGTTGTCGCGTGCGCTTGACGAGCAGCGTGCGCAGCTGCGCCATCAGGTCGTGCGTGCTCGACTGGAAGCGCGCGGCGAGCCCGTCGCGCGCGCCTTCGCACGCGAACGTGACCTGGCGGCGCAGGTCGTGCGCGATCCGCGACGTGAGCCACGGCATGTGGGTCGGAAACACCACGGCGAACACGATCGAGCAAGCGAGCATCGCGACGACGACGGCGAAGCCGTTGTTGATCAGCACCTCGGGCGTATACGCGATCGCGTTGTCGGGGCCCGCGAGCAGGCAGAAGAACACCGCGAAGCCGATGCCGTAACCTGACAGGCCCGGGCGCATCGCGAGGAACGCGCCGATGCCGAGCACCGGCGCGAGTGCCGCGCACAGCAGCGGAAAACCGTCGATGTTCGGATAGACGTAGCAGAGGAACACGTAGCCGACGGCGGTCGCGAACGCCGCGCCGACGCCCATCTGCGCGACGAACTTCGGTGCGCGCGGCGACGTCGAGCTGAGCGCGCACGCGATCGCGGTCGCGATCACGGCGAGCGAGCCGCTCGGCCATTCGGACGCGAGCCAGAACGCGCTCATCGCGCCGACGGCGACGAGCGTGCGCAGGAACGCGAAGCCGACGAAGAACGAATTGGTCTTCACCGCGTAGTGCGTGACCGAGCGTTCGAACGCGTGATCGTCGCGATCGAGCGATGCGTTGGTGTCGGCGTAGCCGAGATACTCGCCGATGAAGCGATACATCAGCTCGATCGCGGTGTCGAAGTCGAGCAGGCCGCCGGCCGCGTGATCCTCGATCGCGCGACGCGAGGCGCGCGCGGCCTTCGGCAACGCGGCGTGAAAGCGGCGCAGTTCGAGCAGTGCGCCGGTGGTCGACGTGATGCCGCGCTGCCGCTCGTCGCGCAATGCGGTGATCCGCTGCGCGAGCGCATCGATGTGCGGCGCGAGTGCGTCGAGCACCGCGTCCGACCGGTTCGCGCGCAGGCGTTTGACGAGCTGGTGCAGCGCATGCAGGCGCGTGCACGCATTCATGAACTCGCTGTTGAGCCGCGCGAGCCGGCGGCTGCGCGCGCGAATGTGCGGATCCTCGAACGACGCGAACGCGCGGTTGGCCTCGAACCCGACGATCTCGTCGACGAAATCGGCGAAGCGCCGCTCGAAGTCGCCGCGCGCGAGGTCGCCCGACAGCGCGCCGGCCGCGAATGCCGCGAACTTCACATGACGCGCGCTCAGCGAGCGCATCAGCGCTTTCGCGGAACTGAGCGGCAGGATCAGCGCGCTGACCGCGCCGGAGCATGCGATGCCGAGCGCGACTTCCGCGGCGCGCGTGAGCGCGGACTGGAACAGCGTCTGCGGCGTCATCACCGCGGGCAGGCCGATCAGTGCGGCGGTGTAGCCGGCGAGCACGAACCCGTACCAGCGGAAATGGCGGTTGCGCACCGCGAGCGCGATGCAGCCGCCGACCCACAGCGTGATGCCGGCCATGTAGAGCTCCGGCTGCTGCGCGAACAGCCCGCCGAGCGCGAGCGCGGCGACGAGGCCGGCCGCCGTGCCGAGCATGCGGTAGAAGCTCTTCGCGAACACCATCCCCGACAGCGGCTGCATCAGCACGAACACGGTCGTCATCGCCGTGCGCGGCTGCGACATCTCGAGCCGCATCGCGATCCCCATCGCGAGCAGCGCGGCGAGCACGGTCTTGGCGAGATGCAGCCAGATCAGCCCGTCGGTCGCGGCCCAGTCGCGCGCGGCGCCGCCGAGCGGATCGAGCCAGGTTCTCCATCGGGCCGGTTCGATGGAAGGTCGCTCGATCGCAGGTTGTGGCTTCATGAAAAAAAGCGGGGCGCGTGCGGTGCCGCGGCGCGTCCGGACGGGTCCGTTCGACTGGTGAGGCGCCGATTGTAGGAGTGCGGCGCGCGGGCATTAACGCAGCTACGGGGAAACGATAGTTGCAGGCCGCGTAACAATCTGTCGCATCCGCTGGAGGAAAATAGCGGCTCCGCTACAGGTGGCTCACAGGAATGGATACCCTACAAAACATGCGGGTGTTTACGCGCGTCGTCGAGACGGGCAGTTTCACCGCGGCCGCGCAATCGCTGAATTCGACGACGGGCGCGATGTCGCGCGCGGTGTCGGAGCTCGAGGCGCGCCTGCGCACCCGTCTGATGAATCGCTCGACGCGCCGCCTCGCGCTGACGTCGGCCGGCGAAAGCTATCTGCGGCGCTGCCGCCAGATTCTTGCCGACGTCGATCGCGCCGAGGAGGAGGCGAGTTGCGCGCACGAACGGCCGGCCGGCGTGCTGCGCATGCACAGCTTCGCGAGTGTCGGCCATCACTACGTGATGCCCGCGCTCACGCGCTACCACACGCAATATCCGGACGTGTCGATCGAGCTGTCGCTGTCGCAGCGCATGCCCGACCTGTTCGACGGCACGAGCGACATGGCGGTCGTGACCGCATCGTCGCTGCCCGACTCGGAGCTCGTGTCGCACCTGCTCGGCTCGACCTTCAGCATCCTGTGCGCGTCGCCCGAGTACGTGAAGCGCCACGGCGCGCCGGCCCGCCCGCAGGATCTCGGCGCGCACGCGTGCCTGACACTTTGCACGCCGGCGTTCCCGACCCACGAATGGGTGCTTGAAGGCGCCGACGGCATCGAGCAGATCCATGTCACCGGGCCGGTGCAGACCAATACGGCCGAGTCGCTCGCGCTCGCGATCCGCGACGGTATCGGGATCGGCATGCTGCCGCTGTATGCGGCGATCGACGCGCTGCAGGACGGTACGCTCGTGCGCGTGCTGCCCGGGCACATCCTGCAGAAGATGAACGTGTATGCGCTGTATCCGTCGCGCCGCTTCATCGACGCGAAGGTGCGCACCTGGGTCGAGATGCTGCGTGCGCAGGTGCCGGGGATGATTGCTCGCGACGTCGAGATGCTGAACGCGATCGACCGCGAGCCGCAGGCTGCCTGATCAGGCAGCCCGAGAGCGAATCCAGGACGAGATGGCCGCGTGCCGGACGGCACGCTGTCCGGCCGCATCCATCGTGACGAACCGTTTCGCGCGATTTCCGCCGCGCCCGCGGGACGCATGTCACGCGGGTGCGGCGTTGCTGCGTGTCTTCACAGCGCGGGCTTTGCCGCCACGCCCGATTCCGTTGCGCCCGCACCGGCCGGGCCATATGCGCGTTGCGCGGCCTTGTGCTCGGCGAGCCGTTTTGCTGCCAGGCGTTCCTGCGCGGCCATGATGTCGTCCGGATAGTTGCCGGCGTCGCCGAGCGACGGGTTGTAGCCGACCGATTCGAGGTCATAGAGCTCCTGCAGCACCTGTGCGCGCGTGACGGGCGCCTTGGCGGACTGAGCGAACGACAGGGCCGGTGCGGCAAGCAGGACGGCAGCGGCGGCGGTAACGACGAGCGATTTCACGATGTTCTCCAGTAGACGGGGTATGAGGCCGGTCCGGTGATCGACGCGCGATCCGAACCGTCGATGCCAGTCTATGCAGCACACGCGCGCACAAAAACCCCGATTCCGGGCAGGCAGCTTTCCAGATGGAACAACATTGGTGCACGTCGCCCACAGCGCGCGAACCCGTCCGCCAGGACAGGGTCCTGGCGGACGGGCGACGGGCGCTCACGCGGCGCGGAACTCAGAATCGCGTGCGCATGCCGATCGTGCCGACGATCTGGTTCGCGGTGCTCGAGGCGCCGCCCGACGTGTTGATGAAGGCCTGGTAGCCGCGGCCCGACGCGTGCTGGTACATCGCTTCCGCGTACAGGTCGGTGCGGCGCGACAGCTTGTACACGGCCTGCAGGTCGACCTGATGCCACTTCGGATCGGTGCCGTGCTTGCTGTCCGGGTTCGACACGCTGGCGTCCGTGTACACGTAGGCCGCGCCGAGACTGACGGCCGGCGTCACCGCATAGCGCACGTTCACGTCGTAGTTGTTGAACGCGACCTGGCCGGTGGAACCGAACGAGCCCGAGTTGTCGTACTGCGAGCGCGTATAGACGAAGCCGACCGTCGCCGGACCGAACACGTAGCTGACACCGCCGCCGTACGAGCGCATGCGGTCCGCGCCCACCGACCAGCCGCCCTGGCTCACGCTCTTCGCTTCGGCCACGTCGGTCGCGCCCGGGCTTGCGCTCGTCGAGCCCTTCGTGCCGTTCATCTGCAGGTACGCGCCGGCCAGCTTCAGCGGGCCGTTCGTGTAGCTTGCCGCGACGCTGTACGCGCGGTTGCCGGCGAAGTTCGTCGAGTTCGAGAAGCCGTACAGCGCGCCGACCTTGAAGCCCGCGATCGTGTCGCTCGTGTACTTCACCGCGTTGTTGATGCGCACCGAGTGGTTCAGGTTGTCGTTGTCGAACGGATGCGCGAAGCCGGTATCGCCGAAGTCGCCGGCCGTCGCGGACAGCGGCGCGACGAAGTCGACCATCGTGTCGTACTGGCGGCCGAGCGTCAGCGTGCCGTAGCCGCTGCTGGTCAGGCCGACATACGCGTGGCGGCCGAACAGCTTGCCGTCCTGCCCGAGCGCGCCGTTGTTCACGTTGAAGCCGTTCTCCAGGACGAACAGCGCCTTCAGGCCGCCGCCGAGATCTTCCGTGCCGCGCAGGCCGAAGCGGCTGCCGTTGACCGTGCCGGAGGTCATGCGCCACAGCGATGCGCCGCCGGCGTTGTTGGTGTACGCGATGCCGGCGTCGATCAGGCCGTACAGCGTGACCGAGCTCTGGGCGTGCGCGAGCGGGGCGAAGAGTGCGGCGGCGGATGCGGCGGCAATCAGGGTTTTGTTCGTTTTGTGCATGTAACAGCTCCTGCGTGTGGGACGGGTGACCAAAGTTCGGCGCAAGTGTAGGGGCGGGGTCGCGCGATTCCGGCCGCAGGCGCGCGAGTACACCGTTGCGAGTTGCGCAAGAGTGCGTCACACGGCGTTCACAAATCGGTCCGGAGGCCGGACGGCGTGCGTTTTCGCCGACGGCGCGACGCGAGCGGTCGGTCGGTCGCGCATGCCGTGTCGCGCATTGACAACACGCGCGTCGCCGGCGCGGGAGTTGATCGCCGCGCCGCGCGCGTGGAGAATGGGCAGACCATTGCCGAGATCCGGAGCCCCCGATGACCACGCCGCGCCGTCCTTCCTTGAGTGCCGCGCTGTGCTACCGCGACCCGAAAGCCGCGCTCGCGTGGCTCGAACGCGCATTCGGCTTCGAGCGCGCGCTGGTCGTCACCACGCCGGAAGGCGACATCGCGCACGCCGAAATGAGATTCGGCGACGGCCTCGTCATGATCGGCGGCGCGTGGGCCGACTTCATCGCGTCGCCGCACGACACGGGCGACCGGAACACGCAGCACGTCCACGTGCATCTTCCCGACGACGCCGACATCGACGCGCACTGCGAACGCGCGCGTGCGGCCGGCGCGGAGATCCTGCAGGCGCCGGCCGACCAGTTCTACGGCGATCGCATGTATCGCGCGCGCGATCCCGGCCGGCATGTGTGGACGTTCGGCAAGCACGTGCGCGACGTGGCGAACGACGAGATGAGCGCGGCGACCGGCCTGACGATCGAGGATTTCAAATAAGCGCGGCACGCATCGCAGGAGCCGGTTTTTCCCCACCACGCGGCGCGCTGACGCCGCATGACGCTTGGACCCACCATGAACCTCTTCAATGCACGCCTGCGCGGCCGCGACGGGCTGTTCACGATCGGCATCGACGGCGACCGGATCGCGCGGATCGACGCGCAGGCCGCGCCGGTCACATCGGTCGGCGCCGGCGATGTCGATGCGGGCGGCCGTCTCGCAATTCCGCCGCTCGTCGAACCGCATATCCATCTCGATGCGGTGCTCACGGCCGGCGAGCCGGCCTGGAACATGAGCGGCACGCTGTTCGAGGGCATCGAGCGCTGGTCCGAGCGCAAGGCGACGATCACGCACGAGGACACGAAGACGCGCGCGCATGCGGCGATCGGCATGTTGCGCGATCACGGCATCCAGCACGTGCGCACCCATGTCGACGTCACCGATCCGACGCTGGCCGCGCTGAAGGCGATGCTCGAAGTGAAGGACGAGGCGCGCGGGCTGATCGACCTGCAGATCGTCGCGTTTCCGCAGGAAGGCATCGAGTCGTTCGACGGCGGCCGCGCGCTGATGGCGCAGGCGATCGAACTCGGCGCGGACGTCGTCGGCGGGATCCCGCATTTCGAGAACACGCGCGAGCAGGGCGTCAGCTCGATCCGCTTCCTGATGGAGCTGGCCGAGCGCACCGGCTGCCTCGTCGACGTGCACTGCGACGAGACCGACGATCCGCATTCGCGCTTTCTGGAAGTCCTCGCGGAAGAGGCGCGCGTGCGCGGCATGGGCGCGCGCGTGACCGCGAGCCACACGACCGCGATGGGCTCGTACGACAACGCGTATTGCTCGAAGCTGTTCCGGCTGCTGAAGCGCGCGGGCCTGAACTTCGTGTCGTGCCCGACCGAGAGCATTCATCTGCAGGGGCGCTTCGACACGTTTCCGAAGCGGCGCGGGCTCACGCGTGTCGCGGAACTCGATCGCGCGGGCCTGAACGTGTGCTTCGGACAGGATTCGATCAAGGATCCGTGGTATCCGCTCGGCAACGGCAACATCCTGCGCGTGCTCGACGCCGGCCTGCACATCTGCCACATGATGGGCTACCAGGACCTGCAGCGCTGCCTCGACTTCGTGACCGATCACAGCGCGACGACGATGCATCTCGGCGACGGCTACGGGATCGCGGTCGGGCGGCCGGCGAACCTGGTCGTGCTCGATGCCGACTGCGACTATGAAGCCGTGCGCCGGCAGGTGAAGGCCACGCTGTCGGTGCGCCACGGGAAGGTGATCATGCGGCGCGAGCCGGAGCGCGTCACGTATCCGGAGTGACGCGGATGCGGCGACGGCGGTGGACGGCGGCACGCCCCGTCGGGAACTGCCGTCTTTCTTGTATGCGCTGAATGCATGAGTTGATCAGAAAAATACGTTTGTCTCATGAGAGATCGACGCCTACGATGCGGTCCTGACGGCGGCGTGCATGGTGCGCGCCGTCTTGTCAATCATCGTCCGCCGACCTCATGCGCCTCGATCTTCCGTCTGCTCCCGTGTCTTCCTCGCCGTCCGCCAGTCCGTTCGCGCGGATGGCTGCCGTCACGATCCTGACCGGCGTCGGCGCGGGTGTCGGTGGGATGCTGCTCGCGCTGCTGCTGCACGCGATCCAGCACGTCGCGTACGACTACAGCCTCGCGCACGTGGTCGGCACCGAAAGCTTCCTTACCGGCGTGAGCCAGGCCGACCCGCTGCGCCGGCTCGCGGTGCTCGTCGTCTGCGGGCTGGTCGCGGGCGGCGGCTGGTGGGCGCTGTACCGCTACGGCCGGCCGCTCGTCAGCATCCGCCGTGCCGTGCGTGCCGCCGATCCGCGGATGCCGTTCGTCAGCACGACGGTGCACGCGCTGCTGCAGATCGTCACCGTTGCGCTCGGTTCGCCGCTCGGCCGCGAAGTCGCGCCGCGCGAGATCGGCTCGCTGCTGGCCGGGCAGTTCGCGCACCGCGCGGGGTTGACGCCCGCCGACTGCCGGCTGATGGTCGCGTGCGGCGCGGGTGCCGGGCTCGCGGCCGTCTACAACGTGCCGCTCGGCGGTGCGGTGTTCGTGCTCGAAGTGCTGCTCGGCACGTTCGAACTGCGCGCGCTGGTGGTGGCCGTCGTCACCTCGGCGATCGCGGCGGCCGTCGCATGGATCGGCCTCGGCAACGAACATCAGTACACGGTGCCTGCGTTCATGCTGAGTACGCCGCTCGTCGCGTGGTCGATCGTCTGCGGGCCGCTGTTCGGTTTCGCCGCGTACGGCTTCGTGCGGCTCACGAGCCGCGCACGGGCCGACGCGCCGAAGGGCCGGCTGCTGCCGGTGCTCGCGCTGGTCAACTTCGCGGTGATCGGTGTGCTGGCGATGCGCTTTCCGCAACTGCTCGGCAACGGCAAGGGGCCGGCTTCGATGGGCTTCGACGGCACGCTGACGATCGGGCTCGCGGCGACGCTGCTCGTGCTGAAGGTGGCGATCGAGGCGGGCAGCCTGCGCGCGGGGGCGGAGGGCGGGCTGCTGACGCCCGGTCTCGCGAACGGCGCCCTGCTCGGCGTCGTGCTCGGCGGGCTGTGGAGCCTCGTGTGGCCGGGCGCGTCGATCGGCGGATGCGCGCTGGTCGGCGCGACCGCGTTCCTCGCCGCGTCGATGCAGATGCCGATCACGGCCGTCGTGCTGCTGCTCGAATTCACGCGCGCGAATCACGACAGCCTGGTGCCGATGCTGCTGGCCGTGGCGGGCTCGCTGGTTGCGTACCGGTTCGCGCAGTGGCTGGTGGAGGGGCGGCTGGGGGCGGCCGCGGCCGTCGCCACGCCGGTGACGGCGACCCGGTAGCCCTCCTCGGCACAGGCTACGGCGCGCGGGCTGCCTGTCATCGCTTTTTCCCGTTTCCTTGCCGGTTTCCAGCCCGTATCCCGACGGATCACGCCGAAGCGCGTCTGCCGGTTCTGTGCAGGATTTCGCCGGTCCTCAATCGCGCGACCGTGCGTCGGCGCGTTCGTGTCCGTGACGCAACGCGAGGCTCGCGAACGCTGCGACGACGAGCGCCGCTGCCAGCAGCGTCAGCCCGTTCTTCGCATTGCCGGTCGTCTGTTCGATCGCGCCGACGACGGTCGGCCCGACGAAGCCGCCGAGCAGCCCGCACGTATTCACGAGGCCGAGACCGCCGGCCAGTGCGCTGCCGGCGAGTCGCGACGCGGGAAACGTGAACACGATCGACTGCACGACGAAGAACATCGACGCGGCGACGCACACGCAAGCGAGACCGGCCACGGGCGACGCATGCGCGGCACCTACCATTCCCGCGGCCATTACGATGAGCCCGGCGCACAGTATCCGGCGCGAATGATGCGACTCGCGCGCAAAGCGCGGCAGTGTGGCGGCGCCAAGGGCGGCAGCGAGCCAAGGCAACGCGGTCAGCAATCCCACCGCGAACGGCGAAAAGCGTCCGGATGCGCCAATGATGCCGGGCAGGAAGAAGATCACCGTATAGATGGTCAACTGGTGGCAGAAGTACACGAAGATCGCGAGCCAGATCTGCGGATCGCGCAGCGCGGCACCGAACGCGTGGCCGCCGTGGGTTGCAACGCCTGCATCCTGTTCCGCCGCCAGCGTGCGTTCGAGCGCGCGGCCGGTTTCGGGGGACAGCCACGGCGCGCTGCTCGGGCGGTCCGGCAGCCGTGTCCACACGACGAAGGCGAGCAGGACGGCCGGAATTCCCTCGACGACGAACAGCCATTGCCAGCCGTGGAAGCCGAGCCTTCCATCGAGTTCGATCAGCGCGCCGGCCAGCGGACCACCGACGATGTTCGCGATGCACACGCCGAGGAGGAAATAGCCGGTCGCCCGCGCACGTTCCTCGCGACCGAACCAGTACGTGAGGTACAGCATCACGCCCGGAAACAGCCCGGCTTCGGCGGCGCCGAGCAGCAGGCGCATCACGTAAAACGACGTCGGGCCGGCAACGAACGCCATCGCGATCGACAACGCACCCCACGTGATCATGATTCGCGTGATCCAGAAGCGCGCGCCCACCCGGTGCATGATCAGGTTGCTCGGGATTTCGAATAGCGCGTAGGTGAGAAAGAACAGGCCCGCGCCGAGTCCGTAGGCGGCCGATGAAATGCCGAGATCGACACCCATCGAGTGTTTTGCGAATGCAATGTTGGTGCGGTCAAGGAAGCTGATTACGTAGGCGGCGATCAGCAGCGGCATCAGTTTGCGAAACAGCAGCCGGTTCAGCGACGCACTTGCGTCGCCGACGGCGGAAGGCAGGGCCTGGGCGTGATGAGTGGACATGCGGACGACTCCGGTAATGGCGAACGGGCGCACACGGCAAGCACGGCGTGCCGCGTTCGGCTGAGGCCGCTGCGTCGCGCGCAGCGGAGGGGCAGACGACGGAGCCGCGCCGGCGGCGCTCGACGGGAGCGGGGCGATGGAAGGCATCCTGGCACCGGCCGGCTCGGGCCGGCGCCTTGTCTCTGCGCTTGCGGGTCCTGGTGTTGCGTGGTGTCGGGCGCAACCCGGCGATTAGAACTTGACCGCGTCGCCGCCCTTGAGCTTGAGCATCGCGCGCGCGTCGGCCGGCGTCGCGATCTCCAGCGACAGGCCTTCGAGCACCTGCCGCATCTTCAGTACCTGCGCGGCGCTCGATTCGGCGAGCTTGCCGGGCCCGATCCACAGCGAATCCTCGAGCCCGACGCGCACATTCGCGCCTTGCGCGGCACCGATCGTCGCGAGCGGAATCTGGTTGCGACCCGCGCCGAGTATCGACCACACGTAATCGTCGCCGAACAGACGGTCGGCCGTGCGGCGCATGTGCATCAGGTCCTCCGGGTGCGCGCCGATCCCGCCGAGCAAGCCGAACACGCTCTGCACGAAGAACGGCGGCTTCGCGAGCCCGCGGTCGACGAAGTGCGCGAGGTTGTACAGGTGCGAGATGTCGTAGCACTCGAATTCGAATCGCGTGCCGTTCGCGCCGCAGCGCGTGAGGATCGTCTCGATGTCGGCGAACGTGTTCTTGAATACGAGATCGCGGCTTTTCTCGAGATGTTCGCGCTCCCACGGATGCTTCAGTTCGCGAAAGCGCTCGAGCATCGGATAGAGTCCGAAATTCATCGAGCCCATGTTCAACGAGGCGACCTCGGGCTGGAAATGCAGCGCGGGTTGCAACCGTTCGTCGACCGTCATGTGCGGGCTGCCGCCCGACGTGAGGTTGATCACCGCGTCGGTCTGCGCTTTGATGCGCGGCAGGAATTCGGCGAACACGGCTGGATCCTGCGTCGGCTTGCCGTCGGACGGGTTGCGTGCGTGCAGGTGCAGGATCGCCGCGCCGGCCTGCGCGGCCGCGACCGCCGCCGCTTCGATTTCGTGCGGCGTCACGGGCAGGTACGGCGACATCGACGGCGTATGGATCGCGCCGGTCGGCGCACAGGTGATGATGACTTTGCGAGCGTTTGCCACGGATGGATTCCTTTCGATGAACGATGCGGGAGGCGTCAGAGCACTTCGACGTTGCCGCAGACGGAGATCGCCTGCCCGGTAATGCCATGCCCGCCCGGGGAGCACAGGAACAGCGCGGTCGCGGCAATCTCGGCCGGATCGGTCATGCGTCGCAGCGAAATCTTCTCGAGATAGCGCTTCTCCATCTCGTCGTAGCCGATGCCGAGCTGCTGCGCGCGCGCCTCGATCACGCGGCGCATCCGCGGGCCGCGCACGATGCCGGGCTGGATCGCGTTCACGCGAATGCCGAGCGGCCCGAGTTCGATCGCGAGGCTCTTCACGAGACCGACCACCGCCCATTTCGTGGCCGCGTAGGGCGTACGAAACGCGTAACCGAGCCGGCCGGCGACCGATGACAGCGCGATGATCGCGCCGCCGTGTTTCGAGTCGCGCAGCAGCGGCACTGCGCGGCGAGCGAACTGGAATTGCGCGTTCAGATTGATCGCGACGGTCTGCTCCCACTGCACGGGGTCGATTTCGTCGATGCCGCCGGTCGGGCCGGCGATGCCCGCGTTGTTGACCAGCACGTCGAGGCCGCCGAGCGTAGCCGATACGTCGGCGAACACGCGCTCGACGGCCGCCGGGTCGGAGACGTCGGCCAGCGTTGCGCTGATCGCGCCGGTTGCGGCGCGCGGCGGCCGGTCCGCCAGCGCCGCGATCGCGGCTTGCGACGCGTCGCACACGTGCACGCGCGCGCCGCATTCGGCGAACGCGCCGGCGATTTCGAGGCCGATGCCCGATGCGCCGCCCGTCACGAGGACGCGCAGGCCGTCATAGGGTTTCAGCAGGTCGGAAGCTGTCATGCCGGGTTGTCTCCATCGTTGATGTAGTCGGATTGGGGCCGCTCGCGATTCGTCCGGTCGCGTCGAGCGGGCGCTACGGTTTCGCGTTCACGGTCCGCGGTGTCTGTTCGGCCCGCAGCGTCTCGGCGAGGTCGTGTGCGGCGCCGCCGATGTCGAGCGCGATGCCGGCCCGCACGCCCGCGCCGTCGCGCCGCTCGAGGGCATCGACGATCGCGCGGTGTGCGTCCATCGAGCGCCGCATATGCGGGATATCGAGCGCGACCATGTTGAGGAACGGACCGACGCGCATCCACAGGTTCTCGACGATCGCGAGCGTGTTTTCGCTGGCGCCATGCGCGTAGATCGCGCTGTGGAACGCAAAATTGCTTTGCAGGTAGGCGCGCGAGCGGCCGGCCTCGACGTGCGCCTGCATCGTCTCGCAAGTCTTGCGCACGGCGGCGATCTGCGCGTCGGTCATCCGTGCGCATGCGCGCTCGGCGATGCAACCTTCGAGCGCGATCCGCACGTCGCGCAGTTCGTCGAGCATGTCGAGCGTCATCGGCGGCACGACGAGCGCGCGGTTAGGGCCGTCGACCAGCGCGCGTTCGGCGCGCAGCCGCGTGAGCGCGGCGCGCACCGGCATCGTCGACGAGCCGACGGCCTCGGCGACGCTGCGCAGGCTCAGCGCCTGGCCAGGCGCGAATCGGCCGCTCATCAGCGCTTCGCGCAGTTGCTGGTAGACCTTGTCGGCCATCGTTTCAGATTCGATGGCTTTCAGTGCGGGCGGGACGATACGGGGCGCCAAGGCGGGTTCTCCTGGGTTTGATCTGCGATCTGTGATCACACTTGAGATGTGTGAAGTTTTGACGATTGGGCGGGCGGAGTCAAGGCGATTCGGGTTGGGGAAAACGAGGGGGGAAGCACGGCAATCTGCCGGATGTACCCCTGCCACCGTCACGGCATTGGTATTACAAAAACCTTTCGATCAATGCATCATGATGCATGCGGCGAATGCCCCCAAGGCTGTCAGGAAACCACGCGGGGCCGTGATTTTTCCGACGCACGCCAGCCGATTCGACTTCATTCCAATGACAAGGAGCCAAAGTGAAACGACCGTCATTTGCCGTTGCGTGGGCGGCATCCCAGCGAATTTATGATCCGGCCAATTCCGGCGAACGGGTCGCGAAAATGATCGGTGGATACGTCGAGAAGAACGTGAACAATCCGAGCCCTTCGGAACAGTGGAGCAATACCTGCGCGGTGAGAATGAGCTACATCCTCGGCGAGGCCGGCATGGTGATTCCCCGAATTTCCGGGCAAACGGTATCGGGCGGAGACAATCGGCAATACTTTTTTCGCGTTCGTGACTTGAATCGCTTTCTCGAGCAGCGGTGGGGGAAGGCGGAGGTAGTCAGGTTTCCGCCGTCGAACGGTGGACCCTTGTCGGGGCGACAAGGCGTCATCCTGTTCGAGGTCTCCGGCTGGAGCGACGCGCAGGGTCACGCAACGTTGTTCAATGGAAATACATGTTACGACCGCTGCTACTTCAATGAGCCGAGCGCACGGTATCGTACGGATCGTGCGAATTTCTGGAGCCTGTCATGAGGGAAGCCTGGATCGCGATCGCGCTGACGTGTGCGGCACTTCATCCTGCAGCGGTGTCAGCGAAGGAAGCGGCTCAAACCTCGCCGGAGGCCGGTTCACGTACGTACATCCAGAACTTCAAGGACATGGCGCTCGCACAGTGTCTGGCCACTGCGTATCGGCAGGAGTCCGCCGTAAGCAAGGACATCGGCAGCAGCACGAACGCGCTGCGCGACTGGACTTACTACGACCTGGAGCGCGCGCCGGACGTCGTTCGAGCGCTGGTCGCGAAGTATCTGGCGCGCGATTACCGGAATCCGGTCGTTGAGTCGGAAATCAAGGACGTCAAATTCGACTTCCTGAAATGCATGGACCTGTATCACGGCAAGGAGCTCGACGCGGCGGCGAAGCGGCTCGTCCTGCGGCCCAACAGCACATACCGGGCCGAGAACCCGCGATAGTTCTGAAGCGCCGCAGCGGCGGCGCCCCGACCATCGCCATGCGCGCCCCGATCGTGCAGAATCGATCTTCCAATCCTAGCCCAAGGATGCCGCATGCCCGATTCGAACGAACCGTCCGCCCGCAGCGCCTATGCGAGCTTCGCGCAACGCTACGCGGACATCGCGCCGACCAAGGCGCACAACGCACTCTACGAGCGTCCGACAACGATGGCACTGCTCGGCGACGTCGACGACCTGACGGTGCTCGACGCCGGCTGCGGGCCCGGCATCTGCAGCGCGCACCTCGCGCGTCACGGCGCGACCGTCCACGCATTCGACATCACGCCCGAGATGGTCGCGCTCGCGCAAACGCGCTGCGCAGGCCTCACGGTCGACGTCGTGGAGGGCGACCTGGAGGCGCCGCTCGCGTGGCTGCCCGACGCGTCGGTCGACAAGGTGCTGTGCTCGCTCGCGCTCGACTACGTGCGTGACCTCGCCCCGACGCTGCGTGAATTCAGACGCGTCGCACGGCTCGGCGGGACGCTCGTGTTCTCGATGGCGCACCCGATGCGCGACTGGATGGACGAGCGCACACGCGGGGACGCCACGTACTTCGATACGAGCCGTTTCGGCTTCCACTGGTCGGGTTTCGGCGAACCGAAGCCCTATGTCGAAGCGTGGCGCCGGCCGCTTGCCGACATCCTGAACGCGCTCGCCGACGCCGGCTGGCGGCTCGACAGGTTCGTCGAACCGACGCCGCTGGCCGAGATGAAGGCCGTGTCGGAGCGGCTCCATGCGGAGCTGTCGCTGGCGCCGGCGTTCCTCTGCATCCGCGCGCAGCGCTGACCAAAAGCGGCGGCGGGCCAGCCGTCAGCGTGCCGGCTCGTCGGTCAGCGTGCCGAGAAACGCTTCGACATCCTTGATGTCCTGTTCGGTCATCGCGGGCTTGTCGCCGGGCTTGCGGTCGAACGGCGCATCCGTCACGTCGACGTTCGCGCGGTACCTCGCCGGGATGTCGTCGTACACGTCGAGCTTGCCGTCCGCGCCGCGCGGATAGAACTTCTGCGGCGAGATGCTGCGCTCGTTGTAGAACGCCATCACCTGGTCGAGCGTATGGAACACGCCGTTGTGGAAGAACACGTGGCGCGTCGCCGCGTTGCGCAGCGTCGGCGTGAGGAACATCGCGCAGTACTGCGTCTGGTCCTTCAGGTCCGCGCGGAACGGCCCGCACACGCCGAGATCGTAGAACGCCGGGTTGCGGTTCTGCGCGAGCGCCTTGTTGCGCGGCGCGCCGAGCGCCTCGTACTGGTAGTCGGTAAACATCGGCGGCAAGCCGTCCTTGCCGGGCTTCGACAGGTGGCAGCCGGCGCAATTCGCCTTGTCCGGATCGTTGAAGAGCTTCAGCCCGCGCAACTCGGCCTGCGTGAGGCGCGCGCGGCCTTCGAGCCAGCGATCGTACTTGCTGCTGTACGGATGGAACGACGGATCCTCGACCTGATAGCGCGCGATCGCGAACATCGCCTCCGACACCGCGAGCTGCGGCGTGGAGAACACACGCGGCCCGAACAACTGCTCGAACTGCGCGCGATGCGGCGACTGCGCGAGCTTGCGCGCGACGTCGTCGATGCTCGCATTGGCCATCTCGACCGGATTCAGCAGCGGCCCGAACGCTTGCTGCTGCAACGTATCGGCGCGGCCGTCCCAGAACATCCCGCCTTGCGGCACGAGTTGCGGCGCGGCCGACGTGCCGGCCACCTTCTGCGCCTTGACGACGCCAGCCGCGGATGCCGCCTGCTGTGCGACGCTCGGCGCGGCGTCGTTTTCGCCGGCATCGGGGCCGATGCTGAAGTTGGGCTGGCGATACAGGTACATCAGCGACGGCGGCGGGCGGTAGCCCTGCTGCGTCATCGCGAGGCCGCCCGGCTGCACGTCGAGCCCGTTCGGCGGGCCGTACGCATGATCGGGGCTATGGCACGACGCGCACGACTGCTTGCCGGATGCCGACAGCGACGGATCGGCGAACAGCGCGCGCCCGAGCTGCGCGACCGCCGACAGCGGCTGCGCGGCCGGGCGCTGCAGCACGACCGGATGCGGATTCGCACCCGTCCAGCCGGCGACGACGTCGCCAATCGCCGCCGGCGTACGGGCCGGAAACGCGATCGCGAACGCGCCGTAACCGAGCACGGCCGCGCCGAGCGCGAACGCCGCGCGGCGCGGCACGCGGGCAGGGGAACGCGACGCGGCGGCGCCGGATGCGTCGGGAGACGGGAACGCGGGACGAGCTGTCATGCTGTCGGTCGAAAATCGGGCACCGTGTGAAAGCGGCGCGTTAAACGGAAACGGCCGGCGCACGATGCGCCGGCCTGCTGTTGCCTGCTGCGACCGGTTACGCGATGCCGGTCAGATCGACGGCGCCGCGCTCAGCACGGTGCCTTGCGCCGGATCGACATAAAGCGGCGCCGTGTTCGGCTTCGACGAGAAGTCGAACAGCCCGCGCAGGTCGCCGGCCGTCGCATCGAACGAACCGCCGCCGATGCGCTGGCCGCCGAGCCAGTTGTCCTCGATGAAGCGCACGACGGACGCCTGGTCGATCAACGTGTGGTCGACGTAGTTCTGCTTCGCGTACGGCGAGATCACGACCAGCGGGATGCGCACGCCCGGGCCGCAGCGGCCGTTCACCGTGCCGCCGTTCACGCCGGTGGTGCCGCCCGAGCCGCACTTGCCGTTGCCGTTCACCTGGTCGACCGCGTCGGACGACGCACGGGTCGGTGCCATGTACGCGTGGTCGTACCAGCCGTCCGAGTCGTCATAGGTGACGATCACGGCCGTGTTCTGCCAGTCCGGCTGCTGCTGCAGGAAGTTGACGACCTTCGTCACGAACGCCTGCTCGTCGAGCGGATCCGAGTAGCCGGCGTGCGCATCCTGCGCGGCCGGCGCCTTCAGGAAGCTGACCGACGGGAAGTTGCCGGCCTTCACGGCCGCGAAGAAGTCGTCGGTGTCGTACTGGTGGTTCGCCGGTTCGGCCGTCTTGCCGTCGGCTTCGAAGCTCGAGCCGATCGCCGCGACCGCGCTCGGGCGCGTGTGCTGCGGGTTCGCGGTCGACGCGTAGTACTGGAACCAGTTGTGGTGCGGGATGTAGTCGGTCGTCGCGGCGTTCACGGCGGTGGCGACCGTGCTGCGGCTGCAGCCGGTCGTGCCGTTGCTGTTGGTCGTCGACAGGTTGAAGCCGCCCATGAAGCCGCCCCACGTGATCTTCGCGCTGTTCAGCAGGTCGCCGATGTTCTTGCCGCTCATCATCGCCTGGTCGGTCGTGCTCGAGCACACGTCGAAGCCCGGGTCGACGTCGTTGATCATCGTGAAGCCGCCCTGGCCGTCGTTGATGTAGTACGAGGTGGCGGCGAGCGTCGACGGCTGCTTCGACGTCTTGACGATCTGCATCCCGTTGGTCTGGCCCGACACGACGTTCAGCGCGCCCGGCGTCGACGGGCCGTAGACCGTCGTGTACGCGTTGTCGCTCATCGCGAAGCGCTGCGCGTAGTTCCACAGCGCGGTCACGGTGTTGCCGTCGAAGTAGCCCATCACCTGGCCCTTCGTGCCGAACGCGCCGGCGCCGCCGGACGAACCCTTGCCGGTGTATTTCGGGAACAGGTCGGCGAGGCCGTTGTCCTCGGCCTGCTGCTCGGCCGTGTACGCGTGGTTCTGGTCGGCGGTCGCGGCCTGCGTGCGGTCGAGGCGGAACGGGTTTGCGGCGTCGGTGCCGTTGGCCGTGTTCGTGAAGTTCGGGTTCGCGGTGAGCAGCGTGCCCGTCAGCCCGTTGATCGCCGGCGTGCCGGGCTTCGCGTTGAAGGCCGGTTCGCCGGACGGGTTCGACGCGTTCGGGTAGGTACCGAAGTAGTGGTCGAACGACACGTTTTCGCCGTAGATCACGACGACGTGCTTGATCGGCGTGGCGGTCTGCAGCGCGTCCTGCGACGACACGGCGGGCGTCGACGTGGGATCGTCGCTGCCGCCGCAGGCGAACAGCGCAAGCGCCGCGGCTGCGCAGGCGGTGACGAGCAAGGCTTGACGGAACATCGGGAAACTCCAGGTAGCTTTCGACGGTGAAGATCGGCCCCGTCGCCGTGTCGGTCCGGCGCGGAACGCTATAAAGCCCCGGCATTGAAGCAGTTCGGTATGAAGATATGGGGGCGGACCGGTTTCGCGACGGTTGCGCCGCGGTATCGATTCCATTACGGCGCGACGCGGCGCGAAAGAAAGCGGAAAGGGGGCACGCGGATGCAACCTGGGCGACACATTCGGCGGCGCGCACGGTTACGGCCGCGCATGCCGCGCGGGGCGGGCGACAGCCCGTGGCGGGCCGATTCGCGAGGTGCCGGGCCGGGTTGCTTTTTTGACAATCGTGTGACGCATTCATACGATGGTTGGCCCGCGGCGACGATTTCGCGTTGCCGGCCGTCAGCGAGTACTCAACGTGCCGATTCCCGTTCTGTTTGCCGTCCTGTGCGCCGCCTTCCTGCATGCGTCGTGGAATGCGCTCGTGCGCAGCAGCGGCGACCGGTTGCGCTCGGCCACGGTGCTGCAGATCGCGATCGGGCTGTTCGCGCTGCTGTTCCTGCCGGCCGCCGCGCCGATCACGCCCGCGAGCTGGGCCTGCGTCGTCGCATCGGCGGTGCTCCACGTCGTCTATACGCTGCTGCTGGTGCGCGCTTACGAGCACGGCGACCTGAGCGTCGCCTATCCGGTCGCACGCGGCACCGCGCCGCTGCTCGTCACGCTGGGCGCGGCGGCGTTCGCGGGCGAGCGCCTGAACGCGGGTGCGCAAGGCGGGCTCGTGCTGATCTGCGCCGGCATCATGGCGATCGGGCTGGAGCGCGGACGCGGCGCGCGGCACCGGATGACGCAGGTGCTGCCGACTGCGTTCGCCACCGGCGTATCGATCGCCGCGTACAGCGTGGTCGACGGGATCGGCGTGCGGGAAAGCGGCAGCACGGTCGGCTATACGGCGTGGATGTTCGTGCTGACCGGCTTGCTGATGGCCGCGTACTACCGGCTGCGGGCGGGGCCGCTGCGGCTCGCGCAGGATGTCGGTGAAACGGCGAAGGCCGCATGCGGCGGCGTGTGCGCGGCGCTCGCATACGGGATCGTGATCTGGGCGATGGATCGTGCGCCGATGGGGCCGGTATCGGCGCCGCGCGAAACGAGCGTGGTGTTCGCGGCGCTGATCGCGCGCGTGTATCTCGGCGAGCGGCTGACGCCGCGTCGCGCCGGCGGGTGTCTGGTGATTGCGTGCGGGGCGTTGCTGATCAGCGCGTTCGAGGCGGTGCGCTGAGCGCGGCTGCCGAACCGGGCATCGCCCCGCCGGTCGCGTGGCGCCGCATCAGCCTTCCACCGGCATCGCACTCGTGCACTTGATCTCGTCGAGGCACACGCTCGAATGCACGCCGCTCACGCCGGGAATCCGCATCAGCGTTTCGAGCAGGAAGGTGGACAGCCCCTTCAGGTCGCGCGCGACGACCTTCAGCACGTAGTCGATATCGCCCGTCACCGAGAAACATTCCTGGATCTGCGCGAGATCCGACACGAGTTTCTGGAACTTCGACAGGTCGCGGATATGCCCGCGCTCCATCGTCACGTGCACGAACGCGGTGACGCCGAACCCGAGCGTGTCGGGGCACAGACGGGTTTCGTAACGGCGGATCGCGCCGATCTCCTCCAGCCGGCGGTGGCGTCGCAGCGTCTGCGCGGGCGACAGGCCGACGGCCTTCGCCAGGTCGAGGTTCGACGCACGGCCGTTCTCCTGCAGCACCGATAGCAAATGGCGATCGATGCGATCGAGAACCGGTTCAGGCATTTTTGTTTCCTCATCTGTCTCCCGGGCGCAATCTTATCTCATAATGTAGGGTTTGCATGAGCCGGTTACGCAACCCGATTTCGCTGTCGCGACGCTAAACTGACGCCGGATTTTCGTGTGCGCCTGCAGCAAGGCGGCGAGAGCGACGGTCGGTGGCCGGTCTGGTGGGCCTGCCGACAGGAATCGGGGGTCGCCACGCGAAGATTGCAGTCCCCAACCCGGCGGCTCCACGAACGGCCGCCGGCACAGCAAAACAGCGCCCGGCACACCGAGGCGCGCCGCACCGCTTCCGGCGGAGGCGGGCAAAATGGAGAAGACATGGTTTCTGGAAACGAGAAGGACGGCCTGAAGCGGGGGCTGAAGAACCGGCACATCCAGCTGATCGCGCTCGGTGGCGCGCTCGGCACGGGGTTGTTCCTCGGCATCGCGCAGACGATCAAGATGGCCGGCCCGTCCGTGCTGCTCGGCTACGCGGTGGCCGGCGTCGTCGCGTTCTTCATCATGCGCCAGCTCGGCGAGATGGTGGTCGACGAGCCGGTCGCCGGCTCGTTCAGCTACTTCGCCGACAAGTACGTCGGCCACTTCACCGGCTTCCTGTCCGGCTGGAACTACTGGGTGCTGTACATCCTCGTCAGCATGGCCGAGCTGTCGGCCGTCGGGATCTACGTGCAGTACTGGTGGCCCGGCGTGCCGACCTGGGTGTCGGCGCTGGTGTTCTTCGTCGCGATCAACCTGCTGAACCTGGCGAGCGTGAAGTCGTACGGCGAGACGGAATTCTGGTTCTCGATCATCAAGGTCGCCGCGATCGTCGGGATGATCGGCTTCGGCGGATGGCTGCTCGCGAGCGGCCATGCTGGGCCGGAAGCGAGCGTCGCGAACCTGTGGCAGCACGGCGGCTTCTTCCCGAACGGCGTGTCGGGGCTCGTGATGTCGATGGCGGCGATCATGTTCTCGTTCGGCGGGCTGGAGCTGATCGGCATCACCGCGGCCGAGGCCGACGATCCGAAGCACAGCATTCCGCGCGCGACCAATCAGGTGATCTACCGGATCCTGATTTTCTACATCGGCGCGCTCGCCGTGCTGCTGTCGCTGTATCCGTGGGAGAAGGTCGTCACCGGCGGCAGCCCGTTCGTGCTGATCTTCCACGCGCTGAGCAGCAACCTGGTCGCGAACGTGCTGAACGTGGTCGTGCTGACGGCCGCGCTGTCGGTCTACAACAGCGGCGTGTACAGCAACAGCCGGATGCTGTTCGGCCTCGCGAAGCAGGGCAACGCGCCGAAGGTGCTGTGCTCGGTGAACAAGCGCGGCATTCCGCTCGCCGCGCTCGGCGCGTCGGCGCTCGCCACCGGCGCGTGCGTGCTGGTCAACTACTTCATGCCGGGCAAGGCGTTCGAGGTGCTGATGGGCCTCGTCGTGTCGGCGCTGATCATCAACTGGGCGATGATCACGCTGATCCACCTGAAGTTCCGCCAAGCCAAGCGCATCGCCGGAGAGCAGACTTCGTTCCGCAGTCTGGGCTATCCTTTCACGAATTACCTGTGCCTGGCGTTCATGGCCGGCATTCTCGTCGTGATGTACCTGACGCCGGATCTCCGCCTGTCGGTGTACCTGATTCCCGTATGGCTCGCGGTGCTCGCGGTCGGGTATCGCTTCCGTCAGAAGAATGCGGACTATGTGATGCGCGACGGCGCGTCCGCGCGCTGACACGGGCATCCCGACCATTCTTCCAAACGAGACCGACATAGCCATGTTCGAACACATCGACGCGTACCCGGGCGATCCGATCCTGACGCTCAACGAGAACTTCCAGAAAGATCCGCGCGATCAGAAGGTCAACCTGAGCATCGGCATCTATTTCGATGCCGAAGGCCGGATTCCCGTGATGGGGGCCGTGCGCGAAGCCGAAACCGCGCTGCAGCGCGACCTCGGCCCGAAGCCTTACCTGCCGATGGTCGGCCTCGCCGCGTATCGCGACGCCGTGCAGGCGCTGGTGTTCGGCGCCGATCATCCGGCGCGTGCGGCCGGGCGCATCGCGACCGTGCAGACGCTGGGCGGCTCGGGCGCGCTGAAAGTGGGCGCCGATTTCCTGAAGCGCTACTTCCCGGACGCGCAGGTGTGGCTCAGCGACCCGAGCTGGGAAAACCACCGCTTCATCTTCGAGCGCGCGGGCTTCACGGTGAACACGTACCCGTACTACGACGAAGCGACGGGCGGCCTGAAGTTCGACGCGATGCTCGCGGCGATCGACGCGCTGCCGGCGCGCAGCATCGTATTGCTGCACGCGTGCTGCCATAATCCGACCGGCGTCGATCTCGACGAAGGCCAGTGGGAGAAGCTGATCGACGTGGTCGAGGCGCGCGGGCTGCTGCCGTTCGTCGACATGGCGTACCAGGGCTTCGGCGCGGGCCTCGACGCGGACGCGTTCGCCGTGCGCGAACTGGCCCGCCGCGGCGTGCCGGCACTCGTCGCGAACTCGTTCTCGAAGAACTTCTCGCTGTACGGCGAGCGCGTGGGCGGCCTGAGCGTCGTCTGCGACGATGCAGCCGCGGCCGAGCGCGTGCTGGGCCAACTGGCCGGCGCGGTGCGCTCGAACTACAGCAACCCGCAAACCTACGGCGCGAAGGTCGTCGCGACCGTGCTGAACACGCCCGCGCTGCGCAAGCAGTGGGAAGAGGAACTCGCCGCGATGTGCCGCCGGATCGCGCGGATGCGCCAGTCGATCCACGACGGCCTGCGCGACTACGTCAGCGGCGAAGCCCTCACGCGCTACGTGAAGCAGCGCGGGATGTTCACGTACACGGGCCTGACCGAATCGCAGGTCGATGCGCTGCGCGAAGTGCACGGCGTGTACATCCTGCGTTCGGGCCGCATGTGCGTCGCTGGGCTGAACGATTCGAACGTCGGCATCGTCGCGGATGCGATCGGCAAGGTGCTGAAGAGCGGCGTCTGACCGGTGCGCCCCCGGGCGCCCGATCGCATCGCATGAACCGGCTGTCTCCCTCGCGGAGGCAGCCGGTTTTTTCTTGCGCGGCGGCGGCGCGGCGGTACGATGGCGGATCGAACGCAAGACGAAGGAGCGGCATGGCAATTCGAATCGTACGGCTCGGCACGCCACGCGCGGCCGGCGAGGGCCTGAGGATCGGCACGGTGCGGCGGCCGCCGCGCGGGGTACCCAAGACGGAATTCGCATCGCGCAACTACTATGATGTGTGGCTGCCGACGCTGTCGCCGAGCCCCGAGCTGGTCGCGCAGGCGCAGGCTGCCGAAACCGATGCCGAATGGCGTGCGTTCACGCGCCACTTCCGCGCGGAAATGGCGCACGGCGACGCACCGAAGGTGCTGGACCTGCTCGCCGCGCTGTCGGCGACGAGCGCGTTCTCGATCGGCTGCTACTGCGAGGACGAGCGCCGCTGCCATCGCAGCGTGCTGCGCGAACTGCTGGCGGAGCGCGGCGCGGCGATCGACGCGGAAGCGGGCTGAGCGCCCGTCGGGCGTTGCTTCGTGCGGCGCAGCGAACCGGTTGACGTGGGTCAAGCGTGCGGTGCCGCGGGCCGCTATGCTCATGGCATGAATTGCCCCGACGATGACAGGCGGACAGATGCAGATTGCCTTTCCACCCGAACCGCCCGAATATTGCGCGCGCGATCTGGTCGTCGCGTTTTCGGCGCTGGTCGACGGCCGCTGCGTGCAGTGCGCGATCACGGCCGAAGCACTGGAAGACCATTTCGGTGCGCCGTCGCTGCTGGAGCGGGATTTGCTGCACGCGTTCGATGCGCACCGGTCGGCGATCGAGGCGAAGGCACGACAAATGCTCGACGAAATCGGCGGCCGGCCGGTGTTGCTGCACAGCGGTCACTTCCGGATGGACGGCTGATTCCGCAGGAGGACGCATGACACTGCAAGGCACGATTCATGAACGCGACTGGTCGGTCGAGATCGAGACGCGACAGTGCGAATCCGGCGAGTTCCGCTGCCGTGTGTCGGTCGAGCACGGCACCGGGCCGGCGCGCTTTCACCACACGTTCGAGCACAGTCATGCGTATCCCACGGAGCACGAGGCCGCGATCGAAGGGTTGCGGGCCGGGATGACGTGGATCGAAATGAAGGCGTCGCAGACGTTCAGCATGTGAACCGCCTCGCGCCGACGGCGCGCGGAGGCAATGCTGCCACGGCAGTGATCGCCGCATCCGTCGTCGCGCCGCGCGACATGCGTGCGGGCGGATTCCGCGGCGGGCAGGGCAGGGAAACATGGGGCAGGCAATCCGGTCGACGAGCGGCGACCGCGTCAGGAGGAACGACATGGGCGTGGGCATGCAGATCGTCTGCGTCGGATTCGCGGGTTCCGCCGCGCTCGAAGGCGAGGCGGGGGCGCAGCTGGTGCGGCTCGAACGATTCCGCGCGCGGTTCGACGAATGCCTGCTGGCGATCGAGTCGCGCACGACCGGCGACGGCGGTCGGACCTACGACGTACGCCTCGAACTGCTCATGCATGATCGCGCGCCGACGGTGCTGCCGGGCAGCAGCGGCGACGACGTGAACGAGACGATACAGCGCGTGTTCGCGCAAGCCGAACAGGCGCTGTCCGCCTGGCAGGCCGGCGAACCCGAGGCGGTCGCGCTGCATGCGGCCACGACGGGCGCGGCCGCGCAATGACGCCGGCCGCGCGTCGGGCGTCAGACCTGCGCGAGCGCCTGCGCGTCGAGGATCCGCACGCGCTTGCCGCGCGTTTCGACGAGCGAATCCCGATGGAACCGCGAGAACATCCGGCTGACGGTCTCGAGCTTCATGCCGAGATAGCAGCCGATTTCCTCGCGCGTCATCCGCAGGTTGAATTCCGATGCCGAATAACCGCGCGCCTCGAAGCGCGCCGACAGGTTCAGCAGGAACTGCGCGACGCGCTGCTCGGCCGACATCGTGCCGAGCAGCAGCATCTGGCTCGATTCACGGACGATCTCGCTGCTCAGCATCTGGTAGAGGAAATGCTGCATCGGCTTCATCTCGCGGCACGCCGCCTCGAGCGCGCCGAACGGGATGATGCACACGACGCTGTCCTCGAGCGCGATCGCGTCGCAGCAGTGCTGGCCGCTGCCGATGCCGTCCATGCCGAGCGTTTCACCGGCGATCTGGAAGCCGGTCACGTGCTCGCGGCCGTCGCGATGCATCATCACCGTCTTGAACGAGCCCGCACGGACTGCATAGATGCTGTGGAACGGGTCGTCGATGCGGAACAGCGCGTCGCCCTGGCGAACCTGCCGGGTCGAGCAGATGATCGCGTCGAGGCGGCCGTACTCGTCCGCAGTCAGGTCGGGCGGCAGGCACATCGAGCGCATCGCGCAGCCCGAGCAGCGCGCGGCCGGGGTTTTGACGGCGTCGGTGCGCGCGACCGCACGAAGCGGAGTCGTTGGCCGAGGCGCGACGGGCGGGGCGGTGGCGCAGGCAGTGGCGGTAGACATGAGTCACTCCGGCTCGATCAGGGGTGGTGCGCGCGAGCGTGCACCAGGGATTCGATGACGCGGCATGCGGCGTCGAATTCGGCGGTCTTGTCGAAGAAATAATCGGCGCCGGCCGCCGCGCATGCCTCTCTGAATGCCGCCGCCGAGTGGTTCGTCAGCACGATCGTCACGACGCGCGGCGTGGCCTTCGACAGCATCCCGATCAGGTCGAGACCGCTGCCGTCCGCGAGCCGCAGGTCGACGATCACGACGTCCGCGTGGCTGCTGCGGATGTGCATCCACGCGTCCTGGCCGTCTTCCGCTTCGCCGACGACCGCGACGCCGCGGATCGCGCCGACGAGCAGCGCGATCCGTTGCCGGACGGCGATGGCGTGATCGACGAGAAACACCCTGAGCGCGACGGCGGGTGACAGGCTGGCATTCATGCCGGCAGTATCGTGTTGCGCCGCCAAAAATGAAATCGGCTGAACTGGAAGTTTGTGTAGGCCGCTTCGACGTGTTGTAGGGCGATTCCTACAACGCGTACGGGAAGGCGGCGGCGACGCCCGAGCCGCGCTGGCTGGCGTGCGTGGTGCAACCGGCAGGTTGCCGGTCGCCGCCGCCGTCGAATCAGCCGTGCCGGCGCGCGGCCAGCGCGTCGCGTGCCGTGCGGCACGCGGCCAGATCCCATGCGGCGCAGCCGACGGTCTTGAACAGCAGCGGGCCGCCGCGCGCGAAGGCGCCGCGCAGCACGTCGGCGAGCGACGCGACCTGCTGCCAGTCGACCTGCGCGACGATCAGGTCGCCGGCCTCGTGGCGCGCGCCGGCCGGATCGTCGACGACGAGCCGGCTGTGGCGCACGGTATCGGCGTCGATCTCGGCGGCATCCGCGGTGAACGCGCCGACCCCGACCACGAGGCGGCCTTCGCGTGCCGCTTCGCGATAGACGGGCGTGCGGCTCGTCGTCAGCGTGACGACGACATCGATCGCATCGGGAATCGCATCACCGTCGAGCGGCGCGAGCTGCGGCGCCTGAGCGCGGTGCGCGGCGCAGAACGCGGCCGCGCTGTCGGCGCGCGAGCCGCGCACGTGCAGGCGCGCGTCCGGAAAGATCGCCGCGAGCGCTTCCGCGTGATTGGCCGCCTGCTTGCCGGTGCCGATCAGCAGGATGTCACGCGGCGCGGCGCCGTGCAGCGCCTGGATGCCCAGCGCGGTAACGGCCGCCGTGCGGCGCCCGGTGACCGTCGGGCCGTCGAGCACGAAGCGCAGCTCGCCGGTCGTCGCATCGTATGCGCTCACCTGCCCGAGGATCGTCGGCAGCCCGCGCGCGCCGTTGCCGGGGCACACGTTCACGAGCTTGTGGCTCGCGAGGTCGCGCGCGCTCGACGGCATCGACAGCATCACGCCGCCGGCCTGCAGCGGCACGACCAGGCGTTCGGGACTGACGATCTCGCCCGCCGCGTATTCGTCGACGGTGTGCCTGAGCGTCGCGAGCAGCGCGGGGTAGTCGAGCAGCGCGGCCGTTTCGGCGGCGTCGAAAGAGGGAATCCGGGAGAGGGCGGTCATCGTGTCGGTCGGTTGGGGCGGTGGGCGTGGGAGACGGGCGCATCGCGCGCTCGCCACGGAGGCGGCCGGCTGTCGCGGTGGCAGGCGGTCTGGATCAAATCTATACCAGTTTCCGGCCACCGGGCAAGCCGGAAAAGCCAGCGGACGGCCGATTTTGGTTCTAATATCCGTCCAGATGGGCGTCGCGCGCACCGGCGCCGGTACCGCTCCGGTATAGTGCGACGCATTCCCGATCCCCCACCCGACCGGGCAGGAGCCCCAGATGATGTCCGCACGTCCCGAATCGCTCGAAGCCGGTTTCCGGCCGCTGCAGATCTACGAACAGGTCGCCGAAAGGATTCGCGACGAGATTCGCGCGGGGCGCTACGCGGCCGATTCCAGGCTGCCGTCGGAGCGCGAACTCGCGGCGCTGTTCCAGGTTGGCCGGCCGGCCGTGCGCGAGGCGCTGGGCGCGTTGCAGAACGAAGGGCTCGTGTTCACGAAGCGCAATTCGGGCACCTACGTCGTGCCGGCGCCGCTCGACGTACTCGCGCAGCGCGGCGACCCGGAAGGCGCGCCCGATGCCGACTTCAGCCCGACGTCGACGCTCGACGTGCGGCTCATCCTCGAGCCCGCGATCGCGCGCCTCGCGGCCGCGCACGGTCGCGCCGATCCCGTCGCCGAAGGCTATCTCGCACAGATGGAAACCGTCTCCGACATCGACGATCCGCAGCAGCGCGCGCTGTGGAACGAGAGCGACCGGCTGTTCCACCGGCAGCTCGCGCTGATGACCGGCGACGCGCTGATCGTGAAGATCGCGGACGAAGTCGCGAAGACGATGGACCAGCCGCTGTGGAAGCGGCTGAAGGACGACGGCATCTACGACGCGGGCCGCATCCGGCTCTACGTGTCCGAGCACCGGCTGATCTACGAGGCGATCGTGTCCGGCGACGCCGATGCGGCCGCGTTCTATGTCGAGCAGCACATTCTTCGCGTGCGTCGCGACATCACGCCGAAGTAATGCGCGCCGCCTTATTCTGGTCTAAAAAATGACCAGAATCGCAAAAAACTTTTTGAAATTGCTTGCATGGTGACCACATGTGTCCTACATTGGTTTCACACAAAACCAATCAGGAGACACCATGCGACACTTCGTTACCGCGCTCTCGGTGGCCGTTGCCGCCGGCGCGCTGAGCGCCGCGCACGCGCAGGAAGTCGTGATGATCGGCCATTCCGCGCCGCTCACCGGCCCGCAGGCCGCGAACGGCAAGGACAATGAAAACGGCGCGCGCCTCGCCGTCGACGAGCTCAACAAGGCGGGCGTGAAGGTGGCCGGCAAGACGGTCACGTTCAAGCTGGTGTCGGACGACGACCAGGCCGACCCGAAAGCGGGCGTGCAGGTCGCGCAGAACCTGGTCGACAAGGGCGTGGTCGCGGTGCTCGGGCCGTACAACTCGGGCGTCGCCATCCCGGCATCGCGTGTGTACAGCAACGCAGGCGTCCCGATGCTGCCGGTCGCGTCGAACCCGGCACTCACGCGGCAGGGCTTCAAGAACATCTTCCGGATCGGCGCGAGCGACGAACAGCTCGGCGGCACGATGGCGACCTTCGCCGCGAAGACGCTGAACGCGAAAACCGCCGCGGTCATCGACGATCGCACCGCGTACGGGCAGGGCGTCGCCGAGCAGTTCATGAACGTCGCGAAGGCGAACGGGATCAAGATCGTCGACCAGGAGTACACGAACTCGTCGGCCACCGATTTCCTCGGCATTCTCACCAAGATCAAGGCCAGCAATCCCGACGTGATCTTCCTCGGCGGCTATGCGGCGCAGGGCGCGCCGATGGCGAAGCAGATGAAGCAGCGCGGCTTGCGCGCGAAGCTGCTCGGCGGCGACGGCATCTGCTCGGCCGACATGGGCAAGGTCGCGGGCGAGGCCGCGTCGATCGTCTATTGCGCGCAGGGCGGCGTCGCGCTCGAGAAGACGCCAGCCGGCCGCGAATTCCTGAAGAAGTACCACGACACCTATCACACGGATACGCAGGTCTACGGCGTCAACTACTACGACGGCATGAAGCTGCTCGCCGACGCGATGGTCAAGGCCGGCACGACCACCGACAAGGCGAAGCTGATCGCGCAGCTGGCGAAGTCGAACTATGCGGGCGTCGCGGGCACCTATTCGTTCGACGAACACGGCGACCTGAAGGGCGCGCCGACCAGCGTCTACGTGATCCGCAACGGGCTGCCCGAACCGTACGCGAAGTAAAACCGTTACCGGAACGACGGCGCCGGTGCGCCGTCGTTCGTCTTCACGCATTCGATCTTCATGAAAATTTCCCGATCCCTTTCCACCGTCGAAGTCCATACCGGCGGCGAAGCGTTCCGCATCGTCACGAGCGGGTTGCCGCGCCTGCCCGGCGACACGATCGTCCAGCGCCGCGCATGGCTCAAGGAGAACGCGGACGAGATCCGCCGCGCGCTGATGTTCGAGCCGCGCGGCCACGCCGACATGTACGGCGGCTACCTGACCGAGCCGGTGTCGCCGAACGCGGATTTCGGCGTGATCTTCGTGCACAACGAAGGCTACAGCGACCATTGCGGGCACGGCGTGATCGCGCTGTCGACCGCCGCGGTCGAGCTCGGCTGGGTGCAGCGCACGGTGCCGGAGACGCGCGTCGGCATCGACGCGCCCTGCGGCTTCATCGAGGCGTTCGTGAAATGGGACGGCGAGCACGCGGGGCCGGTGCGCTTCGTCAACGTGCCGTCGTTCATCTGGCAGCGCGACGTGTCGGTCGACACGCCGTCGTTCGGCACCGTGACCGGCGACATCGCGTATGGCGGCGCGTTCTATTTCTACGTCGACGGCGCGCCGTTCGACCTGCCGGTGCGCGAGGCGGCCGTGGAGAAGCTGATCCGCTTCGGCGCCGAAGTGAAAGCCGCCGCGAACGCGAAATATCCGGTCGTGCATCCGGAGATTCCGGAGATCAACCATATCTACGGCACGATCATCGCGAACGCGCCGCGCCATCCGGGCTCGACGCAGGCAAATTGCTGCGTGTTCGCGGATCGCGAGGTCGACCGCTCGCCGACCGGCTCCGGCACCGGCGGCCGCGTCGCGCAGTTGTACCTGCGCGGCCGGCTCGCGGCCGGCGACACGCTCGTCAACGAGTCGATCGTCGGCACCGTGTTCAAGGGGCGCGTGCTGCGCGAGACGACGGTCGGCGACATCCCGGCCGTGATCCCGGAAGTGGAGGGCAGCGCGCACATCTGCGGATTCGCGAACTGGATCGTCGACGAGCGCGATCCGCTGACCTACGGTTTTCTCGTGCGCTGAGCAGCGGCGCACGGCACCGTTGTACCAGGCTTGGCGCGCGGCCCCGTTGCGGGGCGCGCGCCTTTTTTTGTTGTAAAAACGCACGCCCGGACGCCGTTCGCGCAGGCCCGGGACGGCCGCCGGCCGGTGGGCCGCGCGAGTTTTGGTACGATGCAGCCTTTCCAGCAGATCCCCCACCCGCGTGAATCGCCGAAACGTGTCGTCAGTGCGTGACCTCAGTGCCAAATGGGTCGCGCGCGCCCAACCCGTCGCGGCCGCTGCCGCCGTGCTCGTCAAGCGTGTCCTGGCCAGCGCCTGGCACCATCTCCGTCATCCGACGCGCCGCGGCGTGCTGCGCGCGGCTGCCGCCGTGCCCGCGCTGTTCCTGCTGTACGTGCTGGTGCTGATTCCGTTCACGCCGGGCATCGGCGACATCCGCAAGGCGCGCGTCGACCAGCCGGCGCAGGTGCTGTCCGCCGACGGCAAGGTGCTGGCGGAATTCAAGCCGTCGAACCGCGAATGGGTGTCGCTCAAGCAGATCTCGCCGCACATGGTCGACGCGCTGATCGCCACCGAGGACCATCGTTTCTACGAGCATCACGGTCTCGACTGGAAGCGCACGGCGTCGGCCGCGCTCCATACGTTCTCGGGCAGCCGCCAGGGCGGCTCGACGATCACGCAACAGCTCGCGCGCAACCTGTATCCGGACGAGATCGGCCGCGCGCCGACGCTCACGCGCAAGATGAAGGAGGCGATCACCGCGCTGAAGATCGAGGCCGTCTACAGCAAGGACCAGATCCTCGAGACCTACCTGAACACGGTGCCGTTCCTGTACAACGCGTACGGCGTCGAGATGGCCGCGCGCACCTATTTCGACAAGTCGGCCGACGAGCTCGACGTGCTCGACAGCGCGACGCTCGTCGGGATGCTGAAGGGCAACAGCTACTACAACCCGGTGCTGAATCCCGAGCGCGCGCTGCAGCGGCGCAACACGGTGCTCGGCCAGATGGTGAAGTACGGCAAGCTGTCGCCGGCGCAGTTCGCGCAGTTGCAGCGCCGGCCGCTGCGCATCGACTTCGAGCGCCAGAAGGAGCCGCCGGGGCCCGCGCCGCACTTCGCGCAGCAACTGCGCAAATGGCTGATCGGCTGGGCCGACCGCAACGACTACAACATCTATTCGGACGGGCTGATCGTGCGCACCACGATCGATTCGCGTCTGCAGCAGATGGCGACCCAGGCGCTGACGCTGCAGGCGAATCAGCTGCAGGGCATCGCGAACAATGCGTGGAGCGGCCGCGACGGCTGCGGCACCGACAACGAGGTGTTCCGCACCTTCATGCGCGAGTCGCCCGAATACAAGGCCGCGCAGGACGCCGGCAAGAACGATGCGGCCGCGATGAAGCAGCTCGCCGCCGACCGCGGCTTCATGCGCGCGCTGTGCAAGGCGAAGACCGACGTGCAGGCCGGCTTCGTCGCGATCGATCCGCGCGACGGGCAGATTCGCGCGTGGGTCGGCAGCCGCGACTTCACGAACGAGCCGTTCGATCACGTCGCGCAGGCGCGGCGTCAGCCGGGCTCGACCTTCAAGCCGTTCGTCTATGGCGTCGCGTTCGCGAACGGGATGAAGCCGGACGACACCTTCATCGACCAGGCGGTCGAGATTCCGCTGAAGGGCGGCGAGATCTGGCGGCCGAGCGACGACGCGCCGCCGACGGGCAAGCCGATGACGCTGCGCGACGCGGTCGCGCTGTCGCGCAACCGGATCACCGCGCAGGTGATGGAGAAGGTCGGTCCGGCGGCCGTGGCGCGGTTCGCGCGCGACATGGGCGTGCGCGAAAGCCCGCTCGAGCGCGTGCCGTCGCTTGCGCTCGGCACGAGCCCCGTGACGCTGAAGGAGATGGTCGCGTCGTACGCGACGATCGCGAACGGCGGGCTGTACGTCGAGCCGCAAATGGTGACGCGCATCGAGAACCGCCGGGGCGAGGTGCTCGCCGAATACGCGCCGGCGCCGCCCGAGCGCGCGCTCGACGCCGAAACCGACAAGACGCTGCTCGACGTGATGCGCGGCGTCGTGACGCGCGGCACCGGCAGCAGCATCCGTACGCGCTTCGGCATTCGCGGCGACGTGGCCGGCAAGACCGGCACCACGCAGGACAACGCGGACGGCTGGTTCATCCTGATGCAGCCCGGGCTGGTGGCCGGCGCGTGGGTCGGTTTCGACGACGGCCGCGTGACGCTGCGCAGCGACTACTGGGGGCAAGGCGCGCACAGCGCGCTGCCGATCGTCGGCGACTTCTTCCAGCGCGCGCAACGCGCCCGGATCGTCGACACGAAGCTGAAATTCGACACCGAACCGTCGCCCGGCTGGTTCGCTTCGGTGCGTGAACGGGTGACGGACCTGGTCGACGGCTGGTTCGGGCCCGAGCCGAAGCAGGCGGCGGCGCCCGTCAGGACGCAGCGTATCGAGCGCGAGCCGGAGGCGGATGCAGCCGCGGCGTCGGCCGCATCCGGCGCGTCGGCGCCCGAGGCGGCATCCGGCGGCATCGTCGAGGAATGGGTGCCCGCGTCCGAGGTGGCGGCGTCGGCCGCTGCGTTGTCGGCGTCGCAACCGCCGGTCGCGCAGCCGGCGGCGGCGGGCGGCAATGCGACGAGCCCGGGCAACGCCGGTGGCGGCCTCGGCTCCGCCCCGGCCGTCGCGCCTTCCGCAACGCCGGCGCCGACACCGGCTTCACCCGACGCGACCAGCGGTTCGGAGTAACGAGCCGTTCAGATTTCGCGCGAGGCTGCCGTAATAACGTTGTCACGACAGCTCGCGCGGTCGCTCCGCGCCTTTCCGATGCGGCTCATCACCGATCACGTCGCGCTCGCGCGCGATGACATCTCCGCCGGCGTCCCGCTCCGCTTCGATCTCTACGATGCCGGCGGCGCCGCGCTGCTGCCCGCCGGCACGACGCTGCGCGATCCCGCGCAGCATGACTTCCTGTTCGATCACTTCCGGCCCGTGCGCCGGCGCGATGACGCCGAGCCTGCCGCGCCGGCGCACGACACCGTGCCGGCGGCCACGCGCATGGGGCTGTCGGCCGGCGCCGCGATCGGCATCCGGCGGCGGGTCGGCGCGACCCGCGTGCTGCAGCGCTGCCGGTTGATCGGGGTCGGCGCATCGGGCGCGCTGTTCGTCGAGCCGCAGCCGGCGGTCGTGCTCGAGTTTGCCCGCGGCGACGACGTCGAGGCGGTCGCGATCGGCCGGTCGGCCGTGTCGCGCTTCGGTGCGACGGTCGAAGCGGTGCAGGCGACGGGCGCCGCGCCGTTCATGGTGCTGTCGCCGCCGGGCTTCGTCGACCGGTTGCGCACGCGCGCGGAGCCGCGCGTGCCGGTACGGATCGCGGCCCGCTGCACCGGCGGGCCGGCGCAGGCCGACGGCATCGGGATCGTGCGCGATCTCAGCCTGAACGGACTGTCGATCGCGCTCGACCGGCCGCTCGCGGCGGCCGGCGAGCCGTTGCGCGTGCAGTTGCCGTATGCGGACGAGGACCGTGTCGCGCTGCTGACGCTCGACGGGACGGTGCGTGCGGTGCATGCCGATCCGGCCGGGTCGGGCTGGACGCTTCACCACGCGGCGTTCGACGAAGTCGCTGCCGCCGACCGGATGCGCCTCAAGGCGCTGCTGTTCGACCTGTCGTCGGGGGCGGTGGAGGCGGAGCAGGTCCGCTGAGGTGTCGAACGGAGAAGCGGGGCAAACGTGGCAACCTCTGGGCGGTCGTCCACGGCCCGGTGAATCGATCCGCACCGCGCGAGCCGGGCGAGAGCGCGCAGAGCCTATTGGCTGCGGATGCGGCCATAATCATCTGATGATTCGATCGAATGCGCGGCAATTGTACGGTTTCGGTCAACAGTGAATTTGCGATTTAAGTATTTACCCTGATAGCCGTGCCGCCTAGACTTTCACTCATGCGCAACGACTACCCAGTCCGAAGCGCCTGACAAGACAAATCTGGAGGTAACGCATCATGAAATCGCTGATCAAGGCAGTTGCACTGGCCGCTCTGGTGGCCGCACCGGTCGTCTCGTTCGCTCAATCGAACCAGCAGCCGCTGACGCGCGCGCAAGTGCGTGCCGAACTGGCCCAGCTGGAAAAGGCCGGCTACAACCCGAACGACTGGATCAACTATCCGGAAAACATCCAGGCCGCACAGGCGAAGATCGCGGCAGCCCAGAACACCGGTGCGCAGGCTGATGCAACGGGCTACGGCGCGAACCCGGCGGCGACGTCGCAGTCGGGCCAGCGCGTGACCGTGCCGGCCGCAGCTGATCGTTCGTCGGTGTACTTCGGTCACTGAGCTTGTCGCGCCGCGGCGGCCTTTGCGACCGCCAGCGAAGCCGCAATAAAAAAACCCGCACTCGGCTCGAGGGCGGGTTTTTTTCATTGGGGCACGACGGCGTTCCCCTCTCGATCATCAGGAGGACGCGGGAGTCGGTCCCGTGCCAAACCCTGTCGAATGCGATGCCTGACAGGGATCTTTTCACGTTGCATCGGTAGAGTAAGATTCCTGCGGAATGGACGAGACGGCTTCAATCAACGGGAAAGCGATGCGCTTGTATTCGGTCAGCGGAACGGTATCAAATTTGCGCTACTCGATCGAGAAGTATTCGCCATCGAAGTTGCGCAAGTTCGAGGAAAGGGCAACGGAGCTCGCTCCTGTGTTGCTTGCGTCCATTGGCGAAGGCGGTATGGCACTAGCCAGTGCAACGGTGCACGATTCCGACCGAAATTGCCCCGAACCGGCCGAAGGCTACTGGATCGAGATGGAGGTCGGCGGGCGAGCGCTCAAAGGCTGGTTCGACACTCTCTCGTTCGAGAATGGCGGGCATGTGGACGCTGTTTTCGATAAAAGCGGATTGCTGATGGCGGTCAATAATCCGCAGGCGAGACTGGTCGTATTCAGGCCGCCTTGCCCTGAAGGCCTGAAACCCGTTTTCAACAAGTCCATGCTTTACGTTTGCCTCGGGGTGACTTTGTTTTTATTTTTTGGACAAGCCGTACTTTATGCATTCGCACTGCCCGCTTGGGGCGAGTTTTTCGAGTTGATGCCGTTCGTGCTGATAATGTCGGCGCTGGTTGTGGCTCTGCTGGTGTTGCTGGCCTACCGGGACGAATTGATTAGCGGGCGTCGCACCAGAAAGATCCTCAAACTGCTCGGCCTGTCGGGTAGTGTGAGCGCGTTGAAGGCGGAACGCATCGGAACCGGCTACGCGTACCGTTACTGACCGCTTTTGTCCGCACCGCCGAACGGCGCTTGAACCATTGATTTCGGTGCGTGCACCGTCGTTCCGTCAAACGAATCCCACGCTTCAGTCCGACACCCGCTGACAACCGTTTGCGCGTGCGCTAGCATCGCGATCGGTGTCGCCGTGGCGCAGCGGCCGATGCGCGACCAACCCGGCATCACGTTCCACGACTTCAACGAAAACAAACAGGAGCATCCATGCGTGTCTTGACCGGTCTGCTGTGCGCGCTGGCGCTGACGGCGAACCTTGCCCACGCACAGGCGAATTGCGCGGACGCGACGGATCAGGCGGCGATGACGGCATGTGCCGATCGCGCGTACAAGAAATCCGACGCGGAGCTGAACCGCACCTACCAGGCTGTCACCGCGCGCCTGCGCGATGCGAAGCCGCTCGCAGAGAAACTCGTGAACGCGCAGCGCGCGTGGATCGCCTACCGCGATGCCGAATGCAACTTCTCCAGCGCGAATGCCGAAGGCGGCAGCGCCTATCCGATGGTCGTGTCGACGTGCCTCGACGATCTGACCAAGACCCGCACCGAGACGCTGAAGGGCTATCTGTCCTGCGAGGAAGGCGATCTCGCGTGCCCGGTGCCGGCGAAGTAACGGCTGCGCGACGTCCGGCCAGCTTCTAGCGCACATCACTCGGCCGTCATGGTTCGCCGGCCCGTTCGCCTAGACGTCGTCCGTTTCGTCGAGCAGCTTGTGCCGCAGCGCGTAGCGGACCAGCGCCGCTTCGTGCGGCATCTGCATCTTTTCCAGGATCCGGGTCTTGTAGGTGCTGACCGTCTTCGCGCTGACGCACAGCGCCTGCGCGATCTCGGTCAGCGTCTGCCCGGCGGCGATGCGGCGGAACACGTCGAACTCGCGATCGGACAGCCGCTGGTGCGGCAGCGTCTCGGCCGGCTCGTTCAGGCTCTGCGCGAACTGTTCGGCCATCGCGAGGCTCACGTAGACGCCGCCCGACGCCACCTTGGTCACCGCGCCGACCAGTTCGGCGCTCGCGCTTTCCTTGGTCAGATAACCCGACGCACCGGCGCGGAACGCACGCACCGCGTATTGCTGTTCCGCGTGCATGGTCAGCACGAGCACGCGCAGCGCGGGCTTCTCGTCCTTGATCTGCTTGATCAGTTCGACGCCGTTGCGGCCCGGCATCGACAGGTCGAGCACCAGCACCTGCGCAGGCGTCGACCGGATGAGCGCGATCGTCGACGCTCCGTCGCATGCTTCGCCGGCCACTTCGAATCCGGTGGCGTTCTGGAGGATGTGCCGCAGACCGTCGCGCACGAGCGTATGGTCGTCGGCGATGAGCACCTTGATCATGTGAGGGTGGTTTCCTGTTGTACGGAACCGAGCGGGAATGCGACGGTAATCGAGAAGCCGCGCGCGAGCGCGGTGTCGATCGTCACGCTGCCGCCCAGCATGTGTGCGCGTTCGCGAATGCCGATCAGGCCGAAAGATTTGTCCTCATGGGCGGTGCCGACCGGTGCCGCGCCGCGGCCGTTGTCCGCGACGCGCAGCACGCAGAAGCCTTCCTCGATGTCGAGGCGCAGCGCGACGCGCGTCGCGTCCGCATGGCGCGCGACATTCGTCAGCGCTTCCTGGACGATCCGGAACAGCGTGGTCGCCCCCGCGCTGGTGAACGTGAGGCCGCCCGTTTCGATGTGGCGCTCGACGTCGATGCCGTAGCGGTTCGTGAAGTCGTTCGCGAGCCACTCGATCGCCGGCACGAGGCCGAGATCGTCGAGCATCACGGGGCGCAGGTCGGCCGCGATGCGCCGCACCGACGCGACGGTCGCGTCGATCAGCCGGCGCATGCCCTGCAGGTGCGACAGCACGCCGACTTCGGGTTGCGCATGCTCTGGCGTGCGCAGTTGCTGCTCGATGACCGACAGGTCCATCTTCAGCGCGGTGAGTTGCTGGCCGAGGTCGTCGTGCAGTTCGCGCGCGATGCGGGTTTTTTCCTCCTCGCGCACGTTCTGCAGGTTCGCCGAGAGTTCGCGCAGTTCCTGGCGCGACTGCTTCAGCGCATTCTCGGCGCGCTGCCGCTCGGTGATGTCGCGCAGCATCACCGTATAGAGCTTGCCCGACGCATCGCGGATCTGCGAGATCGACGCCTCGATCGGGAACTCCTCGCCGTTGCCGCGCAGCCCGAACAGCACGCGCTGGCGGCCCATCTGCCGCTCGGACACGCCCGTCACGCCGAACTGGTCGACGTGCTTCGCATGCGCGGCACGAAACCGCTCGGGGATGAAGCGCGACAGCGGCGCGCCGATCGCTTCCATCGCCGACACGCCGAAGACCTGTTCGGCCATCGGGTTGAAGATCACCACCGTCTGCTTCTCGTCGATCGTGATGATCGCTTCCATCGACGAACGGATGATGCCCATCATCCGCGCCTCGTTCAGGATGCCGCGGCTGCTGGCGCCCGTATCGGCGTGGCCGGCGCGGCCGCGCAGCAGCGCATGGACGAGCGCCGCGAACGCGAACGACGCAATCAGCCCCGCGGCGAGCACCGTGCCGGCCGCGCGCTGCGCGCCGGTCGCGCTCGGGCGGCCGTCCGCGGAATAGGCGAGCTTCAGCACGGTTCCGCCGAAATTCAGCTGGTCGGTGCGCCGCATCAGGTCGGGTGACGCGGAGGCTTCGTCGGTCGTCGTCTCGGCGCTCGCGATCGGGTGCGGATCGTCGCCCGCGCTCATCCGAAGGTCGAGCCCGCGTTCCGCGTCGAGCGCGCGCTCGACCAGGCGATTCGGGCTCACTTCCGCGAACAGCACGCCGTCCGCGCCGGCGTCATGGGCGACGGCCGTGCGCGACGAAGCCGTCGCGGGGACGAACAGCGTGAGGGTGCGCGCATCGCGGGACGTATCGTTGTCGGCCGGATGGATGCCGAGCGCGATATCGCCGGTCCGCAGCGCGTGCGCCAGCGGAGCCTGGTCCGGCGCGCCGAAGCGCACGCCGGCCGAGCTCGATGCCGGCGCAACGAGCGTGGCCACCGCGAGCGGGCCGGCTGGTATCGGCGCGTGGCCGGCGAGGGCGCTGCGCGCCGCGGTCGACAGCGGCGCATAGCCGAGCTGCCGGATCGGCGAGCGCCCGCTGTCGAGATCGAGCGTGTCGGCATACCGGCGCCATTGCTCGGCGGTGATCTGCGGCGCAAGCGCGAATGCGCCGCGCGCGCTTTCGAGCACGGCGACGCTGCCTTGCAGCTCGTGGCGCAGCATCGCCGTCACGTGCGTCGTGCGGCGTTCGAAGCGCGTATGGACGGCGCCTTGCCACTGCTCGCGCACGAGCAGCGCGACGCCGAGCGACAGCGCCGCGCCGGCGAACAGCGTAACGACGCCAGCCGCGAGCGGCTGGCGTAACATGATCTGGAAACGCGCGGGCCCTCGGGCGTCACGCGACGGGGTTCCACTGGCGGTGGTCATTCGATGGCCATTCTGGTGTCGGGGCCGCCCGTGGCACGCGGGCAGCGCGGCAAAACCGGGAAAAACCGGGAAAAACTCGCACCGGCCGCGTGCGACGTCTATTTTCAAGATGAAATTGTGCGCGTTTTACGCGTTTTTTGTAATAGGGTCAGCTAAAAATGAGATAGCCGGGCGGTGTAGCGGGCGTCCCGGCCGCATTTGACGCGCGTCAACGGGCGCGTCGGCACGTGGGGCAGACTGTTCGGCAGGCGAGCCGGCATCGGGCCGGCTTGCGGTGACGGGGACGCCGTATGCGCGATGCGCGACGGGTGCCCGGTCGGAGGGTGGACCATGTACAAGCGGATTTTCGTCGGGCTCGATGGCAGCCCGAGTGCGCGTCTCGCGCTGAACGAGGCAATCCGGATCGCGGCGGCATCCGGCGGCGAGGTCACGTGCGCGTATGTCGTCGAGCACCGGCCGCAGCTCGTCGACGTCGATGCGGGATTTGCGGCCGAACGCGATGGCGACGCGGCGGCAACCGCTGCGGCGACGCCCGTGCTCGACGACGCGAAAGCGGCGCTCGCGCAGCGGCAAGTGGCGGGCACCGTACGCGCGATCGACGCGTACGGCGAGGATGTTGCCGCAGTGCTGATGCGCACGGCGGCCGAGGTCGGCGCGGATCTGATCGTGATGGGGACGAGCGGGCGCCACGGCCTGCGCCGGCTGCTGCTCGGCAGTGTCGCGGAATCGCTGCTGCGCGCGGCCGACCGGCCCGTGCTGCTGGTGCGGCACGACGAGCCGGCCGCGGCGGCGACCGCGTGACGGGGCGGTACGGCACCGACGCGTGAGCGGCGGCGGGCAGGGGCTGCCGCGCGGGCGCCGGCGTGATGTGGGTTCGACGGTGCGCCGGTTGCATCGTGGCCTGCACTTCTGGCAGCATCGACCGGCGTTCGCTTCATCGTCGCGCGCCGCGTTCCGCGCGCGACCCGGTCGCCGCGTGCATGGCCGCGGCGATCGACGCAGCGGCACGCGACGCCGGTCGATCGCATCGTCGATCGGACGGGCCGCGCGTTGCGTGTCCGGTTCACTCCTTCATCGACGTCATCCGCCATGCCGATCTCCGCCGCCGACGTGATTCAACAGTTCGATCTGCAACCGCACCCCGAGGGCGGCTATTTCCGAGAAACCTACCGCGCGGCCGATACGGTCGTGCGTCCGGCCGACGGCGCGTCGCGTGCGGCGTCGACCGCGATCTATTACCTGTTGTGCGAGGGCGCGTATTCGTCGTGGCACCGGATCCGTTCCGACGAGGTCTGGCATTTCTACGCGGGCGATCCGCTCGAAGTGTGGGTGCTCGACGAGCGCGACGGCCTGACGATCCACCGGCTCGGCAACCCGCTCACGCACCCGGGCACCGTATTCCAGGCGGTCGTGCCGGCCGGGCGCTGGTTCGGCGCGCGCTGCGCGTCGCCGGAGCACGTCGCGCTCGTCGGCTGCACGGTTGCGCCGGGGTTCGAGTTTGCGGAATTCGAACTCGCGGACGCGACGGCGCTGGCCGCCGCATTCCCCGAGTATGCGGAATACGTCGCGGGGCTCGCGCAGCGCTCCGACGCATGAGTGTGCCGGCGGCCATGCCGGCCGCACCGAGCCGCCTTCGACGGCAGCCGTTCCGCGCGGCCGCGGCCAAACCCGTTTAGAATGCACGGTGGTGCAGGATCGGCCGCGGAGGTGCCGCGGCGATCGCTGCTTGCCGTATCGACGGCCGCCCCCGTCGCACGGACCGCATGTCTTCCAGGAGCGCCGCCGTGTGGCACTTTCCCATCGCGATTCCCTCGTCGCTCGGCCCGTGGGCCGTGTTCGCGAGCGTACTGATCACGCAGCTCGGCGTGCCGGTGCCGGCCGTGCCGATGCTGATCCTCGGCGGTACGATGGCGGCGATGGGGCAGGCGTCCTGGGCGAGCATGTTCGTGGCGGCGATCGGCGCGGCGATGCTCGCCGATTCGCTGTGGTTCTTCATGGGCCGCACGCGCGGCCGGCGCTTGCTGAACGGGCTCGTGCGATTCTCGCTGTCGCTCGACACGACGCTGCGCTTCGCGCGTAATGTATTTGAAAGATACGGCGCGCCGCTGCTCGTCCTCTCCAAATTCCTCCCTGGCCTCGGCCTCGTGTCGGCGCCGCTGCTCGGCACGACCGCGATCGGCGTCGGCGTGTTCCTGTTCTGGGATCTGGCCGGCGCGTCGCTGTGGGCCGCGTTCTGGCTCATCGGCGGCGCGGCCGTGCACGACCAGATCGTCCAGTTCGTGCTGTGGGTGCGCGCGAGCGGCGGCACGATCCTCGACGCGTTCCTCGCGATCTTCATCACGTTCCTGTTGTACCGCTGGGTGCGCCGCGTGCAGTTCCGCCGCTACCTCGCGCAAGTGCGCATCTCCCCGCCGCAACTCGTCGAGATGATGACGTCGAACGAGCCGCCGCTGATCTTCGATGCGCGGCCGCGCGCGATTCGCGAACGCGAGCCGTACCGGATTGCCGGTGCGGTGCCGGTCGATCTCGATTCGCCGGACCTGCTGGATCCGGAGCTGCTGAAGCGGCCGATCGTCGTGTATTGCGTGTGCCCGAACGAGGCGACCGCGAAGCGCCTGATCGCGAAGATGCAGCGCAAGAAGATGCTGCACAACATCAAGGCGCTGAAGGGCGGCCTCGACGCGTGGGAGAAGCACGGCTATCCGGTCGAGCCGCTGCCGGCCGATCTCGATTCATCGAGGTATTTCGTGCGGCCGGAACATGCGGCGCTCGCAGGCGAATATACGGTGCGCGCGACGTTGTCGAAGTGAGTCGTGCGCGGGATTCCGTTCATGACGGAAAGTGTCCGAAGCGTGCACCCAATTCGTGTGTGGTCCCGAACAGCCCAAGCGGATCAGTCCCTTTGCCAACACGTCGTGAAGGTGGAATAAATCTGCAGGGGCATACGCGGGATGCGCGTCGATCAGCCGGCCTTTCTGGGTTCTTTCTTTTTGTCGCGGCTCGCAGACCAGATGCTGCTCTTTCTGGTGCCGCTCGTCGTCTTTCAGGTCACTCGGAAAGCGACGTGGTCCGGGCTCGCCTTTTTCGTCGAGGCGTTCCCGCGATTCATCGCCTTTCCGGTCTGTGGCGCACTGAGCGACCGTGTGTCACCGATCCGCGTGCTGCGAGCGAGCCAGACCAGCCGGGCCGTCGCTTGCGTGATCGGCATCGCCGGCTATGTCGCCTGGAGCGGAATCGGATGGCTGATCGCATTGTCCGCCGTATGCGGCGCACTCACGAGCCAAGGTCTCGTCGCTCGTGAGGTGTTGCTGCCGCAGATCTTTCCGCAGCAGCGCTTCGAAAAAGTGTTGTCCTATACGCAGCTCGCCGATCAGTTGGGCGTCGTGCTTGGACCGATCGTCGCGGCGGCGCTGCTTGGGTATCGCGACTGGGAGTGGGCTGTCGCTTCCGCGGCGCTGCTGTTTGTCTCGGCGGATTTGCTGGCATTCGTCTGGCAACGGACCAGCACGGCACGCGTTGCGCCTCCGGAACACCCGGTGGGGCCGTGGTATGCACCGTTCGGTGTGGCGCTGAAGCATGTCGTCACGCTGCCGGGGCTGTTGCGGCTGATCCTGCTCGCAGCGGCGGAAAACCTCGTGATCGGGACGACACTTGCGACGTCGGCTGCGATGGTCACCGGTGCGTTTCGGCAGTCCGGCGGTTTCTATGCCGGACTGCAGGTCACGGGTGCCGTCGCGACAGTCGCGGTCCTGCTGTTCGTCGCGCGTATCGAGGTGGCGCGCGAGCGGCTCGGCATCGTCGCATTCGTCGCGATCGCGGCTGGCGGCCTCGCGATGGGCATGGCCGGTTCGATTGCGATGTACGTCGCCGGTTTCCTTTTGGTCATCGGTTTCGACAAGATGTTCAACGTGTACATACGCAGCGCCCGGCAGGCCATCATTCCCCCTCGGGACTATGGCAAGACGACGGGCGTCATCGTCCTGCTGAATAACGCGACGCAGCCGCTTGCCGGGCTGCTTGTGGGGCTCTTTTCCGGTCACGGGCGCGTTGCGCTCGTCGTGACGCTGACCTCGATCGGCATGGCGATACTGGGTGGCGTGGTCATTGCCGTTGGCGCCGGCCGGCCGCGAGCGACTGCGCGCGTTTCGGACTGACGCGGCGGTACCGCAAGGAATACGGCGCTGGCGACGCGAAACCGGTGTTCGGCGTGGTGCGAGATGAAGTCGCTGCATTCCCGGACGTGATCGTGACCGGGGCGGGGCAGGCGCTCGAACCCGGATGCGGGGCGATCGTAATCTCGCTGCATCGACCGGATCGAGCCTGACGGGTATCGACAGGGTCGACAGTCCGGCCGTTATCGAAGTAAATCGTGCGCGGGATGCCGCGCACGTGCCGATTTCGCCTCCGATCTCACGCTTCCCGTTTCCGGGAAAATCGGCTGGCGCGAAACATCCGATTATTCTTATAATCCCGCCTGCATATTGCGTGCGCTTGATTGCGCACATTCGACGCGCGTTCGTTCGCGCCGAAAGCGATTGATCCCATTGCCGCCCGCCACGCGCACAGCCTTGTCGCGCGGGCCGCACGGGCGTATTCCGTGAAAGGCCAGATCCGTTTTTCCGGATTGTTCCGGAAAATACCGATAATCAACGGTAATTCCAATCGGAGTGACGCAGTATCCGCAGCGTTTTTCATCCGGAAAACGGCGGCGGGGATTTTTCGTTTTCGGTTTGCCGGTATCGGCATGAACGGTCGCGCATTGACATCGACAATGACGGCGGCCCGTTCGCGGCTGCCAGGAGACGGACTTGAAACAACCAGAAGACCAGCTGCACCGCGGGCTGGAAGAGCGGCACATCAACCTGATGGCGCTCGGCGCGACGATCGGCGTCGGCCTGTTCCTCGGCTCGGCCGCCGCGATCCGCACGGCCGGCCCGGCCATCCTGCTGACCTACCTGCTGGGCGGCATCGCGATTTTCCTGATCATGCGCGCGCTCGGCGAAATGGCGATCACCAATCCGGTCGCCGGCGCCTTCAGCCGCTATGCGCGCGACTACCTCGGCCCGCTCGCGGGCTACCTGACCGGCTGGACCTACTGGTTCGTGTGGATCGTCACCTGCATGGCGGAAATCACCGCGGTGGGCGTCTACATGCACATGTGGTTCCCCGGCGTGCCGAACTGGATCTGGGCGCTCGCGGCGCTCACGGCGATGGGCGCGGTGAACTTCATCGCGGTCAAGCTGTACGGCGAATTCGAGTTCTGGTTCGCGCTGATCAAGATCGTCACGATCGTGCTGATGATCGTCGGCGGCGGCCTCATGATCGCGTTCGGCATCGGTAACGGCGGCGTCGCGACGGGCATCTCGAACCTGTGGGCCCACGGCGGCTTCATGCCGAACGGCATCGACGGCGTGATCGGCGCGCTGCCGATCGTGATGTTCGCGTATCTCGGCGTCGAGATGCTCGGCCTCACGGCCGGCGAGGCGCGCAATCCGGAGAAGTCGCTGACGAAGGCGGTGAACTCGGTGTTCTGGCGCGTGCTGATCTTCTACATCGGCGCGCTGTTCGTGATCATGTCGCTCTATCCGTGGGACCAGATCGGCACGCAGGGCAGCCCGTTCGTGATGACGTTCTCGCGGCTCGGGATCCCGGCCGCCGCCGGCATCATCAACTTCGTCGTGTTGACCGCGGCGCTGTCGTCGTGCAACAGCGGCCTGTTCAGCACGGCGCGGATGCTCTACAACCTCGCGCAGCAGGGCCAGGCGCCGGCCATGCTCGGCCGCGTGAATCGCAACGGCGTGCCGGTGTACGGCGTAGCCGTGTCGGTCGCGCTGCTGCTGATCGGCGTGCTGCTCAACTATCTCGCGCCGCAGCACGTGTTCACGTGGCTGACGTCGGTGTCGACGTTCGGTGCGATCTGGACGTGGTGCGTGATCCTGATCGCGCAGATGCGCTTTCGCCGCACGCTGTCGGCCGACAGGATCGCGCGCCTGCCGATCCGCGTGCCGTTCTATCCGCTCGGCTCGTTCGTCGCACTCGGGTTTCTCGCGCTGGTCGTCGTGCTGATGGCGTTCTCGCCGGATACGCGCGTCGCGCTCGTGATCGGCCCGGTCTGGATCGTGCTGCTCGGCATCGCATACGCGGTGTTCCATGCGAACCGGGCGAGCGCGCCCGCGTCGACGAAGTCGTAAGCCAAGCGGCCGAAAGTCGCCGCGCCGCGCGCCGCACAGGCGTGCGCGGCGCATCGCGGCCCGCACGGGTATTGATCGCGATCATGCACGTGCGGGCCGGACGACATATGCTGTCTGAATCGCTTGTCCGCGCTTCGCGTGGCCGTCCGCCGATCCGCGCGACCGCGTCGGCCGTCCGTCCGCCGTTCGTCGTTCGCCGCTGCCCGCGCGAAGCTCCGGTCGTCGTTCGCGACGACGCGTCCGCAAGGAGGCTTTCGCCATGCAGTCCACCCCGACCATCCCGCCGCTCGCGCGGATCTCGCTGGCCGTCGATCTGACGCCGGAGTCGCTGTCCGCCGCGCGCTACACGCGCACGCTGCTGCGTCCCGGCATGCAGGTGCGCATCGTCTGCGCGATCGACAATCCGCGTCTCGTGCTGCCCGACATCCCGCGCGTCGACGCGCTGCTGACCTCCGCGCGCGAGGAGATGACGCGTGAAGCTCAGGCGACGCTCGAACGCATCGCGGAACTGTTCGCCGGCAGCGGCGTGGGGATCGAGCAGATGATCATCGATACGTCGCTCACGGGCGGCACGGTGGCCGATGCGCTCGCGAACGACACGTCGGCATGGCACGCCGACGTGCTCGTGGTCGGCGCCAATCCGCACCATGGGCTGCTGCGGCTCGTCGAGGGGGCGGTGTCCGACACGCTGGCCGCGCGCGCGCGCTGCGCGCTGCTGATCGTGCCCGCCGACTATGTGCGGCCGTCGGACGGGCCGCTGCAGCGCCTGATGTTCGCCGTTGACGGCAGCGAGCCGTCGCTGCACGCGGTGCGCGTCGGGCTCGGCTTCGCGGTGCCGACGACGCTGCTGTACGCGGCCTATGTCGTCGATCGCGCGGTGCGTCTGACGGATCTCGTGCCGGTGCGCGCGCTCGAGGATGCGTATCGCGCGGAGGGCGAGGATGCGCTGGCGCGGATCGGTCCGCTGTTCCATGCAACGGGGAACCCGACCAAGCGCGGCATCGTCGAAACCCGTCCGACCAGCGACGACGTCGCCCATGCGCTGATGCGCGACGCGGTGCACTGGCATGCGGAACTGCTGGTGGTCGGCACGCACGGCCGGCGCGGCATCGCGGCCTGGCTGATCGGCAGCGTGGCGCGCCGGGTCGCGCATCTCGCGCAGGTGCCGGTGCTGCTCGTGCGCGAGGCCGCGTGAGGATTGCGCTGCGACGAATGCGAAGCGGACTTTCATTGACCTGCATCAGAAACGTCGCGCGTTTTGCATGAGATAGTCGCACGAGGTGCGTGTGCATGCGGCGGATGGTCCGTCGTCCGTACCCGACGCCGCGATTCGACACGTCGGTCCGGAACCGCGCGAACCGGCGCATGTCCGACGCCGTTGCGATTCAGCCGATTTCCGGAGCCGTGCCGCGCAGCGCATCGCGCATCGGCCGATCACGAACTCTCTGGCACGAGGGTAGGCAGCCGGCGGCTGCCTTGGATAACGGACGGGGTGCATTGCACCCCGTCCGCTTTCCTGGCCCCGTGCTGACTCTTTTCCTCGCAGGTATTGTTTTCGTCGATGTCGCCGTGTGGAACGGCGCGTGATGCCACGCGATCGCGCGATCGCGGATTCGGTGTGGATCGCGGCATGCGCTGCGCGCCCGGCGCGGTGCCGCGGCCTTCACGCGGCCGCGTGCGGCGTCGGCTGCGTAAAGGCGCTGCGTTCAGGCCCCGCGTCCAGGCCTTTACGCGGAGCGAGGCGCTCGCAGGTCGCGCGGGCGGTGCGCGTCGCGGCATACGCGTGCACCGCGACGCACGCCATGCAGTCGGCCTCGTCCGCCCGGCGTGCGATCGCGCAGCCGCGGCCAGCCGGGGCGCGTCTTGCGGCGCGGCCTCACGACGACCGTTGCGCCGGCACCGGCCCGCGCGCGGAGAGCCGCGGCGAACCGCTGCAGCGCGAGCACCGATCCCGCGACGCTCTGGTACTTTTCGCGGCCGATCTGCCCGTCGAGCGTGATGAGCAAGCCCGATTCGCGCGCGAGTGCGAGCAACGCGTCGAGATCTTCGGGCGGCCGGATTGCTGCCGGCACGGCGGTCGCGGCCAGCATGCGCGTGCGCCGCTGTCCGTCCCGCGCCGGGAAGTTGCGATGAATCATGATGGGTCTCCCTGCGCCCGACCCCGCGTGCCGGCTCGAGGGCCGGCTGAGCGATGACCGGGTATGAACGCATCGTTCATGACATCAGTATCCGCCGCGGAGACCGCGCTGCCAATCGGTGCGTGCTGAAGTCGCTGTCAGACGTTGCGTGCGAGGTATCGGAATCCGCTGACACGTCGGACCGGCGAGCGGCCGCTGCGGCGCGAGGCGGGCAGGCGGGCAGGCGCGATGTGCGGCGCCCCCGATGTGCGGCGCCCCGATCCGGTGCATTCGAACAGACGAATCGCGGCCGTCGCGCGTCGCTTGACGCAGGACTTTCGCGGGTCTAAGGTCCCACACTGCATCGGCATCGCGCGACGGTTCATCGTCCGAGCGATCGCGCGGTGCCGCGCCTCGGGGTGGCGTGGCAATCCTTCCAGTCGTTCGCGGGCCCTGGGCGCCGCGAATCCTGCGCGCGAGCCGGTCCGGCGACGGATCGGCGCGGCGGCACGCAAGGTGCCGTTGATCGCGCGCAACCACGCTTCGGCGCATCGTACGCCGGGCGGCTGTCCAGCCTTTAATCTTCCGATAGCGTCATGTTTTCCTTTCGTTCCTCGACCGTCAGGAGCCCGTCGATGTCACAGGACAATTTGCTTGATGCCTTGAAGGCCGTCGCCGCAGAGCGCGCGATCGGCGCCGATCAGTTGCGCACGATGCTCGACGATGAAGTGCGAGCGTTGTCGTCCGATGCCCGCGTGCACGATTACATCCACGTGTTCGCGATCCGCCACCTGCGCGAACGGATGCGCAGGCAGGACGAACTCGAGCGCGACACGCCGGCCAGTACGCCGCGCGACGAGCCGGATACGCGTACCGGCCGCCGTCTGTAAGGGACGATCGGCGCGACCGGCGCCGCGGTGCCTCATGACAGCGGAAGGCCCCTGAGCGCCGCGCGCGCCTCCGGCACCGCTGCACGCCTGCATACCGACAACGCGCCTGCCTGCCGGTCGCGCCTTTCTTCATATATTTGACCGAATCGACACAACGGCCTCAAGTAAGCGGCGCGGATGCCGTTTACCCGGTGAATTCGTCCACCGGGCGTTCGCGCTCCCTTACCGAGTCGTTGCCATGTTCTCGTCCATCCGCACCCGCATCCTTGCCGCGTGCGTCGCCATCGTCGTGTTCGCGCTCGTCGCCACCACGCTGATCAATTACTTCATCGCACGCGCGTACAACAACGACGCGATAGACCGCAACCTGACCTCCGTCGCGAGCGGCCACGTGGTCGGCATCGGCGACTGGGTCGCGACGAAAAGCCGGATGATCGCGTCGTTGCAGGACGCCGCGCTGTCGCCCGATCCGCTGCCGGTGTTCAAGCAGATGGCCGCGGCGGGCGGCTTCACGAACGTCTACGCGGGCTATGCCGACAAGGTGTTCCATTTCTCCGACCCGACCGGCATCCCGCCCGACTACGACCCGACCGGCCGTCCGTGGTACAAGCAGGCCGCCCAGGCCGGCAAGCCGGTCGTCACGCCGCCGTACGTCGATGCGGGCACCGGCAACCTGGTCGTCACGTTCGCGGTGCCGATCCTGCGCGACGGTGCGCTGAAGGGCGTCGTCGCCGCCGACGTCGCGATGGACAGCGTGATCGCGAACGTGAAGTCGATCCACCCGACGCCCGCGAGTTTCGGGATGTTGATCGACAGCAGCGGCCACGTCGTCGCGCATCCTGACGCGAAGCTCACGCTGAAGCCGGTCGCCGACGTGTCGCCCGACCTCGGCGGCATCGGCGCCGCGACGCTGGCGGCGTCGAGCGCGCCGGTCGAAGTGCACGTCGGCGGCGACGCGAAGCTGGTGCGCGCGCAAGCCGTGCCGGGCACCGACTGGTACGCGCTGGTCCTGCTCGACAAATCGGAAGCGACGGCCGGGATGCGCTCGCTGCTGACCGCGTCGCTGATCACGCTGGTGGTGATCGTCGGCGTCGCGTCGCTGATCGTCGGCGCGATCACGACGACCGCGTTCCGCCGCCTGTCTCAGGTGCGTCAGGCGATGGCGTCGATCGGCTCGGGCACGGGCGACCTGACGCAGCGCCTGCCGGCCGACGGCCGCGACGAGGTGGCCGATATCGCGCGCTCGTTCAACAGCTTCGTCGACAAGCTGAACGACGTGATGCGACAGATCCGCGACGCGAGCGAATCGGTGCGCACGGCCGCGAACGAAATCGCCGCGGGCAACCAGGACCTGTCGTCGCGCACCGAATCGGCGGCGGCGAGCCTCGAGGAAACGGCCGCGTCGATGGAAGAAATCACCGCGACGGTCGGCCAGTCGGCGGCCGCTGCCGGCCAGGCCGATGAACGCGCGGCCGCGGCGTCGCGGATCGCGTCGCACGGCGGCGTGGTCGTATCGGACGTCGTGTCGACGATGGAGAAGATCGAGGAAGCGTCGGGCCGGATCGGCGACATCATCGGCGTGATCGACGGGATCGCGTTCCAGACCAACATCCTCGCGCTGAACGCGGCCGTCGAAGCGGCGCGTGCCGGCGAGCAGGGCCGCGGTTTCGCGGTCGTCGCGCAGGAAGTGCGCAGTCTCGCGCAACGCAGCGCGCAGGCCGCGCGCGAGGTGAAGGTGCTGGTCGAATCGACGGTGGCGAGCGTGTCGGCCGGGTCGGGGCAGGTGCGCCAGGCCGGCGAGACGATGCGCGAGATCGTGTCGAACGTCGCCAACGTGACGACGATCATCTCCGAGATCACGCACGCGGCGAACGAGCAGACGCGCGGCATCCAGGAAGTGAACCGCGCGGTCACCCAGCTCGACGAAATGGTGCAGCAGAACGCGGCGCTCGTCGAACAGTCGACCGCGGCCGCGACCGCGCTGCAGACGCAGGCGAACGCGCTCGCGACGACGGTCGGGCAGTTCAAGGTCGCATGACCTGCGCCGGTTGACGCAGGGCGCGCCGCGGCGCGCGGCGGCGCTCAGGCGCGGCCGTCGTCGCGCATCAGCGCGAGCCGGTTGTAGAGCGTCTTCAGGCTGATGCCGAGCGCTTTCGCGGCTTGCGGCTTGTTGCCGTCGAAGTGCTGAAGCGTCGCCGCGATGAAACGTTGCTGCGCATGGTGCAGCGTCGCGCCGAGTGGCAGCGCCATCGCGTCGTCCGACGTGTGGGCGGGCGGCGCTGCCGGCCTCGGCAACGCGACGTCGATGCCGTCGTCCGCGAGGATGTACGCGCGCTCGATCGTGTTGTGCAGCTCGCGCACGTTGCCCGGCCACGAATAGGCGCGCAGCGCGGCGATCGCCGCGTCGGTCAGCCGCTTGTGCGAGCGGTGCCGCGCGTTGAGCGCATCGACGAACTCATGCGCGATCGCCTCGACGTCGCCGCTGCGCTGGCGCAGCGGCGGCACATACAGCGCGAACGCGGCGAGACGGTAGAACAGGTCCTCGCGCAGCCGGCCGTCGCGCACGGCATCGGCCGGATTGTGGCGGGTCGCCGACAGGATGCGCACGTCGAGCGGAATCGAATCGGTGCCGCCGACCCGAATGATCGTGTTCGATTCGAGCGCCCGCAGCAGCTTCACCTGCAGCGCCGCGGGCATCTCCGCGATCTCGTCGAGCAGCAGCGTGCCGCCGCACGCGGCTTCGAAAAACCCCTCCCGTTGCGCGATCGCGCCGGTGAAGCTGCCTTTTTCGTGACCGAACAATTGCGCTTCGGCGATGTCCGCCGGAATCGCGCCGCAGTTGACGGGCACGAACGGCCCGTCGCGTCGCCCGCTGAGGTCGTGCAGCCGGCGCGCGACGATATCCTTGCCGACCCCGCTTTCGCCGGCAATCATCACGCTCGCGCGGGTCGGAGCGATTTTCTCGATACGGCCGAGCAGCGTGCGCATCGCCGCGGAGCGGCCGGACAGCCGGCGCGCGTCGGCGCCTTGCTTCGGACGGTTTGCGGATTCAGCCATAAGCGTCGGCGGCCCGTTTTGAAAATCGGCACCGCACGTTCCCTTCATTGCAATATCTATCATCGACAGCGAAACCGCACGGAAGGTGCCGCGATTTAGAAATTTACAATGTCCGGTGCGGGGATCGAAGAAATACGCGATCACGGGGGCACGATGCCGACAGGCGGCAGCCGACACCGCGTGTCGATGCTTTTTTGCAGCCGACCGATGAAAAATCGCAAGTCGGCAGCGCCCGCGTTCCGCGCAAATGCGGCAGGGCGGCCGAGCGACGCGGCGCGGCGGCACGCGCAGCGCGCCGCGCCGCGAAGCCGCCGCGCGGCCGTGCCGCGGGTACGCGCGTTGCGCCGGCCCTTGGGCTCGCCCCCGAACGCTCGACGGCACATGCCGGCCGCCGAGGCGGGAGCCGTCGAGCGACGGTCGCCGGGGCGATGCAGGGACACGATGAGGATCCTTACCCGTGAACTGTTCCGGCAGGGCGCATGGGTCGTGCTGGCCGTCGGGGTGGCGTCCGCGCTGCAGGCGTGGGCGATGCACGTCGTCGGCGTACATGCACCGTTTGCACAGCTGCCTTTCTACGCCGGTGTTGCGGCTGCGGCCTGGCTGACGTCGTTCGGCGGCGGCCTGGCCGCGATCGCCGCGAGCGCGGTCGTGATCGGCGCGTTGGGCTGGCGCGAGGTGACGCTGCCCGCGCTGCTCGCGCAGGCCGGCGCCTTCGTCGCGATCGGTTTCGTCGAATGCGTGCTCGTGATGGTCGTCAAGCCGCTGCTCGCAAACGATCGGCTGCACGGCGCCGAGGATGCGGAGGAAAACGACGCACGCATGCCGCGTCGCGAACCGGCACCCGCGGCGCGCTCGCTCGACGACATCCTGCTGCGCCGCGTGGTCGATGCGTCGCCCGACGCGATCGTCGGCGTCGATGCGGTCCGGCGGATCACGAGCTGGAACCCGGCCGCGCGGCGCCTGTTCGGCATCGATGCCGCGGCGGTGATCGGCCACGACGTCACGACGCTGATCGCGCCGCGCTGGCTGCGGTTGCATCCGGTTCCCACGACGTTCGCGAACGCGCGCCCGCCTGCAGGCCCGCTCGACATTCTGTGCCTGCGCCACGACGGCGGCCGCTTTCGCGCGACCTTCGTGGCGGCGCCGATCGTCGACGCGCAAGGCAACTGCACCGGCATGTCGATGACGCTGCGCGAAGCGCGCGAACGCCGCCGAAGCGAGCGGCGCAACCTGCGTTCGTTACGCGGTGCGCGCGACGCGCGCGTGCAGGCCGACGAGTCGAACCGGCTGAAGGATGAACTGCTCGCCACCGTATCGCATGAACTGCGCACGCCGCTGAACGTGATCTACGGCTGGGTCGAGGTGATGCGCAGCGCCGACGGCCAGAGCTTCGCTCACCAGGCGATCGATGCGATCGACCGCAGTGCACGCTCGCTGTCGCGGATGGTCGGCGACCTGCTCGACGCCTCGTCGCTCGCAACGGGGCGGATGCGGCTCGAGCGCGCGCCCGTCGATCTCGTGCGCGTCGTGCGGGAGGCGGTGCGCGAACTCGGCGCGACGGCGGAGGCGAACGGTCTCGAACTGTCGATCGCGTGCGAGATGTCCAACTGCGTGATCTCCGCGGACGGCGAGCGGGTGCGCCAGATGCTGTCGAACCTGCTGTCGAACGCGATCAAGTTCACGCCGCCGGGCGGCAGCATCAAGGTGTCCCTGACCCGGGCCGGCGCGCGCGTGCGGCTGTCGGTCGCCGATACCGGCCAAGGCATTTCGGCGGAACGCCTGCCGCATCTGTTCGATACGTTCAACCGGCCGGAAGGCGCGTCGGCCTCGCCCAAGCGTGGGCTCGGACTCGGCCTGTCGATCGTGCGCAACATCGCACGGCTCCACGGCGGCGAGGTGACGGCTGCGAGCGATGGCGCCGGGTGCGGCACGACCGTGACCGTGATGCTGCCGGTGGACTGGGGCGCCGACATGCCGAACGGCCAGCCGTTACGGCCGAGCGGTGCGTCGACGGCGGTCGCGCTCGACGGCCGGCGCGTGCTGGTGGTCGATGACGATGTGACGTCGCGCGCGAGCCTCGCGGCGGCGCTCGAAACGCTCGGTGCGCAGGTGTCGACCGCGCAATCGGGGCGCGACGCGCTCGACGTGGTCGCGCGGCAGCACCCGAGCGTCGTGCTGTCGGATCTCGCGATGCCGGACGGCGACGGCTTCTGGCTGCTCGACCACATCCGCCATTTGCCGAACGGCAGCGGGCGCCTGCCCGTCGTCGCGGTGACCGCGCATGCGGGTGCGGCGGACCGGAACCGCGTGATGGCCGCCGGCTTCGACGCGTATCTGTGCAAGCCGGTCGACATGCCGACGCTGGCCAGCGTCATCGTCGACGTGTCGAGCGCCGAGCGGCATCGCTGACGCGCGGGGCCTCCGCATCCCGCGCCAGGCGGCACGATGAAGGGATCGAACCTTGCCCGGCGCATCGGCTCCCGGCGGCAGGCCGAGTCGACGGGCGGCGTACCCGACGAGCGGCGACGCGCGACGGCGATTCGGGTCGTGCCCAACATCGACGGTTCGCGCGGTGTGTGCGACAGGCTGCGGATCCGCGGGAAGTCACGTATGACACGACGTTCGCGGAGCGCACGCTGCGGGTAACCGCCGCATTGTCGATCGAGTATGTCGAGGGGGCATGGAGCAAAGGCGCGTGGACCGATTTCCCGCGTCCGCGCATCGTCCCGCATGACGGGCCGGTTGCCGCGTTCGGCAGGGCCGATCCGTCGACCGATACGGAGGTCCGGATGAAAACGAGCGACAGGAATCTCCGCCGATCCGCCGCGGTTGCCGCCATCGTGTGCCTGGTGGGATCGGGTGCGCTCGCGGTGTTGCGCGTGCCGGCGTTCGCGCCGGCGCATGCGCAGGCGCCGCCGGCATCGTCCGTTCAGGTCGCGCCGGGCGTCGTCAGTCCCGGCGCGACCGCCGACGAGGCGGACATGACGCGGCGGCCGAGCGGCATCGACGCCGAATTCATCGACAAGGCGGGCATCGTCGGCAAGACGGAGCTGCAGGCGAGCAAGCTCGCGCTCGACCGGTCGTCGAATCCGCGCGTGAAGACCTTCGCGCGCCGGATGATCGACGATCACGTTCGCATGACCGCGGAATTGCGCCGGCTCGGCACGCAAAAGGGCTTGCCCGTGCAGACGCGGATGCTGGTCGATCCGGCGGTGAATGCGCTGCGAAGCAAGAGTGGCCATGCGTTCGAAAAGGGGTACATCGAGCTGGCGGGAACGAACGCGCACGACGCGGCGATCCGGCTCTACTCAGCCGAGGCGCGCGACGGCCACGACCCGCAGCTTCGCGCGTTCGCGGTCAATGCGCTGCCGACGCTGAAGGCGCACCTGAGCGCCGCGCGCGCACTCGAGCGTGCGATCGCGGCCGCGCACTGATCCGCACGGCGATCCGCGCGCCCCGGCGCGTCCGTCAGTGCGGCCGCGTGTCGCTTTCCGGGCCCTCCGGCGACGCCTCGAAGGGCGGCGCATCGAGTACCGTTTCGCCTTCCTCGATCAGCCAGTACGGCGATGCGCCGTAGTACGCGTGCAGCCCCTCGGCCCAGGCGGGATCGGCCATCGTCGGCCAGCGGTCTTTCTCGAAGCCGGGCGCGTCGCGCACGCGCTCGGTCGAAACGGGCAGCACGAAGCAGCGGCGCCCGGCGTCGAGCGTCAGCACGTTCCACGGCACCGCGAGCAGCTTGTCGCCGATCCCGAGCAACCCGCCCGACGACACGACCGCATACGCGATCCGGCCCGAGCGGATATCGAGCATGATGTTCGTGATCTTGCCGATGTCGTCGCCGTCCAGCGTCAGCACGCGATCGTCTTCCAGCGTGCTGGCGGCCATCACGTCCGGCCCCGGCCCGCCGGCCGAACGGCCGCGGTCGCCGACGATGCGCGCCTGCGTGCGCGACGGTCTGTCCGTTGTCATCGCTGTTCTCCTGGTCGAAGCGGCGCGGCGCACACGGCGCGCGGGCCGGGTGAGGTGCCGCGGTCAGCGGCGGCGCGGCAGGGACACGTCCTCGAGCGTGTTCGCCAGCTCGTCGCGCGCCGGGCCGCCCGCGCGTGTCGCGATGTCGCCCAGCGACACGATGCCGACGATCTGGTGATTGGCGTCGAGCACCGGCATCCGGTGCAACTGCACGTCGGCCATCCGCTGCTGGACGTCGCCGACGCCGTCATCTTCCACGCACCACTGCACCGGCGCGGATGCGACCACCTTCACCGGGGTATCGGACGAATGCCCGTGCGACAGCGCTCGCACTGCGAGGTCGCGGTCCGTCACGATCGCGACGAGCCCGGTGTCGTCGCAGACCGGCAGCACGCCGATGTCGAAGCGCTGCATCAATTCGGCCGCATGGCGAATCGTGTCGGTCGGCGCGACGCAGACCACGTCGCGCGACATGATTTCATTGACGCGATACATGAACGCCTCCTTCGTGAACGAGACGACATGGAAGCAGAACGCGTGCCGCGTTCAATCGGCACAGGCCGGGCCTGCGCGGCCGGGCCACGGAGAAATTTGCCAGCCGGCTTGTACATCTTCCACGGCGCCAGCCGCGGCCGGGCCGCGAGCGACGCTCAGTGGCCGACGCCCGTCATCACGACGATTGCGAGGACCAGCGCACTCTCGATCGCGGCGAGCGCCGCGACGCCTGCGGCGCCGCTGACTTCGTGCCATGCACGTTCGATGCGTTTCATCACTTCACTCCGGTTGGGCCGGCCGGGCGACGCTACGCTGCCGCGCATCGCGGGCCGGGGTGCCGCCGTCAGCCGTGATCGCGGGGCGGTGGCGGGGCGTCGGGCGCGCGACGTTCGCGTTCGCCGGACGGCCTGGCGGGGTCGATGCGGGTCGCACCGCCGACGGCGGGCGGATCGCTGGCCGGGAACGTCTCCTCGAGCCCTTCGTCGATGCGCTCTTCCGTCTTGTCGTCGGACGGCTTGCGCGACGTGGCTAGGGAGAGCGGGCTGGCAGCCGGTGACACGGCGTCTCGGCTACCGGGGGCGGATGCGGTCATGATCGAACCTCCTTATGGGTACGAGGGGTGCAAGCACCGTACCCGCGCAGCGCGGGCGGCATGACGCTTGCAGCCGTCGAACCGGCCGAGCGGGCTGAGACGTGGCCGGCCCGCCGCCGGCGTGGACGAGAGGACATCGTGATGAATGAACCCAGGGAAAGAATACGTTACGACGCGAACGTGTGCGGCGGCGATTTCAGTCAAGTGCGCGAGCGTTTCGACACATGGAAGCGCGAATCGCAGATCCACCGGCCCGAGCGGCGCATGTTCGACGGGAAGGACGAGGTTCGCGAGCTGAACCCTACCGTCTACGCGGGGCCGGAAAGCGCACGGCGGGCGCTCGCCGCGCGATGCGCGCCGTCCGATCGATTCGCACTCGCGGCGCGCCTCGCCGCCGAAGGGCGCACGCTGTGGCTGGTGATGGCGGCCTACGATGCATGACCGGTGCGCGGCTGCCCACCGGGCAGGCACGCCGCTTGCGCGCGCTCGCCGCACCCATCGACACGCGCGAGCCGCCGCGCAGGAGCGACATGAGTACACGATCCATGCTGCACCGTCCGGAGCCGACGCCCGACTTCGATCCCGATCCGGCGCTGCCCGAGCACGACGATCCGTTCGATCCGCCCGTGCTCCCGGGCCTGCCGCAAGGCGATCCGCCGTCGCAGCCGCCGCCGATGCGGATGCCGGGCGAGGGCAGCGAACCGCGGCCGGCCGCGCGATGATCAAAAGGAGGACCATCATGGACATTCACGTGCAATCGCCCGACAAGCGCGCGATCGCCCAGGTGCTGGGCCGCTATTTCGAGTCGCGTTCATTGCGTTACCACATCGAGGAGTTGCCGGGCGGCGTGCTGCATATCGGCTTTCGCGCGAGCGGGCGCCCGGTCGCCGTCACCGTGTCGTTCGACGACACCGCCTACGACACCTACACGCACTGGGACGCGAGCCAGAAGCAGCTCGCGCTCGGGCGTCTCGCGGACGGCTTCTCGCGCATGATGGCGAAGCGCAGCCCGGCCGCGCTCGCCGGCGACTATCACGTCGAGCGTTTCTGATTCCGCAACCCTGCGCCGGTTCATGCCGGAATACGGCAAAGTGCCCGCGTTCAACGGGCGCTTTGCGGCTTCGCGCGCGCCAGCGTAGGATGTTCACAATTCAGCGCACGCTACGTTCGCGCCGTCGGCTGCTCGCCGTTGCAGCCGGCCAGGCTGCGACGCGCTTTCCCTCAGGTTCGTTTCGTGCAACCGACGGAGACCGCCTTGATGACAGTTGCCCGCCCGTTGTTGTCGCCCGGCACCCGCCGGTTCGTGTCCGGCCTGTCGGCCTTCGCCGCGCTCGCGGCGGCCGGTGCCCGCGACGCGTCGGCCCAGACGCCGTCGCCGCTCGGCGAATGGCAATACTCGGCGGGCGTCCCGCTGCAGAAACTGTTCAGCCCGACCGTCCCCACGTGGCAGGTCAGCGTCGGCGCGGCGATGACGCTGCAGCCGCGCTACGCGGGTTCCGATCGCTATCGCGTGATGGGCGGCCCGAATCTCGACGTGCGCTATCGCGACCTGTTCTTCCTGTCGACGGGCGACGGGCTCGGCGCGAACGTGTTGCGCGGGCCCAACTGGCGCGTGAGCCTGTCGGTCGGCTATGACCTCGGGCGCCGCTCGGCCGACGACCTCGACCACCTGAACGGGCTCGACAACATCAACGCGGCGCCGGTGATGAAGCTCGCGGCCGACTACGTGATCTCGAAGGATTTTCCGCTCGTGCTGCGCGCGGATGTGCGGCGCAGCATCGGCGGCTCGAACGGCTGGGTCGGCGATTTCTCCGCGTACATGCCGATGCCGGGCAGCAACGAACACTTCTTCTGGTTCGCCGGGCCGACCGTGTCGTTCGCCGATTCGCGCTACATGAACAGCTGGTTCGGCGTGCCCGCGGGGGCGTCCGCGCGCTCGGGGCTGCCGGCCTATTCGTCGGGCGCGGGGATGAAGTCGTTCGGCGCGGGCGTGACGATGGTGTGGTTCGTCAACAAGCACTGGTTCGTGACGATGGACGGCGCGATCGAACAACTCGTCGGCCGCGCACGGCGCAGCCCGATCACGCAGCAGTCGACGAACGGCGTGTTCGACATGTCGGTGAATTACCAGTTCTGACCGGGTCGGCGCCGGCGGGGCAGCCGCATGGCGGTGCGCGGCATGCGGCATTTTTCGTCACATTTGATATGATTCCGACCTGTACAAACGTACAGTGATCGATCCCCGTGACGCCTGCATCGCCGACGCCCCCGGCGTTTTACTACCTGACCAATTTCGAACGCGCGCTGGCCTGGCTCGGCGAGCGCTACGACGACCTGCTCGATGCGAGCGAACATGCGTTTCTCGCGCATTTCGCGCAACTGCCGAAAGCGTCGCGTGCGTTGCTCGTGCGGATGCTGATGCGCAGCGGCACCGACTTCCGCGCGAGCAAGCTCGCGTACGACGAAATCGGCAGCACGCTCGACGCGGCCGCGCCGCTCGTCGAGCTCGGCTGGGTCGATCCGGCACCCGCGCTCACGCTCGACGAGTTGTTCCTGCTGTCGACCAAGGCCGACCTGCTGAAGATGTTCCCGTCGCTCGCGGCGCACGCGGGCGAGCGCAAGCCCGAGTGGCTCGAGCGGCTGCGGCCCGCGCACGACGTGGCGCAACCGCTCGACGCATGGTGCGCGCAGGCCGACGATTGCGTGCTGCGCGTGACGGTCGGCGCGCTGTGCGACCGCCTGCGGCTGATGTTCTTCGGCAATCTTCATCAGGACTGGAGCGAATTCGTGCTCGCCGATCTCGGCGTGTTCCAGTACGAAAGCGTGCCGTTCGCGCCGTCGTCGCGCGCGTTCCAGCAGCGCGACGACGTCGACGCGTATCTCGCGCTGCAGACCTGCCGAGAAGCACTCGACGCATGGCCCGACGACCAGCCGTTCGACGATCTGCTGCAGGCGATCGACGCGGTCGGCTGCGCGCAGCCGTGGCTCGCGACGCGCCGCGCGAAGCTGCTGTTCACGCTCGGGCAGACCTGCGAGCGCCGCGCCGACTGGGCTGCCGCGCTCGACGCGTATGCGCGCAGCGCGTGGCCGGGCAGCCGGCACCGGCGCATTCGCGTGCTCGAACGCTGCGGCCGCGACACCGATGCGCTCGCGCTGGCGCTCGATGCGCGCGGCGGCTTCGAAAGCGACGAGGAGCGCCAGCGCGTCGAGCGGATGCTGCCGCGCCTGCAGCGCCGTCTCGGGCAGCGGGTCGAACGCGCGGGCAGCACGCCCGACGTGCCGCGCGAGACGCTCGTGCTGATGCGCCCTGAAGCGTTCGTCAGCGTCGAATACGCGGTGCGCGACCATCTTGCGCAGCCCGATGCGCCGGTTCACTACGTCGAGAACACGCTGATCAATTCGCTGTTCGGCCTGCTGTGCTGGGAGCCCGTGTTCGCGGCCGTGCCCGGCGCGTTCTTTCACCCGTTCCAGCGCGGCCCGGCCGACCTGCACGCGCCCGATTTCGCCGTGCGCCGCACGGACGCGTTCGCCGCCTGTTTCGCGCAACTCGACTCGAGCGCGTACCGCGACACGATCCGCCGGCACTTCGCGACGAAGACGGGGCTGCAATCGCCGTTCGTGTTCTGGGGCGTGCTGACCGGCGAACTGCTCGACGAGGCGCTGGCCTGCCTGCCGCCCGAGCACCTGCGGCTGTGGTTCACGCGCCTGCTCGCGGATATCCGCGGCAACCGCTCGGGGCTGCCCGATCTCGTCCGTTTCTGGCCCGGCGAGCGGCGCTATGAATTGATCGAGGTGAAGGGCCCCGGCGACCGGCTGCAGGACAACCAGACGCGCTGGCTCGCGTACTGCCTCGCGCACGGCATGCCGGTGCGTGTCGTCGATGTCGAATGGGCCGGAGCCGGTGTCGAGCAGGCCGAAGCGGCGGGATTGTCCGCATGAGCTACGTCGTCGCGGTGCGGGCGATGTGCGAATTCACCGCGCGGCGCGGCGATCTCGACCTGCGCTTCACGCCCGCGCCGACCGCGCTCGAAGGCATTGCCGGTCATGGCGCCGTCACGTCGAAGCGCGGCGCGCGCTACGAAACCGAGATCGCGTTGACCGGCACGTGGGGCACGCTCACCGTGCGCGGGCGCGCGGACGGCTACGACCCGGTCGCGAACCGGCTCGAGGAGATCAAGACCTACCGCGGCAGCCTCGACGCGATGCCGGCCAATCATCGCGCGCTGCACTGGGCGCAGGCGAAGGTCTATGCGCACCTGATGTGCGACGCACGCGGACTCGCGGAAATCGACGTCGCGCTCGTGTATTTCGACATCGTGTCGGAGCGCGAGACCGTGCTGACCGAGACGCTCGGCGCAAGCGCGCTCGCCGCGTTCTTCGCCGAGCAGTGCGCGTGCTTCGTCGGCTGGGCCGAGCGCGAGACCGCGCACCGCTCGGCCCGCGATGCGGCGCTGCGCGCGCTGACGTTTCCGCACGGCCGATTCCGCAGCGGCCAGCGCGAGCTGGCCGTGTCCGTCTATCGCGCGGCGCGCGACGAGCGCTGCCTGATGGCGCAGGCGCCGACCGGCATCGGCAAGACGCTCGGCACGGTGTTTCCGCTGCTGAAGGCGTGCGGCGAGGGCGAGCTCGATCACGTGTTCTTCCTGACCGCGAAGACGCCCGGTCGCGCGCTCGCGCTGGAAGCGGCGACCACGCTCGGCGCCGGCACGCCGGCGCTGCCGCTGCGCGTGCTGGAGTTCGTCGCGCGCGACAAGGCGTGCGAGCATCCCGACCGCGCGTGTCACGGTGAATCGTGCCCGCTTGCGCAAGGCTTCTACGACCGCCTGCCGGCGGCGCGCGACGCGGCGATCGGCGCGGGGCTGCTCGATCGCGATACCGTGCGCGAGGCGGCGCTCGCGCACGACGTCTGTCCGTACTATCTCGCGCAGGAGCTGGCGCGCTGGTCGGACATGGTGATCGGCGACTACAACTACTACTACGACGGCAGCGCGATGCTGCATACGCTCGCGCAGCAGAACCAGTGGCGCGTCGGCGTGCTCGTCGACGAGGCGCACAACCTGCTCGATCGAGCCCGCAAGATGTATAGCGCATCGCTCGACCCGTTCGCATTCGCGGCCGCGCGCGAGGCGGCGCCCGCGGCACTGCGCAAGGCGTTCGACCGGCTCGCGCGCGCGTGGGGCACGCTCAATCGCGCACAGGCCGCGCGCTATGCGGCATACCCCGAGATTCCGGGGCCGATCGTGTCGGCCGTGCAGAACCTCGTCGCGGCGATCGGCGAACACCTGACCGATGCGCCGCGCGCGAACGGCGACGCGCTGCTGCGCTTTCATTTCGAGGCGATCCAGTTCGGCGTGCTCGCCGATGCGTTCGACGGCGCGTCGATCTTCGACGCGACGCTGCACGGCGAGCCGCTGCCGCGCCAGGCCGGGCTCGACGGCGTCGCACCGGCCGGGCGCCGGCGCCGCATCCAGTCGACGCTGTGCGTGCGCAACGTGATTCCGGCCGGCTTTCTCGCGCCGCGTTACGACGCCGCGCGCGCGACCGTGCTGTTTTCCGGCACGTTGAGCCCGTTTCATTTCTATCGCGACACGCTCGGGTTGCCGGCCGACACCGGCTGGCTCGACGTCGACGGGCCGTTCCGCGCCGAGCAACTGATCGTGCGCGTCGCGAGCCACGTATCGACGCGCTGGCGCGACCGCGACCGTTCGCTCGAACCGATCGTGGACCTGATCGCCGCGCAGTATGCGACACGGCCCGGCAACTACCTCGGTTTCCTCAGCAGCTTCGACTATCTCGGGCGCGTCGTCGCGCTGATGCAGACGCGTCATCCGGACGTGCCCGTGTGGGCCCAGGCGCCCGGCATGGCCGAAAGCGAGCGCGACGCGTTTCTCGCGCGCTTCGACGCGGGCGGGCGCGGAGTCGGCTTCGCGGTGCTGGGCGGTGCGTTCTCGGAAGGCGTGGATCTCGTCGGCGAGCGGCTGATCGGCGCGTTCATCGCGACGCTCGGGCTGCCGCAGGTCAACGATGTCAACGAACAGATGCGGCGCGCGATGGAGGCGCGCTTCGGCAACGGGTACGACTACATGTATCTGTACCCGGGCCTGCAGAAGGTCGTGCAGGCGGCCGGGCGCGTGATCCGCACCGAACACGACGAGGGCGTCGTGCATCTGATCGACGATCGTTACCGGCGGCGGGAGGTGCGCGATCTGTTGCCGCGGTGGTGGCGGATCGGGTGACGGGCGTGACGGATGTCGTGCGCGGGATGTCGTGCGCGCGGCTCGCGTGAATCCCTAAAGCACGTTGAGCATCGCGAGCGCGGTTTCCTGCAGATGCGGCAGCACGCGCCGCACGGCCGCGTCGGTCGTCTCCGCGCCGATCGGCATGTTCGTGCTCAGCGCGGCGACGACTTCGCCGTGACGGTTCTTCAGCGGCACCGCGATGCCGCGCACGCCGACCTGCAATTGCTGCTCGATCACCGCGAAGCCCGCGTCGCGCGCGTGGTCGACCTGTTCGAGCAGGCGTGCCTTGTTGGTGATCGTGTGCGGCGTGAACGGCGCGAGTTCGGTGTCGTCGAGCCACGTGCGGACGGCCTCGCGATCCGGTTGATGCGCGAGCAGCACGACGCCCGGCGACGTCAGCGGGGCGGGCACGCGCGCGCCGAGCACGAAGCCGGTCGTCATCACGCGCGACACGCCGTTGCGGGCGATGAACACGAGTTCCCAGCCGTCGAGCACGCTCACGTACGCCGATTCGTTCAGCGACGCGCTCAGTTGCTGCAGATAGGGCTGGACCGTGCGCGGCAGGCGCGCCGAATCGAAGTACGACCAGCCGACCCGCAGCACGCGAGGCGTGAGGCCGTACAGCTTGCCGTCGGTGTACACGTAGCCGAGCGATTCGAGCGTCAGCAGGTAGCGCCGCGCGGCCGTGCGCGTGAGGCCGGTGCGGGCGGCGGCCTGGGTCGGCGTCATCCGCGCGTGCTGGCTGTCGAATGCCTCGAGGATCATCAGGCCCTTTTCGAGGCCGGCAATCCAGTCGCGTCGGTCGAGGTCGGGCTTTTTCATGGTCGGGGGCGCGTCGTGCGCGGTGTTCGTGCGGGAGTGGGCGATTATCGCGCGGCGCGGCGGACAATGCGACATGCGGCCAGCCGGCGCTATCCGTTCGGCCTTGCAGCCCGTGCATCGTGGCAACGGCCTCGATCGAGGGCTGCGAGTACCTGTACACCGAAGATATGCATGACGGCTTGCGGGTGGAGGGTGATCCAGTATTGCGGAATCCGTTTGTCTGAGCGCCGGCGGTTTCGGGCACGCGCTCGTCCGGCGTTCTGGTCGCGACGGGCGGTCAGGCAGCGCGAGGTTCTCGGGCTCACGTGTGTTCGTGACAAAGCGCGGCAATCCGCCATCGGGTGTCGCTCACGCACCACAGCTCCAGAAAATCGAAGCGAGAATCCATCGTTCCGTCGTGCCAGACGAATCCAGTTCCGGATATCGTCGCCCATTGCGCGTGCTCGGCGATCTGTATCGCGTCATCCCGGTATGCAACACGACGTGTGACCGTCGCCCGTTCGGCCGACAGGGCGCGCATTCGAGCGAGAAACTGCGCTTTCGGACGAAAGCGATTTTCGTGCTGGATAAAGAAGTGCGGGCTTGCCACGAAATCGAGTTGCTCGACGTCGGCGTGGCGATACGCATCGATCCAGACTTCGCGCATCTGCATCAGTGTGAATCGAGGTTCCATGTCGCTTGCATTCCGGTTGAAGTGCGAGTTGCCGTGTGTGCGGCTATTCGCTTGGGAAGGAACGCAGCCTATGGCTTCGACAGGTGTTTGGGCAATCGGACAGGTCTGAATCTGGCGTTCGGCGAGCGATGCAATGCATTGGCGCCGGCGACATCCAGCTCATGCGCTCGAGCAATCCCGGCCGAGGGGCCGTGACCGTAATGGTGTGATCGATGCTGCCACGTCGACGCGAACGACGTCGATGCCGGGACGGGAAGTGAGGCGGGGGCGTGGCCGATACGCACCCGACGGCGGCCGATGGCTGAAGAGGGGGCAGCGGCGCGTCGGCGCCGCCGGTCGAATGCAAAAAGCGGCGGATGCGGCGCGCCTGTTACGCCCGCCGCATCCCGATTGCCATTACTCGCTGCTCGTCCACTCGACGTTCGCACCGACCGAACGCAGGTTTTCGACGAAATGCGGGTGCGCGCGGCGGATCGGCAGCGCGTTCATGATTTCCGAGCGGCCTTCGATGCTCGCGGCCACCATCAGCAGCGCGATCGCGACACGGATGATGTACGGGCTCTCGACGCGCGCCGGCGTCAGTTGCAGGCCGCCGAACGTGATCAGCCGGTGCGGATCGGACAGCAGCACGTGCGCGCCGAATTTCGACAGTTCGCCGGACCAGCCGAGCGCGCCGTCGTAGACCTTGTTCCAGAACATCGCGCTGCCTTCCGCACGCACGCCGAGCGCGATGAAGATCGGCAGCAGGTCGACCGGCAGGTACGGCCACGGCGCGGCTTCGACCTTGGTCAGGATGTTCTGCGTGAACGGCCGGCGCACGCGCAGCGGGCCGTCGCGTTCCGCACGGGACCAGCCGTCGCGGTGCGTGACGGTCACGCCGAACTTCGCGAACGTGCGGTCGATCAGCGGGAAATGCTCCGGCGACGAGTTGCGCACCGTGATGTCGCCGCCGGTGATCGCGCCCAGCGCGAGGAACGTCGCGATTTCGTGGAAATCCTCGGCAAAGCGGAATTCGCCGCCGCCGAGCTTGCCGCCGCCCGTCACGCACAGGCGCGACGTGCCGATGCCTTCGATCGCGACGCCGATCATCGCGAGGAACTGGCAGAACTCCTGCACGTGGGGCTCGGACGCCGCATTCATCAGCGTGGAGGTGCCGCCGGCGGCCGTCGCGCACAGCGCGAAGTTTTCGGTGGTCGTCACCGATGCGTAGTCGAGCCAGTGATCGTTGGCCGTCAGCGGGCCGTCGGCACGGACGATCAGCGAATCGGGCGTGCGCTCGATGTGCGCGCCGAAGCGCTCGAACACTTCGACGTGCGGATCGATTTCGCGCACGCCGAGCGTGCAGCCCTTCACGTCGTTCTCGAGGCGCGCGACGCCGAAGCGCGCGAGCAGCGGCGGAATCAGCATGATCGACGAACGCATCGCCTCGGGCAGGCGGTGAACGGCCGGGTCGAACGTCGTGTTGCGATGGTGGAGTTCGAGAATGCCGGTCGTGAAGTCGACCGACACGTCGCTGCCGAGCGTGCGGAAGATGTCGAGGATCTTGCGCACGTCGGTGATGTCCGGCACGCCGACGAGGCGCAGCGGCTGATCGGTCAACAGGGTGGCGCACAGGATCGGCAGGACGGCGTTCTTGTTCGCGGACGGCTTGATGTCCCCGCGCAGCGGAGTGCCGCCGTGGACGATGAGATTCGACATGATATGGGGGCGTATCTGTGACTGACGTAGGCCCATATGATGCCATTGGTCGGCGGGTGACGTGGAATGTTCAGAGGGCAAAAAGGGCTTCTGCGCGCGGGATTGACCGTGTTTGACGTTGGGCGAGGGCCGGGCCCGTCCGGCTCGCCGGGGATAGTAGCCGGTGTGAAAATGGCCGGCGCGTATTGCGGCCGGCCCTCCGGTCATCTCCTCACTCCGCCGCCCGCATCCGCGCGGCGACCACCAGCGAGATCAGGCAACCCACCGCGAGATAGCCGGCGACCAGGTGCCATGAACCGCCGGCCAGGCTGACCAGCGCCACCGCGATGAACGGCGTGAACCCGCCGCCGACGACGCTCGCGAACTGATAACCGACGCCCGCGCCGCTGTAGCGGTATTCCGCACCGAACAACTCGGTGAAGAGCGGCTGCTGGACGCTCACGATCATGTCGTGCGCGGCATTGGCCAGCAGGATCGAGAAGACCACGATCCACGCGATCGAGCGCGATTCCAGCGCGACGAAGAACGGCACCGCCGACGCGAGGCCGATCAGCGCGCCGATCAGGTAGATGCGGCGCAGGCCGAAGCGGTCCGCCAGCCACGCGAAACACGGGATCGTCACGCAGCTGACCGCGCCGACCAGCAGGCCGATGTTCAGGAACAGGTCGCGCGACATGCCGAGGTTCGACGTCGAATAGCTGAGCGCGAACGCGGTGACGATATACATCGTGAACAGTTCGGCGAGCCGCAGCGCGACGATCAGCAGGAACGCCTTCGGATGGCGCGTCAGCGCCTCCAGCACCGGCAGGCGCAGCTTGCGATTGCCGTGCTCGACCTTCTCGACGAATTCCTGCGACTCGTCCATGCTCTTGCGGACCCACAGCCCGATCAGCACCAGCACGATGCTGAACACGAACGGCAGGCGCCAGCCCCACGACTTGAACGCGGCCTCTCCGAGCGTATGGCTCAGGATCGACACGATCCCCGTGGCCAGCACGAGCCCGACGCCGTAGCCGACCTGCACGCCGCTGCTGTAGAACGCCTTTTTCTGCTTCGGTGCGCTCTCGACGGCCATCAGCGCCGCGCCGCCCCATTCGCCACCGACCGCGAAGCCCTGGATCGCACGCATCAGCACCAGCAGCACGGGCGCCCACCAGCCGATCGTCGCGAAGCTCGGCAGCAGGCCGATCGCGACGGTCGACAGCCCCATCAGCATCACGGTCAGCACGAGCATCCGCTTGCGGCCGAGCCGGTCGCCGTAATGGCCGAACACGACGCCGCCGAGCGGCCGGAACAGGAAGCCGACGCCGAAGGTCGCGAACGCCGCGAGCGTGCCCATGGTCGGGCTGACCTTCGGAAAGAATTCGGAATTGAAGACGAGTGCGGCGACGATCCCGTACAGCAGGAAGTCGTACCAGTCGACGACGGCACCGACGAAGCTGCCGATCGCGGCCTTGCGGGCCTGGCTGCGCGCGCGGGCGCCGGCGGCGGCGTCGAGGGTGTCGAAGGTTGGGGTCATGGCGAAGTCTCCTGGCATGGCGCATCGTGGAATCGTGGCGGCGCCGCGTCCGATGCTGCATTGAAGTCGATGGGTGGACGGAGAATAGGGCGCGCGCCGCGCGACGGCAATTGGCCGATCGGACAAAATGCGCGATTATCGCTCTTTTATGTGCGATTATCGAACGAATCCCGGGTTTGCACTAGGCGAGGCATTCGTATCCCGTTCGGCCAGGGTGTGCCGGCGTGAACGATCTGGTTAAAATCGGGACCATCAAAACCTTGCCCGAATCGGGCGGACACCCGGCCACCCCATCGGCCGGGGATGCCGCACGCGCGGGCGTCATCCCCATCGACCGCATACCCCCGGAGACTGTAATGCCCGGCAATTCCCACCCCCTGTCCAGCGATACGCCGCCCGTTGCCGATCCGGCCGCCAATCCGCTCGGGATGGCCGGACTCGAATTCGTCGAGTTCGCGGCGCCGGTGCCGGACGCGCTCGCGCAACGCTTCGAGCAGCTCGGATTCAAGGCGATCGCGCGCCATGTCAGCAAGAACGTCACGCTGTACCGGCAAGGGCAGATGCAGTTCCTGATCAACGCCGAGCCCGATTCGTTCGCTGCGCGCTATGCAGAGGAATACGGGATGGGCGTGTGCGCGATCGGGCTGCGGGTGGCCAGCGCACGGCGCGCGTTCGAGCGTGCGATCGAGCTCGGCGCGTGGGCGTTCGAGGGCGAGCGGATCGGGGTCGGCGAGCTGAAGATTCCGGCGATCCAGGGGATCGGCGATTCGCACCTTTATTTCGTCGATCGCTGGCGTGGGCGGGACGGCCAGCGCGGCGGCGTCGGCGACATCTCGATCTTCGACATCGATTTCCGGCCGATCGACATCGCGACCGCGCATACCGATCTCGATTGCGCGGGCACGGGCCTGCAGCAGGTCGACCATTTCACGCAGACGGTCGGCGCGGGGCGCATGCGCGAGTGGCTCGACTTCTATCACGACCTGCTGCACTTCCGCGAAATCCATGAAATCGACGCGCACTGGCATGTGTCGGAAGAGTCGCGCGTGATGGTGTCGCCGTGCGGCGCGGTGCGGATTCCGGTCTACGAGGAAGGCACGCGCCGCACCGAGCTGATGCACGCGTATTTGCCGGACCATCCGGGCGAAGGCGTCCAGCACGTTGCGCTGGCGACCGACGACATCCTGGCGAGCGTCGATGCGCTGCGCGCGAACGGCGTCGAATTCATCGAACCGCCGGCGCGCTATTACGACGAAGTCGATGCGCGGCTGCCGGGGCACGGCGTCGATCTCGACGCGCTGCGCCGCCGCGCGGTGCTGGTCGACGGCGAAATCGGCAGCGACGGCGTGCCGCGCCTGTTCTTCCAGACCTTCGTCAAGCGCCGGCCCGGCGAGATCTTCTTCGAGATCGTGCAGCGGCAGGGGCACCACGGATTCGGGGAAGGGAACCTCGCAGCGCTGGCCCGCGCCCGCGACGCCGGGTGAGCGGCAGAGGGCGTGGTCGCGGTAGTGGCGACGGCTGCGAGTGCGACTGAGAAATCAGCGACCGCGTAACGTCACCCGCCCGCGGCCGGCACACGGTTCGGCGCCGGATCGTTCGGCGCCTTGAGCGCGCATGCGGTACCGCCCGGCGTGTACATCGACACGACGCAGCGATTGCATGACGTGCAGCCCGATTGCGCGATGCGGCCGTCGCGCAGTTCGTTCACGAAACCCGGCTCGAACACGAGCGCGCGGGCGAGCGCCACCGCGTCGAATCCTTCGCGCATCGCCAGCGCGACGTTCTCGCGCGAGCGCACGCCGCCGAGATAGGCGAGCGGCATCCGGACGGCCGCTCGCACCTGCCGCGAATGCTCGAGGAAATACATCTCCCGAAACGCGCCCATCTTCGGCTCGGTGAGCTTCTGCAGCGCCATCGCGGTGCGCACGATCGCGTTGTCGGCGTTCGCGCGCGCCTCGCCGGGCAGCGGGCTGCCGAACAGCTGCCACACCGACTCGACGTTCATCCCGCCGCTCAGCACCAGCAAGTGCGCGCCCTCGGCCTCGAGCCGCCGTGCGATCTCGGATGCGTCGTCGGGCGTTCCGCCGCCACGCACCCCTTCGGTCACGCCGATCTTGCAGACCACGGCGAGATCGCGGCCGACCGCATCGAGCACGCGGCGCAGCACCTCGACGGGGAACGTCGCGCGACGCGCCGCATCGCCGCCGTATGCGTCGCGGCGGCGGTTGTACAGCGGCGACAGGAACTGGCTCAGCAGATAACCGTGACCCATATGGATCTCGACCGCGTCGAAGCCCGCGTCGCGCGCGTGGCGCGCCGCGCGTGCGAATTCGTCGGCGATGACGGTCATCTGATCGCGCGTCATCGCCTGCTTCAGGAAGCGGCCGCTCATCACGCCGACCTTGTTGAACCCGCCCGACGCACTCAACGGACGTTTCGTCGACAGCGACGGCAGGAACGTGAAGCAGCCGCCGTGGGTGATCTGCGCGGACGCCGCCGCGCCGTGGCGATGCACCGCGTCGGTCAGCGCGCGGAATTGCCGGACCGTGGGCGCATCGAGCCGCGCCTGGTCGACGAACGTGCGGCCGTCGTCGCTGACCGCGCAGTACGCGACCGTCGTCAGCGCGGCGCCGCCCGCGGCGATGCGTTCATGAAACCCGACGAGCGCACGCGACGGCACGCCGTTCGGCGTCATCCCTTCGTTGGTCGCGGATTTGATCAAGCGGTTGCGCAGCGTCAGCGGGCCGATCTGCAGCGGGCTGAATGCAGTATCGAGGGCGGCAGGTTCCATGTCGGGCGTGCGTCGGAATGGGGATGGCGACCATTGTGCGGAGCCGACGCCGGATCGCATCGTCCACGTGGATGATCCGCCGCCCGCCGCCCGGGCGCCCGCACCGCCTAGTCGGCCGCGCCCAGCTTGCGCGCCTGGCGGCGCATCCCGTCGAAGATCGCATCGGCCACGTCTGACGGGAAATCCGCCGGAATGCGCGACGCGACGCCGGCGATTACCGGTTCGGTGCGTGCCGCCACATCGGCCATGGCCGCGCGTACGACGTCTTCGGTCAGACCGACACGCGCGCCTTGCGCGATCCAGTGACGCGGCTGGATGTCGCCGATCACGTAATGGCGATTCTTCCCGCACACGGCCATCGCGAGCCGGGCGCGCCGCGGCGGCAGTTGGTTGCGGCGCGTGCCGATGATCGGATGCGCGGACAGCACGTCGTACAGCGGCGTGCTGCGATACGTGTTGCCGGGCAGGTGCGCGATGCTGAAATTCTTCGCGTGGCCGTCGATGGCCGCGAGCACCCAGAACACGAGCTGCGTGACGAAGAAGTTCGTCCGGTCCCGCGCGGCCTCGGCGGAATTCGCGAGGATGCCCATGATCGTCGCGATGCCGGGGCCGCCGTCGGATTCGTATTTGGCGCCCGACGGCGTGCCGGTCGCCTGGCACATGTCCTCCTGCGGCAGCCGCAGGATCCAGGTGCCGTCGCGGGACGGACGGCGGTCGAAACGCTCGACGATCAGCGCCTTCTGGTCGTCGAACCGGCCGATGTCGCACGCGGCGACCGGCAGGCCGTACGCGGCGACGATCTTCGAACACAGCCATTCGTTCTCGACCGACGTGCGCATGTCGGCCTGCATGTTCCCGACGCGCCCCAGCGGCAGCTTGAAGATATGCGTGGTCGGCGTGCTGCCCGCCGGCAGCAGCCAGCGATCGCCGTCGCGCAATAACGCGGTTTTTTCCTGCGCGCCGGCGATCGACAGGCGCAGCTCGCCGTCCGGCTCCGCGTGGCCGGGCAGCGGCGCGGCGGTCGCGTGGCGCAGCACGTCGGCCACGGCCGTATCGTCGAGCGCGGTGCCGTCGATCGATTCGAGGTCGACCGGTGCTTCGTCCGGGGGCAACAACTGCAGCGCCCCGACGCAATCGCGGCCGATCGACGCGAGCAGTTCGAACGGCGCCGTCGACCCGAGCCGGTAGCGCTGCGCGATGCGGCGGCGGATCGGCTGGCTGTCCGGCAGCAGGTTGTCGAAGTAGTCGGCGACGATCGCGCCCTGGTGCGGCTGATTGCCCGGCGTGAACGGCAGCGACAGCGACAGCGGACGGCCTTGCGGATCGTCGACCCACGCCGGCAGGTAGACGAGGCGCTCGACGCCGCGCCGGACTTCCCAGTAGCCGACCGGGATGCCGTTCATCCACAGGTCGAGGCGGTCGTGGCGGGGGCGGCGGGCCATCGTCACCAGTCCTCCCGCGTGGTGCCCCGAGGCTTGCCGGGCGTGGCGGCGGCGGGCCGTTTCCGCGTGGCGGCGGATGGGGCCTTCGCAGCGGCCGGCGGGCGAGCCGGCAGCTCGGACGAACCGGGCGAACCGGACGAGCGACCGCGCGCGGCCGGCGTGCGCTTGGGCGCCGGCGCGGTGCCAGCTGGCGCCGCTGCGTCGTCCGGCGTGCCCGGCTCGAGCGCCAGGCGAACGCCGAGCACGTTCAGCACCTTGAAAAGACGTTCGATACTGACCGTGGACGGATTGGCTTCGAGCTGCGCGTACGACTGTTGCGTCACGCCGAGGCGGGCAGCGAGCTGCGCCTGCGTGAACCCCGCCGACTTCCGGAAGCCGACGAGGATCGGGCGCAACTGGCTCAAGGTCTGGACAGGGAATGCCATGGGCTCTCCGCGCAATGACAGGCGATCGTTTGTAATCGAAAAATACAGTCTATGGTATGTATCGTCAAAATACAAACCTCAGACTGTATTTCATAAAAACAAACGATAGCCCGTCAAGCGGAAACCCGTGGGGCGGCGCCAGGACGCGCGGCACGCGCCTGTCAGCCTGTCGCCCGTCAGCCCGTCAGCCCGTCAGCCCGGCATCATCACGCCGCCCGCAGCGGGCTCGCATCGGCGGCGCCCGCGCTTTCCGGATCGTCGTCGCCGAGCGGGATGAACGCCATGATTTCCAGGTCGTGCCCCGACAGCGCCGGCAGCCGGAACGGACTCGACAGCACGTTCAGCCGCCGCACGCCGAGCTCACGCAGGATCTGCGAGCCGATTCCCGTCACGCGGCCGTCACGGCGTGCGTGGCCGGCCGGCGTTCGCATCGCGTCGCCGCGCATGTCGCAGTCGAGCAGCACCGCGACGCCGCAACCGGCCGCGTCGATCCGCTGCAGCGCCGCGTGCAGCGGCCACGAATGCGCGGACGGTTCCGCGTCGAGCAGGTCGAGCAGCGAATGGCATTCGTGCACGCGCGTCAGCACGGGTGTCGACGGATCGGGCTCGCCGCGCACCAGCGCAAGATGTGGCGCACCGTGCACGGTGTCGCGATACTCGATCGCGCGGAACCGGCCCCACGGCGTATGCAGCGGCCGTTCGCCGACACGTTCGACGAGCGACTCGTGCTCGCGGCGGTAATGGATCAGGTCCGCGATCGTGCCGATCTTCAGCCCGTGATGCGCGGCGAACGTCCGCAGCTCGGGCAGCCGCGCCATCGTGCCGTCGTCGTTCATCACCTCGCAGATTACCGACGCGGGCGTGAGCCCGGCGAGCGCCGCGAGATCGCAGCCGGCCTCCGTGTGTCCCGCGCGCACCAGCACGCCGCCCGGGCGCGCGGCGATCGGAAACACGTGGCCGGGCCGCACGAGATCGTCGGGACGCGCGCCCGCGCGCACCGCCGCGCGGATCGTTCGCGCGCGATCGGCTGCCGAAATGCCGGTCGTCACGCCTTCGGCCGCCTCGATGCTGACGGTGAACGCGGTACCGAATGGCGTGCCGTTGCGATCGGCCATCGGCGGCAGACGCAGTTGCTCGCAGCGCTCCGCGGTCAGCGTCAGGCAGATCAGCCCGCGCCCGAAGCGCGCCATGAAGTTGATCGCGTCGGGCGTCACGTGATCGGCCGCGATCACGAGGTCGCCTTCGTTTTCGCGGTCCTCCTCGTCGACGAGCAGGACCATCCGTCCCGCACGCAGCTCGTCGACGATTTCCCGCGTACCGGCGAGCGTCATTGCGCCTCCGTCGCGTCGAAGGCGCGGCGCAGCGCGTCGGCGCCGAAGGTCAGCACGCGATCGGCCGCGTCGATTGCGCCGAGCATGCTCGCGAAGCCGTGCAGCTGCCCCGGCCAACGCACGAGCGAGACCGGCGTGCCGGCCTGCGCGAGGCGCAGTGCGTACGCTTCGGCCTCGTCGCGCAACGGATCGAATTCCGCGCTGACGATGGTGGCCGGCGCCGCGCCCGACAGGTCCGCCACGGCGAGCGGGCTCGCGAGCGGCGATGCGCGGTCGGCGCCGTCGTCGAAATACTGGCGCTTGAACCAGCGCATCGCGTCCGCCGTCAGGAAATAGCCTTCGCCGAGCGATTCGTACGACGGATGCTCGTTCGCGCAATCGACGACCGGATACAGCAGCAACTGGTGCGCGATCGCGATGCCCGAGCCGCGCAACTGCAGCGCGGCGACCGCGGCCAGGTTGCCGCCCGCGCTGTCGCCGGCCACGGCGATCGCCCCGGCGCGCGCACCGAGATCACGCGCACCGGCGGCGGCCCAGCGCACCGCGTCGCAAGCGTCCTGCGCGGCTGCCGGGAAGCGCGCTTCGGGCGCGAGCCGGTAATCGACCGACAGCACGAGCGTGCGCGCCCGCCTGGCAAGACTGCGGCACAGGTTCGCGTGCGAATCGATCCCGCACGCGACGAAGCCGCCGCCGTGGAAAAACACGGTCAGCGGCAACGGCCCGTCGGCATCGGGCCGATACAGTCGTGCGGATAACTGACGACCCGGCGCCGGGATCTGCCAGTCCTCTTCGGCGGCAATCGCGTCGCCGGGCGCGAACGCGCTGCCTCCGGCGAGGCTCGCACGGTACGCGGGCACGGTCAGTGGATCGAAATCGATCGGGGGCACTTGGGCGAGCGCGGCGAGCAGCGCCTGCGCCTGAGGGTCGAGCGGCATTGGAACTCCTGTCTGAATCGGATGCGGTCTGAATCAGGTAAACCCGCATCGCGGTTTTCCCTGAGCCCGCGCCGGATGCTTGCCGGCACGGCCTGACGGGCATTCCAGCGCAGCGGGCAGGGTGCCACATCATCCGATTGGACGATGGTTCGCGCGTCCGGATGGCCAAAGCTCACCATTCAGTGAATGTCCCGATGACGCCGGAATTAAGACACGTCTTAATCATGGCGGCGCGGATGAATCGCACCGAACACAAGTTGCATGGAGGATGGAGCGTGCTGATGGAGACGAGATGGGCCCCGCAAGAGAGCCAGTCAACGAGCGAGGAGGCCGACATCGGCGTCGCTGATTTCAGCGAGCTGATGGCGCGCATCTACCAGGGGCCGATGGAAACGCCGCCGTGGGCCGGCGCGCTCGAGATGGTTCGCCGGCTGCTGCAGGCCAGCTACGTGACGCTGATCCTGCGCGCGGCCGCGAGCGACCGTCGCGCGCCGCTGTCCGTGCATGCATCGGAGTTCGGCCCGGTCGTGCCGGGGGACGGCGAGGCGTCGTACAACAATTACTACTATTCGCTCGACCCGTTCGTCGGCCTGCCGGCCGATCGCGTGGTCACGGTCGACGACGTGTTCGGCGATACGGGCTGGCTGTCGAGCGAACTGTACAAGCAGTTCCTGAAGCCGCAGGACGTGCGCTACATTCTCGGCGCGGACCTGCGCACGCCGTCGGGCGTCGAGTGCCGGTTCCGCGTGTGCCGCAATCATGCGTCGAAGCAGTTCTCCGCGCGCGACAAGGCGATCTGCGCGCTGCTGCTGCCGCACCTGAAGCGGGCGGTCGAACTGCATTCGCGGCTCGACACGGCCGAGGTCGAGCGGTCGATCTATGCCAACGCGATCAACCGGATGCAGATCGGCACGATCACGCTCGACGAGAACGGCACGATCATCGACATGAACGGCGTCGCCGACGAGATCCTGAAGCAGAACAACGGTCTGACGATTGCGCGCGGCACGATCGAGGCGACCGATGCGCAGGAGAACCGCACGCTCAAGCGGCTGATCCGCCACGCGGTGATGGGGCATCACGGCACGGCCGCGGCGATCGTCGAGGCGATGCCGATCACGCGCGGCTTCGACAAGCCGCGCCTCGGGCTGCTGGTGCGCACCGTGCTGCTGTCCGACTGGTCGGAGGACAACAAGCGCCGGCCGGCCGTCACGCTGTTCCTGCGCGACCCCGACCGCAAGCCGCAAGGCGCGCAGGAAATCATCCGCAAGCTGTTCGACCTGACACCCGCCGAGACGTCGCTCGCGCTGCTGCTGACGAACGGGCTGACGCTCGAGGAGGCGGCGGAGGAGTCGGGGATCAGCAAGAACACGGCGCGTACGCACCTGCGCGCGATCTTCTCGAAGACGGGCGTGACGCGCCAGGCGACACTCGTGCGAATCCTGCTCGGGAGCGTGGTGCCGCTGGGATAAGTAGAGGCCGATGTCGATCCGTCGGAGTCGGCCGCATTCCTCTGGCGAGCCAGCGACAACGGTCGACGGGGCACGTGACGCTCGGCGATGGAGGCATCATGCAAAAGAGGCTCGCCCGTACATCCGGTTGCCGCTTTCTCGTTTGCCCTTTCAAAGGCCGCGGAGCCGGCCTTCGACATGCGTGCGGGTCTTGCCGCCGACCCAGATTTGACCAGCCTCGTCGCGGGTCAAATGAATGCGGCCATGGCGGCCGAGGCGTGTCCCCTGGGCGGCGACATAGTCGTCGTCAACCACACCTGTCGCGAACAGCCACTGCGCCATTGAAGCATTGAGGCTTCCAGTGACCGGGTCTTCGACGACGGTGCCCAGATGGTCGCTGAAGAAGGCGCGAACCTCGAAGGCCGCGTTGCCGCCTGTTGCATGAGGGCCGATAACGCCGACATCGATCCGGCCGGGCCAACCGCGGAGCGGATTGAGGGCGAGCACCGTTTCCGCCGATACCAGCCTGATGCCCAGCCATCCGGGACCGTTGTCGATCCAGGCGGCATCAAGGACATCGCCGGATTCGATCCCCAGCAGTCGCCGGGCCTGGTCCAATTCATCCTGTGTCGGCGCGCCGGAGCGGATCAGCGGCGGGGCGGCGAAGGAAAGCCGCTCGTGATTGCGTCGGATCGGAACCAGCCCGGCTCCGCATTCCTGGACGATTTCCGCTTCGCTCTTCGGCACGCGGCCCGTCGAGAGCCACGCATGACAGCTGCCGAGCGTCGGGTGCCCGGCAAAAGGCATCTCCCTGTCCAGCGTGAAGATCCTGACCCGGTAGTCCGCCTCAGGATGCGTGGGTGGCAAGAGAAAAGCGGTCTCGGACAGGTTGAACCACCGCGTCAGCCGCTGCATGTCATCCGTTGCCGGGGCATCGGCACCGATGACGACCGCCAGCGGATTGCCCGAAAGCGGCCCGGCGCCGAAGACATCGATCATATGGATCGCAAAGGTCATGACATCGCTCTTTCAATTCAGGTCAGTTCGTGATGGCGCCGACAAGCCGGGATATCAACGTTGCCAGGCAAGCAGATTGACTCCCGCAACGGCGAACACCGCGGATAGCGTGCCTTCGATCCAGCGCCGAAGACGGGTATACAGGGCGATCATCCGAGCGGTCGAGAAGAGGACCGCATAACCACCGAACACGATGACGCCGAGGAACGCGCAACCACCGATGATCGCCGGCAAGGTGCCGCCGGGGGCGTGCTCCTGAAGCCCAAGGGACATGATTGCCATCCAGGCCAGAACCGCCTTCGGGTTCCCGATATGCATGAGAATGCCCTGGCGGTAGAGCCGCCGATAGCGAGGTGTCGAGCGTCCTGGTTCCATCTTCGCGAAGCCGGAGCCCAGTTTCAGCGCCGATCTGCCCGTGCGGAACGCCAGGTAGAGCAGATAGACACCCCCAACCATCTTGATGACGAAAAGCGCCTCGGCATAGGCGGCCAGCACGGCGGAAACGCCGGTCGCCGCCAGGATCGCCCAGAAGAGTGAGCCCGTGATGACGCCGGCAGCCAGAACGAGGGCCGGCAGACGGCCGTCGCGCATCGCTGTTCCCATGATCGCCATGTTGCTCGGTCCGGGGCTGGCGGTGGCGATGAGGTAGGTGCCGTAGGCGAGTGCGATCTGACTGGCGATCATTCGAGTTTCTCCAAAGATGCGGGGCGTCTCCAGCGTTACGGCTGGAGGTCTCCGCGATGAACGATATGGACCTTGTTCCCGTCGGGGTCGCGCAGATACGCGCCGAAGTAGCCGTCACCGTAGTGGGGGCGTAACCCGGGTGCGCCGTCGTCCGTCCCGCCGTGCGCGAGACCGTTCGCGTAGGCCGTGTTCACGGCTTCTTGCGAGGGGGCCAGAAAGGCGACCATGCTGCCGTTGCCGATGGTCGCCGGCTCACCGTCGTACGGGATGTAGACATAGAAGCGCGGCAGCGGCGATTGACCGGTTACCCAGCAAAGCGCCGGAGGCCCGCCATCGGACGTGACGACGCGACGCTTCAGTCCGAGCGGAGCGAGCAGCGCGTCATAGAAACGGCCTGCCCGCCCAAGATCACGCGCCCCAACAGTTACATGGCTCAACATTCGACTCTCCACACGCCTGTCATGGCGATCAGGCGCCTCCAGAAATGCATGACCTCATCCAATCACATCGCGCATGTTACGCTTGTTGCTTTCATAAATAGTGTCACGTGACACTAATATTTGGGCGGCGAACATGCTTCTGCAATCCCCTTGGTCACCACGACTTGCCGACATCGACGCGAATACCGCCGAGCGGTTGGTCCTCGCCCTCGCCGACGACATCATCGAGGGGCGGCTGACGGGAGGCGACCGTCTGCCCGCTCATCGCGATCTCGCGTTGAAACTGGGGATTGGCCTTGGCACGGTGACGAAAGCCTATGCCTCGCTTGAACGGCGAGGCCTGACGCGCAGCATCAAGGGCCGAGGAACTTTCGTGGCGATCCGCCAGGCGCATCACGATCGCCAGATCGACCTTTCGTCCAATGTGCCGCCAGCCATGCTCGACGCGCGCTTGCTGGCGCGAACGTTGACGGGGATCGCACGCAAGATCGATGCGGACCATCTCAATCTCTATGCCCCGCCCGCCGGACATATGGAGCACCGACGTGTGCTGGCTCGCTGGCTCGAAACGCTGGGCCTGATGGTGGAACCGACGCATCTGGTGCTAACGAGCGGCGCCCGTCAGGCGCTATCGTTGGCCTTCGATCTTGCCTGTGGCTCGCAGGGGCTGCTTCTGACCGAGCGGATCACCTATCCTGGCGCGATCGCGCTGGCTCGGCGTAGCGGATATCGGATGCAGGGCGTCGAGACCGACGCGCAGGGGATGGCGCCGGGGGCACTGGCGGACGCACTCGACGGCATCGCGTCGACCGGCAGCAAGGCGGTCTATCTCACGCCGACGCTGCACAACCCGACCACCGCAACGATGGGCACGGAACGAAGGCAGGCCATCGTGGATATTTGCCGCCGGGCGGGCGCGTGGATCATCGAGGACGGCGTCTATGCGTCGGCAGAGCCGGCTTCGCCACCGCTTGCGGCGTTGGCGCCCGAGATCACCTTGCATGTGAACGGGCTGTCCAAATCGCTCGGCCCCGGTTTGCAGATCGGCGTGCTCGCGCTGCCGGCCGGACTCAACGACGCAGCGGAAGACGCGCTGCGGGACCTGCCAATGGCGCCGTCGGCGCTCTCTTGCGCAGTGGTTGAGGAGTGGCTGGCCACCGACGTCATCTCCTCGATCCAGCGGGACCTCCACCACGAGGCGCGGCGTCGATCCAATCTGGCCATCTCTCTGCTCGGCGCGAGCGAAGTGGTCTCGCATCCCGGCGCCTACAACGCGTGGCTGCCGATGGAGCGTGACGCTGCCAATCGTGTCGCATCCGTCGCAGCAGCGATGCGTATCAAGGTGACCCCTCCGGAATCCATGATGGTGAACCCGGAGGATCGGGCGAGCGGAATTCGACTTTGCCTCGGCGGCCCGTCGTTCGACGATCTGACAGAAGCACTGACCCTTCTGGCAGGGCTGATGAAGCAGCGCGCGTGACGCCACCGGGCGAGCACCGTACTAGCCGTTTGGTCGCAGGGTTTTGTATCTCTCCCCACTAACGGTAATTGGCGGCTCTTTGGTCCGGCGATTACCAAATCGTGCAAACGATCTGCTTCGATTCCACACGCCACACGCCTCGCTCATTTCAACATTATAGAAATAATGTCAAACAACAGGGGCGTGAAAATTGGATATTTAACGGTTTACGTTATATTATTAACGAAACTACCGACTCAAACCGTCATGTCCGACCTCGTTGCCGACGAATCCCGCCTGATCGCCGAAATCGACCGCCTGAGAGCCGATTTCCCGAAGACCCGCGAGCTCTATCGCGAGGTCTGCGCGTTGATGTTCTTCCGTTTCGGCGTCACGCCCACCGCGAACCGCCTTTACCAGCTCGTGCGCAAGGGCAGCATGAGCACGCCGACGGCGGTGCTCGGCGAGTTCTGGGCCGAGTTGCGGGAAAAGAGCCGGGTGCGCATCGAGCATCCGGATTTGCCGGCCGATCTGCAGGCGGCAGCGGGCGAGCTCGTCGCCGCGTTGTGGCGCCGCTCGAGTGCCGATGCCGCCGCAGCGCTCGATGCACTGCGCGCCGAAGTCGAAGCCGAGCGGGCCGCGGCGAAAGCGGAGGTCGCGGCATTGCAAGCCGACCTGTCCCGCACCGAAACCGCGCTGGAGCACCGCACGAGCGCGTTGCTGGCGGCCCAGGTGCGCATCCAGGAACTCGAGCAGGCGAGGGCGGCCGACGAAGCATCGCGCCGCGCGCTGCAAGCGGAAATCGAGCGGCTGAAGTCCGACAACGCGGACGCCGATCGCGCGCTGGCGCAGGCGCGCGCCGATTTCACGTCGCAACTCGACCGGCTGCGCGACGACGCGGGCCGGGCCGAGGAGCGCTTGCGTGCAGCGGAGAAGCGAGCGCTTCAGGAGATCGACCGCGAACGGCTCGCGGCCGCACGCGTTCAGAAGGAATTCGACGCGGCCACGGCTCGTGCCGAACAGCGCGATACGCAGCACCGCAAGGATCTCGCGGCACTGCAGGCGCAACTGGCCGACACGCAACACCGCTGCGGCATGCTCGAAGGCCAGCTCGACGGGGCCCGCGCGGCCAATGCCGCGTACGTCGGCGAACTCGACGCATTGCGTGCCGAACGCGCGTCACGCGCCCCCGCGCGCCGGGCGCCGGGTCGACCGGCGGGCGGCACCCTGCGTGCGGCGAAACCGGTCGCGAGGAAGCTCGCCCCCAAACCCGCGTGACTTGGGGCGCCACGGTGTGGCGACGACGTGTCCGCGACGCGGTGCGATTCGGGTAAAGTGCCGCTCAACTTGCCGGCTCGACCTTACTAGACGACCGGTCTAATCGTTGCTAAGATACGCCATCATGAATGCATCTTCAGGCGCGGAAGTCCGCCAGCACATCCTGAATATCGCGAAGCCGATCATGCTCCACAAGGGGTTTTCGGCGGTCGGTCTGAACGAGATTCTCGCCGCGGCGGGCATCCCGAAGGGCTCGTTCTACCATTACTTCGGCTCGAAGGAGGCGTTCGGCGAGGCGCTGCTCGAATCGTATTTCGAAGGCTATCTCGAGCACCTCGACAACCTGCTCAAGCACCCGGCCGGCACGGGCGCGCAGCGCCTGATGACGTACTGGGGCAACTGGCTGCGCACGCAGTGCGCGGACGATCCGGAAGGCAAGTGCCTCGCGGTGAAGCTCGGTGCGGAAGTGTCCGATTTGTCGGAGGCGATGCGCGCGGTCCTGCGGCGCGGCACCGGCCAGATCATCGAGCGGCTCGCGGGCGGGATCGAGGCCGGGTTGGCCGACGGTTCGCTGGGCGGCGTCGACGATCCGGCGCATACGGCCGCGATCCTTTACGAGCTGTGGCTGGGCGCGACGCTGCTGGAGAAGATTCACCGCGACCGCAAACCGCTCGAACGCGCGATGCTCGAAACACGGCGGATGCTGAACCTGCCGTCCTTCGAGCCTGACGGAGTGCAGTCGTAATGTGGGCGCGCGCAGGCGCGCCTTGTTTTTTGCGTGAGCGCTAGACGACTGGTCTACTTACGCTGAGGTCACATTGTTTTACCCGCGAGGCCGCGGCCCCGCCGCCGGCTGATTCGCCGGCAACGCCGCAGCCTCGCGCATCACGGTTGTCCAACGTTGATCCGATCGTGCCCGTGCACGTCCCTTCCTGTTGACGGAGGTTCCCATGCCGCAAGGCAAGGCAGCAAACCGCAGAATCATTCTGAATGCGCGCCCGGTCGGCGCGCCCACCCCGAACGACTTTCGTCTCGAAACCGGCGACGTACCGGTGCCCGGTGCCGGCCAGGTGCTGCTGCGCACGATCTGGCTGTCGCTCGACCCGTACATGCGCGGCCGGATGAGCGACGCGCCGTCGTATGCGCCGCCGGTCGAACTCGGCGACGTGATGGTCGGCGGCACGGTCAGCCGTGTCGTGGCGTCGAACCTGCCCGCGTATCGCGAAGGCGACCTGGTCGTCGCGCGCGGTGGCTGGCAGGACTATTCGCTGTCGGACGGCAGCGGTCTCATTCCGCTCGGCCGCGACTTCGCGCATCCGTCGCACGCGCTCGGCGTGCTCGGCATGCCGGGGTTCACCGCGTACACCGGGCTGCTGAAGATCGGCGAGCCGAAGGCCGGCGAAACCGTGGTCGTCGCCGCCGCGAGCGGGGCGGTCGGTGCGGTGGTCGGCCAGATCGCGAAGCTGAAGGGCTGCCGCGTGATCGGCGTCGCGGGCGGCGCCGACAAGGTCGCGTACGTGAAGGGCACGCTTGGCTTCGACGATTGCGTCGACCACCGCGATCCGCAATTCGCCGCCCGGCTGAAGGAAGCCTGTCCGAAGGGCATCGACGTCTATTTCGAGAACGTCGGCGGCGCCGTGTTCGATGCGGTGTGGCCGCTGCTCAACGAGCATGCGCGCGTGCCGGTGTGCGGACTGATCGCCCATTACAACGACACCGCGTTGCCGGCCGGCCCCGATCGCCTGCCGCTGCTGATGGGGACGATCCTGCGCAAGCGCATCCGGATGCAGGGCTTCATCATTTTCGATCATTACGCGACGGGCTACGCGCAGTTCCTGACGGAGATGAGCGAGTGGCTCGCGCAGGGCAAGGTGAAGGCGCTCGAGGATGTCATCCCCGATCTCGCCGATGCGCCGAACGCGCTGATCGGCTTGCTCGCCGGCAAGAATTTCGGCAAGGTCGTCGTGCGCGTGGGTCCGGACGAACTGGCCTGACACCGGCGCAAGACGACACACGACGATTGCACGCTGGCGTCGCGAGACGCCGGCTTGTGGCATGCTCGATTCCGTTTCGAAAGGAGTGACAAAGATGGCGCTTCACGTGATTGCTTCCCTGTTCCTGAAACCCGAACACGCGCAGGCCGCCGAGGCCGAATTGCGCAGCATGGTCGCCAAGACGCGCGTCGAGCCGGGCAACCGGCGCTACGACCTGTTCCGCGAGCAGGACGGTTCGCCGAACCTGCACCTGTACGAGATCTACGACGACCAGGCCGCGTTCGACGCGCACCTCGCCAGCCCGCATTTCACGGAATTTCGCGTGAAGTCGGCCGACTGGTTCGCGGCGCCGCCCGTCATCAAGGTGCTGTCGGGCATCGACGTGGCCGAGTAACGACGCGGTACCCCCGTCACGGCCCGTTCTCGCCCGGGACCGTGCGGCAGCCGTCACGCATGACGCAACGGCGATGACAACGACAACGCGGCGCAGCGCATCGTTCGCGCCGCTTCCCCAATACACCGTCCCCGGAGGCTGAATGGTCACCCTCAACATCAACGGCGAGAACCGCACGGTCGACGCCCCCGACGACATGCCCCTGCTGTGGGTCCTGCGCGACGTCGTCGGCCTGACCGGCACGAAATTCGGCTGCGGGATCGCGCAATGCGGCGCGTGCACCGTGCATCTCGACGGCGTCGCCGCACGCGCATGCGTGCTGCCGGTCGCGGCCGTCGCGGGCCGCAGGATCACGACGATCGAAGCCGTCGGCGCGACGCCGGCCGGGCAGAAGGTCCAGCAGGCATGGCGCGAGCTCGACGTCGTCCAGTGCGGCTACTGCCAGTCCGGGCAGGTGATGGCGGCCACCGCGCTGATCGCATCGAACCCGAACCCGAGCGACGCCGACATCGACGCGGCGATGGCCGGCAACATCTGCCGCTGCGGTACCTACAACCGGATTCGCGCGGCGGTCAAACACGCCGCGAAGGGGGCATGAGATGAAACAGCCACCACGCTCACTTTGTTCGCTGCCCCGCGAGGGGGCGGTCAGCCTCGTTGAGGCGGCTCTGCGGAGGCTGACATGTCGCGAGGACTGATCGAAGCAGGTCGGGCCGGCGCGGGCGTGTCGCGCCGTTCGTTTCTCAAGGCGGGCATGTCGCTCGGCGCGGCGGCGGGCGGCGGCCTGCTGCTCGGCTTCAGCATGCCGGCGGCGGGCGATGATGCACGCCGCTCGGTGATCGGCGGCGATGCGGACGAAAGCGCGCGCGCCGGCGTATTCGCGCCGAACGCGTTCGTGCAGATCGACCGCGCCGGCAAGGTCACGCTGGTGATGCCGAAGGTCGAAATGGGCCAGGGCGTCTACACGGCGCTGCCGATGCTGATCGCCGAGGAACTCGAGGTGCCGCTGTCGAACGTCACGCTCGACCATGCGCCCCCGAACGAGAAGCTGTTCCTCGATCCGCTGCTCGGCGGCCAGCTGACCGGCGGCTCGACGTCGGTGCGCTACGCGTGGGAACCGCTGCGCCGCGCGGGCGCGACCGCACGCACGCTGCTGGTTTCGGCGGCGGCGAAACAATGGAACGTCGATCCGGCCAGCTGCCGGGCGGCGAACGGCGAAGTGCAGCACACGCCGAGCGGCCGGCGCGCATCGTACGGCCAGCTCGCGGACGCCGCGTCGAAGCTGCCGGTGCCGAAGGACGTCGCGCTGAAGCAGCCGGCCGATTTCAAGCTGATCGGCAAGCCGGTGAAGCGGCTCGACTCGCCGGAGAAGGTCGACGGCACCGCGCAGTTCGGGCTCGACGTGCGCGTGCCAGGCATGCTGTATGCGGTGATCGTGAACAGCCCGGTGTTCGGCGGCACGGTCGCGAGCGTCGACGACACGGCCGCGAAGAAGATCCCCGGCGTGCGCCAGGTGGTGCGCGCGGACAACGCGGTCGCGGTGGTCGGCGATCACACGTGGGCCGCGAAGCGCGGCGCGTCGGCGCTCGTCGTGAAGTGGAACGAAGGCGCGGGCGCGAAGGTGTCGACGAAGGACATCGTCGCCGATCTCGCGCAGGCCGCCGCGAACGGGAAGGGCGCGGTCGCGCGCAAGGACGGCGACGTCGGCCGCGCGTTCGCGAACGCGAAGACGCGCATCGATGCCGTCTACGAACAGCCGCTCCTTGCGCACGCAACGATGGAGCCGGTGAACTGCACGGTGCACGTGCGCGGCGACGGCTGCGAGATCTGGGTCGGCACGCAGGTGCCGACGCGGGCGGTCGACACCGTGCAGAAGCTCACGGGTCTCGCGCCCGACCGGATCGTCGTGCACAACCACCTGCTCGGCGGCGGTTTCGGCCGACGGCTCGAAACGGACATGATCGGCCAGGCCGTGAAGATCGCGAAGCAGGTCAACGCGCCGGTGAAGGTCGTGTGGACGCGCGAGGAAGACATCCAGCACGACATGTATCGCCCGTACTACTACGACCGGATCTCGGCCGGCCTCGACGCGAACGGCAAGCCGGTCGCATGGCAGCACCGGATCGTCGGTTCGTCGATCCTCGCGCGCTTCGCACCGCCGGCCTTCAAGGACGGCGTCGATCCCGACGCGGTCGAGGTTGCCAACGACCTGCCGTACGACCTGCCGAACCAGTTGATCGACTACGTGCGCCAGGAACCGCGCCACGTGCCGACCGCGTTCTGGCGCGGCGTCGGGCCGACCCGCAGCACGTTCGTCGTCGAGAGCTTCATCGACGAACTCGCGGCGCAGGCCAAGACCGATCCCGTCCAGTACCGCCGCGCGCTGCTCGACAAGACGCCGCGTGCGCGCAACGTGCTCGATGTCGCGACGAAGGCGGCCGGCTGGGGCACGCCGCTGCCGAAGGGGCAAGGGCGCGGCGTATCGGTGATGCACGCGTTCGGCAGCTTCTTCTCGATCGTCATCGACGTCGCGGTGGAAGGCGGCGAAGTGCAGGTCAAGCGTGCCGTGTGCGCGGTCGACTGCGGGATGGCCGTGAATCCGAGCACGATCGAGGCGCAGGTGCAGGGCGGCATCATCTTCGGGATCACGGGCGCGCTGTATGGCGAGATCACGATCGAGGACGGCCGCGTCGTGCAGAGCAACTTCACCGACTACCGGGTGATGCGCATCAACGAGACGCCGCCGATCGAGGTTCATCTCGTCAAAAGCGCCGAGGCGCCGGGCGGAATCGGCGAGCCGGGCACCGCGGCGACCGCGGCTGCCGTGTCGAACGCGATCTTCGCGGCGACCGGCACGCGGCTGCGCAAGCTGCCGGTCGGCAACCAGCTGAAGACGGCTTGAGGGGAGGACACGAACCATGCGAAACCTCACCTCGAATCGTCCGAACCGCCTGAATCGCGCCGCTCGCACGTTCGGCACGTCGTTGATCGCGCTGTCCGCACTGATGGCCGGCACGACGGCGCATGCCGCGCAAGCGGCCGCCGCCGACAGCGCGCTGGTCGCACGCGGCGCGTATCTTGCGAAGGCCGGCGATTGCGTCGCGTGCCACACCGCGCCGCGCGGCACGCCGTTCGCCGGCGGCCTGAAGATGGTCACGCCGATGGGCGCGATCTACACGACCAACATCACGCCCGACCCGGACACGGGCATCGGCGGCTATACGGAAGCCGATTTTGCGAACGCGTTGCGCAAGGGCGTCGCGAAGGACGGCCACAACCTGTATCCGGCGATGCCGTATCCGTCGTACGCGAAGCTGAAGGACGACGACGTGAAGGCGCTGTACGCGTACCTCATGCACGGCGTCGAGCCGGTGAAGCAGGCGAACCGGGCGTCCGACATCCCGTGGCCGCTCAACATGCGCTGGCCGCTCGCGTTGTGGAACATGGTGTTCCTCGATACGACGCCTTATGCCGACAAGCCGGCCAAGGACGCGATGTGGAACCGCGGCGCGTATCTCGTGCAGGGGCTCGGGCACTGCGGATCGTGCCATACGCCGCGCGGTGTAGGCTTCCAGGAGAAGGCGCTGGACGAGGGCGGTTCGGCGTTCCTGTCGGGCGCGCCGATCGACAACTGGTTCGCGTCGAACCTGACCGGCGAGCACAATACCGGGCTGGGCCGCTGGAGCGATGCGGATATCGCGCAATTCCTGAAGACCGGCGCGAACCGGCATGCGACCGCGTTCGGCTCGATGGTCAGCGTGATCAACCACAGCACGCAGGAACTGACCGACGACGATCTGGCGGCGATGTCCCGCTACCTGAAATCGCTGCCGGCAGCGGGTGGCACGGGCGCGCCGCCTTACCGTTACGAGCCGAAGGCGACGCAGGTCGTGCTGGGCCGGCCGGCGAACGATCCGGGCGCAAAGGTGTATAACGCTTACTGCCTGCATTGTCATGGCGCGGACGGCCGCGGCTACGCGCCGCTGCTCGCGCCGCTCGCCGGCAACCCGAACGTGCTCGAGGCCGATGCCGCGTCGCTGATCAACGTGACGTTGAACGGCAGCGAGTCGCTCGTGATCGGTGGCGTGCCGTCCGCGTACCCGATGCCGGCGTTCGCGAACCAGCTGAACGACCAGCAGATCGCCGACGTGCTGACGTTCATGCGCGCCGGCTGGAACAACGGCGCGCCGGCCGTGCAAGCGGCGGAGGTCGCGAAACTCCGCAAGGCGACGGCGGCCGCGCGCTGAGCGCCGAGCGCCGAGCGCGGCCGACCGTGGCGGACGACGACGGGCATGCGTGCCGCACGCCGGTCGTCGCACATTGCCGGGTGCAGGGCGCCCGGTGGCGCAGCTCTTTCTGTCAACCGGCGTGCGGCCGTTCGCGGCCGCGCGCGTTTTATCGACGTAAAACTGGGGTGTCTGGATGGCTAACGTGACTTATACGGATACGCAACTGCTGATCGACGGCGAGTGGGTCGACGCCGCGAGCGGCAAGACGATCGACGTCGTGAACCCGGCGACGGGCAAGGCGATCGGCAAGGTGGCCCACGCGGGCATCGCCGATCTCGATCGCGCGCTGGCCGCGGCGCAGCGCGGTTTCGAAGCATGGCGCAAGGTGCCCGCGCACGAGCGCGCGGCGACGATGCGCAAGGCGGCCGCGCTGGTGCGCGAGCGCGCCGACACGATCGCGCAGCTGATGACGCAGGAGCAGGGCAAGCCGCTGACGGAAGCGCGTGTGGAAGTGCTGTCGGCCGCCGACATCATCGAATGGTTCGCGGACGAAGGCCGCCGCGTCTATGGCCGGATCGTGCCGCCGCGCAATCTCGGCGCGCAGCAGACCGTCGTGAAGGAGCCGGTCGGACCGGTCGCGGCGTTCACGCCGTGGAATTTCCCGGTCAACCAGGTCGTGCGCAAGCTGAGCGCCGCGCTGGCGACCGGCTGTTCGTTCCTCGTGAAGGCGCCGGAAGAAACCCCGGCATCGCCGGCCGCGCTGCTGCGCGCGTTCGTCGACGCGGGCGTGCCGGCCGGTGTGATCGGTCTCGTGTACGGCGATCCGGCGGAAATCTCGTCGTACCTGATTCCGCATCCGGTGATCCGCAAGGTGACGTTCACGGGCTCGACGCCGGTCGGCAAGCAACTCGCGGCGCTCGCGGGCCAGCACATGAAGCGCGCGACGATGGAGCTGGGCGGCCACGCGCCGGTGATCGTCGCCGAGGACGCGGACGTCGCGCTGGCGGTGAAGGCCGCCGGTGGCGCGAAGTTCCGCAACGCGGGCCAGGTGTGCATCTCGCCGACGCGTTTCCTCGTGCACAACAGCATCCGCGACGAATTCACGCGTGCGCTGGTCGCGCATGCGCAGGGGCTGAAGGTCGGCAACGGCCTCGAGGAAGGCACGACGCTCGGCGCGCTGGCGAACCCGCGCCGGCTGACCGCGATGGCGTCGGTCGTCGAGAACGCGCGCAAGGTCGGCGCGAGCATCGAGACGGGCGGCGAACGGATCGGCTCGGAAGGCAACTTCTTCGCGCCGACCGTGATCGCGAACGTGCCGCTCGAAGCGGACGTGTTCAACAACGAGCCGTTCGGCCCGGTCGCGGCGATCCGCGGTTTCGACAAGCTCGAGGATGCGATCGCCGAAGCCAATCGCCTGCCGTTCGGGCTGGCCGGCTATGCGTTCACGCGTTCGTTCGCGAACGTGCACCTGCTGACGCAGCGCCTCGAAGTCGGGATGCTGTGGATCAACCAGCCGGCGACGCCGTGGCCGGAAATGCCGTTCGGCGGCGTGAAGGATTCGGGCTACGGGTCGGAAGGCGGGCCGGAAGCGCTGGAGCCGTATCTCGTCACGAAGTCGGTGACGGTGATGGCGGTCTGATGACCAGGTGGTCGCGTGCGTGCCGCCGTTTACGCGGTGCGCACGCGGCATGGCGTTGCCGAGAGCCGGGTGTTCTGCCCGGCCTTGTTTTTTCTGATTCGTTCACCGTCGGTCACCGCAGTGTCCAGTCTCGCCCGGATCACGAGCACTCCATCGCCACGGCGTTTGTCGATTGACTGAGCCTGATCTCGCCCAGGTAGGCGCTGTCGCCCAATCTGCACTCGCGCCAGGCATTGCCGCGGGCATGCCGGATTTGGACTCTGTAGAGGCCGCTGCCCCTGGCCAGGCCGTCGAACCGGAAATCGCCGAAGCCGTCCGAGACGGTTTCGGCCACCTGCCGATTACCTGCATATAAGACGACGACCGCATCCGTGACACACTCGACCACGTCTCCTGCCTGAGCACTGACACTTCCGCCGACGAAGCACGTTTCCCACCGTTCGAGGCCGCTATACCACACGCGGGGCTTCGTGCTCAGGTTGGGTCGCAATACCTTGAGTCCCTCGCGCCTGGCCTTCTCGGCCATCGCCGTGTCATCGAGCTTGACCGTCTCGAAGACATCGGTGGGGCACGACTGCTGACAACGCGGGCGGGACCAGCCCTGGTCGAGCAAATGCGCATCGAAGATCCAGATCTGGGGCAGTTGCAGTTCTTCGTTCCAGACGATCGCCTTGTAAGGGCACGCCTTGACGATGTCCTTTCGGCCTCGCGCCTTGTCCGGATCGATGATGACGATGCCGTCGGCGCGCTTGCGAATGGCGCTGCCGCCCGCACGCATGCAGGGCGCGTCGTCGCAGTGGTTGCACATGACCGGCAGATAAGTGGTCTCGATCATGTGCGAAGCACCCTGTACACGACGCAGGATGCGGATGGGGCTCTCGGCACTGGCCGAAGCGGGTGCCGCGTAGCCGGGGAAGTCATTGCCGACGTGCTCGTCCCGCGCGGCGATCACGCAGTTCTGGCAGTTCTCGCAACGGCCGACGTTGATGATCAGGTTCCACTTGCTCATTTGACATTCCTCACGCTGCGCGACCGAGCATGAATGCCTCGGCACCGCGCCATTTCTCGACCTGCACCAGGCAGGAATTCGGGCTCATGCTGCTGGTGCCGGCGGTCTGAGGCCGGTCGGGGGTCAGCATGTTCATGCAGCCGCCGATCTCGACCTGCTCGCCATCGATTTCGATCAGCTGAAACTCAGCGCTCGCCTCGTAGGATTTCACCACTCCAGCGTTCACCAGGGGCGAGACATCGGCCGCACAGATCACGGCGCCGCGGTCGTTGTGTACTTTGACGAGATCGCGATGGGCGATGCATCGAACAGCGGCGTCTGCCGGGTTGAGCCTCAGCAGCCAGAACCGGTGCCCCGCGATCAGCGCGCGATGATCGTCGATGCCGTTCACGGCGGAATTCTTTCCGTCACCGTGGGTATGAAAGCTGTAGCGGCTGTGGGTGGCGACCAGTTGCAGCGGGTAGCGCCGGGCCAGGTCCGAGCGCAACCCCTCCCAGGAGGGGATATATCGGTTGAGCGGGGGGCGCTCCGGATTGTCCGCGGTGTGCCGCTTCAGCAACTCGGGCACGAACTCCAGCTTGCCGCTCGGCGTCTGCAGGCCCTTGCCGAACCGTTCCGAGAACTGTGACGGCAGCGGATGAGGTTCCGGCAGGTCCTTCTTCCTGTCTTCCGCAAACCAGCGCATATCCACGGGATGGCGCAGTTCGGGCTTTTCGGGCGGCACGACGAAATAGCCTTTGCGGCAAAATTCGCGCCACGAAATGTGATCGGGCAGATCCGACGAGTCGAAGACGCGCTTGACCCAGTCGAGATCCCCGCAGCCTTCGGTGAAAATGCCACCCAGGCCCAACCGGGTCAGGATGGCAGTGAAAATGTCGTAGTCGGAGCGGGACTCGCCCAAGGGTTCGATGCACTTGTGCTGCAGCGTCAGCATGCGATGGTTGACCGTGCCATACCCGTGGTGGGCGTAGCCGCCCGAATTCGCCCATTCTCCGATGTCCCAGCGCTCCAGCGAAGTGCACGCGGGCAGGATGATGTCGGCGAACTGGGCTTCGCCTTCCATCCAGATCGACTGATTGACGACGAATTCGATGCTCGAGTGCCGGTAGGCCTGCGTCCAGCGTCCGGAATTCGTCACGGTACTGAACGCGGATCCGCCGTAGCGATAGATCATGTGGATCGGCGAATAGCCGGGCATCGGGTAGGTGAATGGCGCAAACTGGGCTTCCTGGGACATGCCGTCCCAGAGATAACCGGTGGCGTGACCGTTGAGGATCGCATCGGGCATCTGCTGTCGCGGCACCATTTGCTTGACGGGATTCATGGTCAGGATATGCGGCATGCGCTGGTAGTTGTCCACCGCATTGGCGGTCCACGCCAGGTCGCCTGAAATGCCGCCGTCCGCGTAGCCGGGGAAGTAGAACTGGAGATCGTGCGGGACGCCGATTTCGAGGCAACCGAAATTCACCCCCGGCTTGCCCCAGCCCTGCATGGACATCATCATGATCATGCAGCGCGCCCATTGCGCGCCGGTCGCCCCGCGGCCTGCGCCGCCGAATCCCGCGCCGGTCATCCCGACGGCGAGATGCACCTTCTTCTTCCCCCACAGGCGCGCAAGCGCACGGGCGTCCTTGGCCGGCACGCCGGTCTCGCTCTCCTGCCACTCGGGCGTCTTGGGGGTACCGTCGGTTTCGCCCAGCAGGTAGGCTTTCCAATCGTCGAAACCGGTCGTGCGCGTCGCGACGTAATCCTTGTCGTACAGGCCCTCCACGGTCCAGACGTACATGATGGCGGTTGCCAGGGCAGCATCGGTTTGCGGCCGGATCGGGATCCAGCGCCCGCCCAGCAGCTGTGCGGTGGGATTGCAGTGCGGGTCGATGTGAACGAACTCGATGCCGAGTTCCTTGGCCCACAGGCGGCGCGGGGTTCCCTCGAATCCTGCGTAGGCTCCGTTGGTACTTTCGGGGTCGCAGGACCAGAACACGATCATTTCGGCTTCCTTGAGACCGTCCTCGAGGCCCCCGTAGCCGGAGGGCACGCCGACGCGCATCGAGTTGCCGAAATGATGCATGGCGCCCCAGTACCAGCCTTCCCAGCTGTCCGGATTCGCGGCGACCCGGGTGAAGCCGATCAGGTTGGCGAAGCGCGTCAGCGCGCTGAGGTAGTAGCCGACGTTGCCCCACTGGTGGTGGGACGACATCGGGAAAGTGATGGAACCGGGGCCGTGAACACGCTTCTGCCGGTTGATCTCCCTGGCGACGATGTCCAGGGCCTCGTCCCAGCTGATACGCACATAGCCGGACTTGCCCCGGTTCTGCGGATTGCGCTCGCCGTCCGGGTCGAAGTCGACCCGTTTCATCGGGTGAAGGATGCGCTTGTCGGAGTAGACCAGCGACTTGAGGGTCAACGCGTGGGGCGCGACCAGTCCGCGCCGTGGCGGGCTGAAGCGGCGTCCACGTGCCTCGATCACCCAGCTTGACGCATCCGTATCGTCCAGCTCGATGGGCGTCACGCGGACGATGCGGCCATCCTTGACGTAGACGAACAGGGGGCCGCCATTGGTACAGGTGGTGTAGCGTCGGGTGCCGTCGCGCATGGGCGTGCCCATCGTCAGGCCGACCGTGCGCATCATGCTCAGGGTTTGCATGAGCCAAACCAGCAGTTCGTCCTCGCCCTCGGTGACCACCTTGAAGTTCTTGGCGGCGTGGACGATCTCGCCCTGGTCCGGGTTCGGGGAAAGGAACTTCAGGGCGGTGGCGACGTCCTTGAAGGCCATGCGCGCATCGGGCCGCGCATGCTTGCCGGCGCGCGACCGAATGCGGCCATTCCTGAACTCGATGGCGCGACCGATGCTTTGATCCATGAGCCCGATCCACGCGACGAGATTGCGCTCCTTGAGGCGATCGCGGTAGGCGGGGAAGCGGCGCGCCGTCAGGTCCAGAACCTTGGGCAATGCAAAAAGAATGGTCTTGAGAGCCTGTCGTTTCATCGTTCGATCCAAAGTGTTGCTTCCATGCGGGGGGCTGGCATCGGGACGCACCCGCTAGAACGTGTAAGCGACGTTCAGGAAGACGTTGACGGGATTGAGTCGGAGCGTCGATGTGGAAACGATCTGCGTGCCGGTCGCGGTCTGTCCGTATAACGTGAGGTGGGTCTTCACCGGCATGTAGCCGACGGAAGCACCGACCGACCAATGTTTGGTCATCGCGTAACTCGCGCCGAGCTCGAACACCGGGTTCCACGATGAACTGAGTGTCGCGCGCGCCGAGCCGCCCGGCCCGAAGCTGTCGGTGACGAACTGGCGATTGGTCGCCCGAACCTGGGTGAACCACGTGTAGTTGACGCCAAGTCCTACGTACGGACGGAATTTCGATTCAGCTGAAAACAGGTGATATCGAAGTTCGACGGCGGGCGGCATCGGCCTTGTCGTGCCGAGGGTTCCGTACTTCTGCAACGTCCCGTCACCGACAAGATTGACTGTCAGTGGCAGTCCGAACAGCATGGCGACACCAATGTTGTCGGTGACGTAGTACTCGGTGGTGATGCCCATCGTATCCGTCGAGCTGGCATGCGCCCCGGTACCACCCATTTGCTGATTCACCGTTACGCCGCCGACACTTTGCACGGTCAGGGGCGTCGCGTCGCCCTGGGGCGCGACGTGCAGCCATCCAACCGACGTAGTGATGCTTCCGGCCGTCTGCGCATCTGCGTTGTCGGCAAGTGCAGCCGTGCAGATGCAAACCATCGCACCTGCGAAACTCGTCGTTCGCCTCAATTTCATTTTGCGTCTCCTCTGTCTCGATCCGATTAAAGAACTACAGTTGCTTTGGATACCTTATTGATAGTGACAAGCCGCTCTCGGAATTTGTGTTGTCGCGGCTAGTCACGCGCCTCCGTCACCGCAGATCTGTTGCTGCCGGACCGGACGACCGAATGGGTTCCGCTGCGAACGAGATCGAAAACGCAAACGGAAAACGCCCCAGCACGAAGCGCGCGGCAGTCTCGAGCCCGGGATTGCTCAGCTCGACCGAGACCGACATTCCGCCGGAATCACTGGTCGAGACGTCGACTGATGCGCCGGGCGCTCCGCCCTGGTCCAATGCCGCGCGGAGTGCGTCACTCGTCTCGCGGCGCTTGAGTTCGGGTTTGAATATCTTGCCGACGCCGGTGAGCGGGATCGCCTCGACGATTCGGACGTGCTTCGGCAGGGCGGCGCGTTCCGCGATCTCCTGCTGCATGAACACTTCCAGATCGTGTTCGCTAGCCGTCATGCCCGGCTTGAGCTGAACATACGCGACCGGCAGCTCGCCGGCATAGGCATCGGGGCGCCCGATCGCCGCTGCGATCTGGACTGCCGGGTGTCGATGCAGCGGTTCCTCGATCGTCGCCGGGTCGATATTGTGTCCGCCGCGGATGATCAACTCCTTCTTGCGGCCGGTCAGCCAGAAGTAACCGTCGATGTCGCAGCGGCCGAGGTCGCCCGTGTTGAGCCAGCGCTTGCCGTCGCCGAGATCGAGCCACAGGGCCTCGTTCTGGTCGGGACGCGTGTAGCCGGTGAACACGTTCGGCCCGGAGATGACGAGCAACCCCTCTTCGTTGGCTGCGCAGTCGCGCAGATACCGTCCCGCATCGTCCACGACGACCGCCTTCATCGCCTGGAAGGGGATGCGAAGCCCGATTGATCCCAGCCGACGCTCGCCGTTCGGCGGGTTGACGCTGCTCACGCACGTTCCTTCGGTCAGGCCGTAACCTTCGAGAATCCGGATGCCCGTTTTTTCCTGGAAGGACCTGAAGACGCCGACCGGCATCGGCGCGGCACCGCACAGGCCGTATTCGAGCGAGTCGATGACATGATCCTCGGAGGGAATGTCGAGCAGCGAAGCATAAAGCGTCGGGACGCCACTGAAGAAATTGATGTGATGATGTTCGACGATTTCCCAGAAGCGTTTGACGACGCCGTCGCCCCGGTAACCCTGCGGTGTGCCGAGCACGACATGGGCACCGCGCGAGAATGGCAGGAGGCCGGTCACCATCGCGGCGTTGACGTGAAAGAGCGGCAAGCCGCAAAAAGTCGTTTTGCCGGGGCCGATGCTGTCGCCGAAGAACCGGCCGGCGCTCCAGGCATTCGCCACTTCGTTGCCGTGACTGCGCATCGCGATTTTCGGCAACCCGGTGGTTCCACCGGTACAGAAGTAAGAGGACATGTCGCCGGGTCGAATGCGGCGCGCACTGTCGAGCGCCGTACCGGATTCCTGCGCGATTGCCGTACCGAAGTCGTGGATCTGGATGTGCGCAGGCACGGCGCTGCGCAAACCGCCAGCGCCGTACAACTGCGCACACGCGTCGTGCTGGAGCGTGCGTGCCGCCGACTGCGCCATGCCCCGCACGCGATCGGCCAGGTTGACCAGCACGAGATGCCGCAGCGGCTCGACCTCATGAAGGATGTCCGCGACCTTTTGCCAGAGATCGGTCCCGGGAAATGGCGCGAGCGTCACGAGCACGCTGGCGCCGGCGGCTTTGAGCAGCTGACCGATCGCTTCGCCTTCAAGCAGCGGATTGATCGCGCATACGATGCCGGTTGCCTGTCCGCCCCAGATCACGAAATGCGTTTCGGGCAGATTGGGCAGCACATAAGCGATCACCGACTGCGAATTCACACCGAGGCGCGCGAACATGTTGGCCGTGCGCGTGATGTCACGGACCAGCTCGCGATAGGTCCAGCACTCGGCGTCGCGGTGCGCGTCGGCGGTCATGAAAAAGGAGAGGGCGGGGGCGGACGGATCGATGGCCGCACCGGCGCAGATCATCTCGTACGTGCTGGCCGGAAGGTCCGGCGGAAGGCCCGGCGCTTCGATCGCCAGCACGTCGTCTTGGGTCGCGATGCCGTTCATGCTGCTTCGTCCACGATCTCGTTACGTTGCACGCCCAGGTCGATCGTTCCGTCGCGGCTCGCGATCCGGGCTTCGACGATGTCTCCGGCCTTCAGATACTGCGCGCGCCCCGCCTGCACCTTCATGAACATCTTCCATTTGACGGATTCGGGGAAAAGCGCGACGGCCCGCTGCTTGAGCGGCGACGGGATGCTGAGTGCGCAGCCGGCCGGCGTGCCGGTCGCGAGCAGGTCGCCGGCGTGAAGGTCGTGCACGCCCGACAACTCGGTCAACGTTTCCGCCGGACCGTAGACGAGGTTGGATGTCGAGTCCTGCTGGCGCACCGCGCCGTTGACGGTCAACGTGAGGTCGAGCGTCTTCAGCTTCGGGAAGTCATGCCGCTCGAGCAGGCACAGATAGGGGCCGACCGGGCCGAACGTCCGGAAGCTCTTGCCCTTGTAGAACTGCATCTGCGGGATCTGGACATCGCGCGCGGAATAGTCGTTGACGATCACGGTGCCGGCGACATAGTCGTGCAGGTTCGCGTCCGTGATCTGCTGATGAGACGTGATGTCGCGTTTGAGGATGAGGCCGAGCTCGATTTCGTAGTCGAGAAACCGGACGTGCCGGGGTTTCACGACTCGTGAGTCGGCGGCGACGATGCAACTCGTCGCCTTCGTGAAGATCATGTTGAATTTTTTCGCGTCCGGATCCATGCCGGATTCGATCATGTGCCGACGGTAATTCGCCCCCTGGCAAACGAACTGCTGGTTGGCGGTCACCGGTGGCAGCCACTCCACGTCCGACTCCGGAATCGTCGGTCCGTCGAGCGAGACGAGTCGTTCAACCGGATTCGCCGCGAGAAAGCTCGCGGTTGTCTCGAAGTCGCCGGGAATCGGCGTGACGGCGCCGTTGGCGACCACGCCCCATTGGGCGCGGCCATGATGCCGGAAGTGCAGGACATGCAGTGACATGAATGATCTCTCGTGAGTCGAATGGGCGGTTGGGGATCAGGCGAACAGCTTCGCCAGGGTCAGCAGCTTGCTGACCGTCAGATCGGGACTGCGGCGCAGGTTGCGGAACAGCGCCGCAAGGCTCGACGGCGTGAGCCGGGGCTTCGTGAAGCTGCGCGGCATCGTCGGGCCCCACTGCGCCATCGCTTCGCGGCTGACCGCGTGCACGCCCGTCGGCTCGTCGGCCGTGAACAGGTCGCCGTCGCAATAGTGTTCGTGCTTGTCGCCCCACGGGTCCTGCCAATAGTCGAAGATCTGGCTGCCGAGAATGTGCCGGCCGATGCCCCACGCGTGTGCCCACCCGTTGTCGTGCAGCATGCGCTGGCCCATGCCGACGGCATCGGCGTCGACCAGTTCGTACGCGCTGTGGCTATAAGTCGGCACGAACCCCTGGGCGAGCGCGAGCGTATGGTGGTCGGCCGGCCGGTCGCCGAGATCGAGCCGCATGAAGGCAACCGCGGGTGAGCCGTCCGGCAGCACCTGGACATCGCTGGGGATGAACCCGAAATGCCGCGTGTACCACGCGCAGGTTTCCTGGTAGTCGGCGAGCTCGAGCACGACGTGTCCGAGCCGAATGACCTCGGGCGCGCTCGCCGGCGGCCGCTGCGTTTCGTTGATCCGCAACGGCGTGTCGACCGAGTTGAATGAAAGCGCGGCACGGTGCGGCAACGTGTCGGCCCGGGTCTGGCCGGCAATCGCGTCGACCCGAAAACCCGACGGATCGGCGAGCCGCACCCGGAGGCCGCCGCCTGGCCAATCCGATGCCTCGATCTCCGACGCGCCAGGGATTTTGGCGAGCGCCTCGAGATCGGCACGACTGTCGACCTGCAATCCGAAGCCTACGAAGCGGGCCTTCGGCGCGTGGCGAACGACATAACAGAAGTGTGCGCTGCCGGTTCCGCGCAGCAGCAATTGCGTGTCATCCCGCAGCACCGTTCGGAGACCGAAATCGTTGAGAAAGTGCTCTGCTTCGTCGAGATCGGGGCGATCGAAGATCAGATAGGCGAGCGCCGATGCCTTCGTTGTGGGGTGCGGGTGGCGAGCCGGTTGTGTGGTGGTCAGTTTCATGGCGGATGACAATCAGGCAGGTCGAATGACAATCGCGAAGGCGGGCGCCGTCGCATCGAGGGGCTTGCCGCGCAACGGCGGGCATGCAATCTCACCGTCGCAGGACATCACTGGCCGGACCATGAATGTCGTGAGGTCGCTCGTCGATTTCGCATGGGAGCGGCGCGCCTCGCCGCCGGCGCCGTGACTGGCCGAAAAATGGCCCGATGCGGCGCCGACCGGCGTGAATCCTGCGATCAATACGCCGAGCATCGATGGCAGCCCGCACTTCGGCGACGCGTGCAAGCTGTTGTGAATGGACGCGCTGGCGCCCGTGTGCATGTGTGTCTCCACCGTATCTCCATTCGTCGTTCGATCGGTTCTCGAGGCCGTGTTCTGCCGCCCTTGATGACATTAAAATCATAGATGATGACTTTGTCAATGTAGACATTTGAATCTATACTTGGGCACGAACAAGGATCGAAAACGTCATGACGAATACACCGAGCCGCCGGACACCAAAGCGCTCCGCTGCGGAAGCATCCAGTCCCGCGGTCGCCGAAGAGCGCGAGCCGCGTGGCGCGCGCCGCAAGCGGGAGACCCGTGCCCGCCTGCTGGATGCCGCCCTCAGACTGATGGCCGAGAAGGGCATGGAAGGCGTTGCCATCAACGAAATCACCGAGGCCGCCGACGTCGGCTTCGGCTCGTTCTACAACCACTTCGAATCGAAGGAGGCGATCTACGCGACCCTCGTGGAATCGGTATTCGAGGAGTTCGCGGATTCGCTCGATCGCCTGGCCAGCGGCTTGTCCGACCCGGCGGAGATCATTTCCGTCTCGGTGCGACATACGCTGATGCGCGCGCGGCGCGAGCCGGTGTGGGGACACTTCCTGATACGCGAGGGCTTTTCGGCGCGCGTCCTGACGCTTGGCCTGGGTCAACGCCTGCTGCGGGACATGGAGCGCGGTATCGCCGAGAAGCGCTTCGTGGTCGCCGACCCATTCGTCGGCTTCCTTTCGGTTGGCGGTACGGTGCTGACCGCGATTGCCGCCGAACTCAACTTCGTCGCTCCGGGCGCACCGGCTGCCGGTGTCCTGAAGGAACTCGGATTCAACGGAGAGCATTTTCCGGAACGCACGGCGGCGACGCTGCTGCATACGCTGGGGCTCAAGCGTGCGGAAGCCGAGAAGATCGCGAGCCGGCCGCTGCCCGTTGTGGATGCGGCCGAGACGGCGCAGTGACGTAATGGGGTGACGCAGGCGGCGGCCAAGCCACCCCGAGCGCTCGTGCGGTACCCGTCAGCTGACGGGGGCGATGCGACGCCTGCGCTGTTCAGCCGGCGCTTGTCGAAGTGGAATAGCGCGCGGCGATGTCGTGGGCGTCATTTCGGACGCAACCCACGCGGGCGTCGCATGAAAGACCGGCTTCGCGACTATCCCGCGAATACCGACGACTACCTCACACGCAGTTTCTTGCAGTGCCGGACGGTGACTACCGACGAGCGTATCGCTGTCTTTGGAGCGTTTTCCCGGATCTCGCCGTGGCAAGTCGGCGTTTGCCGGTCGTGCGCCTGGCGCGCGCTCCATCTCGCATCAATCAGGACCTGCGAACCTGGCGACGATTGGCATCGCCGAATCGAGATGGCAACACGCTATACAGGCAAGGTCCTCGTCGTGCCGGACACCATGCACGTCGATCGCGCTCGGCCGGCGCGTTACCTGGATTGACGGCATACCGCGAAACTCGTCGCCGACGGCTGAGGCCCGGCGATCGTCATCGAGCATGACGCTTCGTGCCGGACCGAGCATTCCCGAAACGGTCAGATCGCGGGCTGCGCCTGGGCCTGCATCCGTGCCTGTCCGCGTTCGAGCAGTGATGCAACGGGCGTTTCAATCGGCGGCAATGCCGTTTCGACCAACTTTTCCGCCTCGAGGTGCCCGACGCCCAGTGCGCGCAGAATTGCTGCGACCACGGGCTCCGGAACGACGTTTTGCGGGCCTTCGTTGGTGATTCTGAGGATCGTCGCGAGTGCGGTTCCGGCGATCACGTCGAGTGCGGTTCCGACGCCGACATCGCTGAAACGTCCCAGCGCCAGCCCCTGTTCGATGTGGGGTGGCAGGAACACGTAAATCAGGCTGCTCGGCCCCGCCGAATGCAAGCCGGCCGCGCAAATGAAGCGCGCCAGCAGCGGATACGCGCGCGCGGCGTGCAGGAACATGCGCACACCGCACGCGATGCGCAGCGCCGGATCCCGATAGCCGTGGACTTCCGTTTCGATCAGGCGCAGCAACTCGTCGTTCAGCTCCTGCGTCACTGCCGCGAGCAGATCCTCGTTGGTGCGGAAGTACTTGTAGAACGTGCCCTGCGATACGTCCGCGGCCGCAATGACGTCCTGGATGACGCTTGCGCCGACGCCTTTTTCCGCGAACACCAGCATCGCACTTTCGATCAGCCGGGCACGCATGCGCTCGCGACGCTCTGCCGCGACACGGGTCCGATGGTCAACGGTCGTTTCATTCATGGCGGAATTATAAGGCGACGCAGCAGGCGCTCCGAGATGCTAGGTGAAAACGAGAATATTGTCATGATGACAACTATCTCATTATTAACGCCAAGCAAGTTCGATCAACCGTCTGGAGCGACCACGCCGTGAATGCCCCGTCCATGACTCACGCAATGATTCAACGTACCGTTCGGGTCGGTGCGCGGACCATTTCCTTTACCGAAGCAGGCGAGGGTCCGGTGGTGCTCATGCTCCACGGCGGCGGCCCCGGCGCTTCCGGCATGTCCAATTACGCCCGCAATGTCGGCGCGCTCGCATGCGTCCACCGGGTCGTCGTGCCCGACATGCCGGGCTACGGCAAATCGACGAAGGGGCTGGATCGCGGCGATCCGTTCGGCGACCTGGCGGCGAGCATGCTCGGCATGCTCGATGCGCTGCGCATCGAGCGCGCGCACGTCCTCGGCAACTCGCTCGGCGGGGCATGTGCGTTGCGCATGGCGATCGAGCGTCCGGCCGCGGTGGGGCGCCTCGTGCTGATGGGGCCCGGCGGCGTGGACACGACGCGCGCATTGCCCACGCCCGGCCTCAAACGTCTGCTGAACTATTACAAGGGCGAAGGCCCGACACTGCAAAAGCTCGCGGCGTTCATCCGGGGCGACCTCGTCTACGACGGCAGCCTGGTATCCGATGCGACGCTCCAGGAGCGCTTTCAGTCCAGCATCGATCCGGAGGTCGTCGCCAGCCCGCCGTTGCTCGGGCCCAAAGGCATTCCGAATTTCAGGAATCTCGATTTCACGCGCGATCCGCGCCTGGCCGCCGTACAGAATCCGACGCTCGTGCTGTGGGGAACGGAGGACAAGGTCAATCGACCAAGCGGCGCACGCTCGCTGCAGCGGCGCATGCCGAACTGCGACGTGCACCTGTTCAGCAAGACCGGCCACTGGGTGCAGTGGGAGCGCGCCGACGAATTCAACGCGATGGTCGTGGCGTTTCTGGCCGAGGACCGCGTTGACGCGCGCGTCGTCCGCCGCGTCTGATCCGGAGCGCGTCGCCATGCCTACCATCGCCAGTTCGCCGGCCGCGCCCGACAGCTTGTTCGGTCGCGTGCATCTCGGCTATTTGCTGATCCAGTCCGTCCGCCTGGACGCATGGAGCACATTCGTTACCGAGGGGCTCGGGCTGCATGCGGATCGTCCGCTACGCACGGTGCTCGCGTGTCGGATCGATGCGCACCAGCGCCGATTGATTATCCACGAGGGGCAAGCGGAAGACGTCACCGCGATCGGCTGGCAACTGGCCGATGACGCGGCGTTGCAGCTCGTGCTCGCGCGGCTGTCCGCGCTCGGCATCGATGTCCGGCAGGGCAGCGCGAATGAAGCCGCGCTGCGAGGCGTGCAGCGATTCTGGTACTTCACCGGACCGAAGCGGCTGCGCACCGAGCTGTTCACCGATGCGGTGCTGAGCGATTCGCCATTGCAGATGAAGGCGAGCGGATTCGTGACCGGCGCATCCGGCCTGGGGCACGTCGCGATCACCACGCGTCGGCCGGAAGCGATGCAGGCGTTCTGGAAGAAGGTGTTCGACGCACGCTTGTCGGACGAGATCGAGGACAAGATCGACGGCCTGAATCTCGACTTCGCGTTTCTTCGACTGAACGAGCGCCACCATTCGCTTGCAACCGCGTCGACGCGCGGCATCCGTATGAATCCGCTGCGCACGCAGATCCACCACCTGAATCTTCAGTGCGTATCGCTGGACGACGTGACTCAGGCCTACTTGCGATGCCGGTCGATGGGATACCCGATCGCCAATGCGATCGGCCAGCATCCGAACGACCGCGAGCTGTCGTTCTACGTTCGGACACCGTCGGGCTTCGAGATTGAACTGGGCTGGAACCCGATCGTGGTGGACGAGCGCGCGTGGCGCACGACGACCTACCAGGGGATCAGCCTGTGGGGCCATCGCCCGGAGAACCTGACTTTGCGCGGCCGGCTGGGCCGTGCCCGGCGCGCGTTCGCATCGCTGCTGCATCCGGAATTCATCATCCAGGGAGACCAAACATGAACGCAGTGCATCAGGACGATGCGTGCGACGTCGCGATCGTGGGGCTCGGACCGACCGGCCTCGTGCTTGCGCACCTGCTCGGCCAGGCTGGCCATCGCGTCGTGGTGCTCGAGCGCGAGCCGGTGTTTTACGGCAATGCCCGCGCTGTTTATACCGACGACGAATGCATGCGGATCTTCCAGCATCTGGCGGTAGCCGACGAATTGCAGGCACGGATGATGATGGAAACGCCGGTGCAGCTCGTGCGCCCCGACGGCACGCCGATCACGCAATACATGCCGCGCAAGCGGCCGCTCGGCTGGCCGATCATCAATTTCTTCTACCAGCCGTATCTCGAAACGACGCTGTCGGACACGCTGTCGCGCTATCCGAACGTCACGATCCGGCGCGGGCGCGAAGTCGTCGATTTCTCGCAGGACGCCGACGGCGTCGGCATCGTGCACCAGGCCACGCGTGAAGCGCGCTTCAGCGATGCGACGGATGCGCGCACGAGCATGAACAACGATCCCGACGTGCAGTCGTTGCGGGCGCGGTACATGGTCGGCGCGGACGGCGGGCGCAGCATCGTTCGCACGCGGCTCGGCATCGACATGGCCGGCAAGAGCTTTCCCGAGCCGTGGCTCGTCGTGGACATCGAGCGCAAGCCGGGTACCGACGCGCTGCGTCACCTGCCGTACTTCAATTTCGTCGTCGACCCGAAGCTGCCGGTCGTGAGCTGCGTTCAGCCCGACAAGTTCCACCGCTTCGAATTCATGCTGATGCCCGGTGAAACGAAAGAGAACATGGAACGGCCGGAGACGGTGCGCGCGTACCTGTCCCGGTTCGTCGATCCGGACCAGTTCGTCGTCAAGCGCAAGCTCGTCTATACGTTCAACGCGCTGATCGCGGCCAAATGGCGGGTCGGCCGCGTGCTGCTCGCGGGCGACGCGGCACACATGACGCCGCAGTTCATGGGGCAGGGGGCCAGTTCCGGCGTGCGCGATGCGTACAACCTCGGATGGAAGCTCGACCTCGTGCTGCGCGGCGCCGCCGGCGACGCACTGCTGGACACCTATCAGTCAGAGCGCCACGCGCACGCCAAGGCGATGATCGACGTGTCCGTGCTGCTCAAGAACGTCGTGTCCGTGCGCAATCCGCTGGGCACGCTCGTGCGCGACACCTCGCTCGCGGTCATCCGGATGATCCCTCCGCTCAAGCGCTGGTTCCAGGAGGGGGGCTTCAAGCCGGCGCCGGTCTATAAAAAGAACGCGTACGTCGGCTTGCCGCGGCGGCGCCGCAACGGCCCGGAGGGCGCGCTCGCCCCGCAACCCGACGTGCGCCGGTTCGACGGCGCGAGGCAACGGATGGACGACGTGCTCGGGCGCGGGTTTTCGCTCGTCGGCCTGAACGTCGATCCCGCACGGTATCTGGACGATGCGTCCGCCGAAGCGCTGCAGGCATTGTCGGTGCGGTACGTCACGCTCTATCCGTACGGCGGCCGCCCTCAAGGGCTCGAGGGCGTCGAACGCGACAACCGCCACGGCGGCACGACCGAGGTCGAGGACATCGACGGCAACATGATCGCGTGGTTCGCGAAGGCCGGGTTTCGCGACAAGGCCGTGGCGATCCTGCGGCCGGACCGGTTCGTATTCGCCGTCGTGCCCGTGACCGAACTCGATCGCACCGTGGCGCGCCTGCGCGACCAGCTCGGTGTGCCGAATACCCTCAGCGGCACCCGTGCAGCCACGCCGGCCGAGGCATCGTCGCTCGCCAGGGCCGCCTGAATTCCGACTCTCTCGTTCCATCAATCATGTCTCCATTGCCCGATCACTCCCGTATTCACGCCGCCGCCGACGCGTTGCGCAATGCGCGCACGACGCGCATCCCGATCGAACCGATTGCCGAGCGGTTCGGCATTGCCGGGGTCGCTGCCGCGTATGCGGTGGCCGAAACGAACACGGCGGCGCGGATCGCCGCCGGCGCGCGCATCGTCGGCAGGAAAATCGGCTTGACGTCGCGCGCGGTGCAGCGGCAACTCGGTGTCGATCAGCCCGACTTCGGCGTGCTGTTCGACGACATGGCGCATCTCGACGGCGACGATGTGCCGATGAATCGTCTGCTGCAACCGAAGATCGAGGCCGAGATCGCATTCGTCGTCGGGCGCGATCTCGACGACGACGCGCCGAGCTATGGCCGCGTACTGTCATCGCTGGCCTATGCGCTGCCGGCGCTCGAGATCGTCGACAGCGCAATCGCCGACTGGCGGATCACGCTCGAGGACACCGTCGCCGACAATGCGTCGTGCGGCGCATACGTGCTCGGTCATCAGCCGGTGGCACTCGGCCGGCTTTCGCTCGGCGAACTGGGAATGACGATGACGAAACAGGATGCAGTGGTATCGACGGGCGTCGGCGCCGCCTGTCTCGGCCATCCGTTGCGCGCGGTTTACTGGCTCGCCTGCACGATCGCGCGTCACGGACAGAGGCTGCGCGAGGGCGACGTGATCCTGTCCGGAGCGCTCGGCCCGATGGTGGCGGTGGCGAGCGGGGACGTCATTCGCGCGCAGATCGGCGCGCTCGGCAGCGTGCATTGCCGCCTGGGCGAAGGAGCGTCGCGATGAGCAGGAAACTCAAGGTCGGTATCGTCGGCAGCGGCAACATCGGCACGGATCTGATGATCAAGATCCTGCGGCACGGCGAACACGTCGAGATGGGCGCGATGGTCGGCATCGACGCGGCGTCGGACGGGCTGCGGCGTGCGGCCCGGATGGGTGTCGCCACGACGCACGAAGGCGTCGAAGGGCTTGCGCGGATGCCGGGCTTCGGCGACATCGACATCGTGTTCGACGCGACGTCGGCGTCGGCCCACGCGCACAACGATGCGTTCCTGCGTGCGCTCAAGCCCGGCCTCCGCATGGTCGACCTGACGCCGGCGGCGATCGGCCCGTACTGCGTACCGGTGGTGAACGGCGAGCGCCATCTGGATGCGCCCAACGTCAACATGGTGACGTGCGGAGGACAGGCGACGATCCCGATGATCGCGGCGGTGTCGCAGGTCGCCAACGTTCGCTACGGCGAGATCGTCGCATCGATCTCGAGCAGGAGCGCAGGGCCGGGTACCCGCGCCAATATCGACGAATTCACCGAAACGACGGCGCGCGCGATCGAAACGGTCGGTGGCGCCGCGAGAGGCAAGGCCATCATCGTACTCAATCCGGCCGAGCCGCCGCTCATGATGCGCGATACGGTGTACGCCCTCAGCGATTTCGCCGACGAAGCACGCATAGAAGCCTCCGTCGCGCGAATGGTGGAAGCGGTGCAGTCGTACGTGCCGGGCTATCGCCTGAAACAGCGCGTGCAGTTCGATCGCATCGAATCCGATCGGCCGATCCGCATTCCGGGCGTCGGCGAACGCATGTCGGGCCTCAAGACTTCGATCTTCCTCGAAGTCGAGGGGGCCGCCCACTACCTGCCTGCCTACGCCGGCAACCTCGACATCATGACGAGCGCAGCCATGGCGATGGCCGAACGGGTCGCCGCCCGCATGCTGCGCGACGCAACGTGAGTTTCCCGACCATGGACAAGAAGATTTACATCTCCGACGTGACATTGCGCGACGGCAGCCACGCGATTCGCCACCAGTACAGCATCGCGCAGGCGCGGCAAATCGCCATGGCGCTCGACGCTGCGCGGGTCGATTCGATCGAGGTCGCGCATGGCGACGGCCTGCAGGGCGGCAGCTTCAACTACGGTTTCGGCGCACATACGGATGTCGAATGGATCGAAGCGGTCGCCGGTGCCGTCACCCACGCGAAGGTCGCCACGCTCCTGCTGCCCGGTATCGGCACCGTGCACGATCTGCGCGCCGCGTACGACGCGGGCGCGCGCATCGTGCGGGTCGCCACGCATTGCACGGAAGCCGACATTTCCCGCCAACACATCGAATCCGCGCGTGAGCTCGGCATGGAGGCCGTGGGCTTCCTGATGATGAGTCACATGCACACGCCCGTCGGGCTCGCCGAGCAGGCGAAGCAGATGGAAAGCTATGGCGCGACGTGCTGCTACGTCGTGGATTCCGGCGGCGCGATGAACATGAACGACGTGCGCGATCGCGTCCGCGCGTTCAAGGACGTGCTGAAACCGGAAACGGAGGTGGGCATTCACGCGCATCACAACCTGAGTCTCGGTGTGGCGAACTCGATCGTCGCCGTCGAGGAGGGCTGCGATCGCGTCGACGCGAGCCTGGCGGGGATGGGGGCCGGGGCGGGGAACGCGCCGCTCGAGGTATTCATCGCGGCGGCCGAGCGCCTTGGTTGGCGTCACGGTACGGATCTGTACCGGCTGATGGATGCGGCGGACGAAATCGTTCGGCCGCTGCAGGATCGCCCGGTGCGCGTCGACCGCGAAACGCTCGCGCTCGGTTATGCCGGGGTGTACTCCAGCTTCCTGCGCCATGCCGAACTGGCCGCCCGAAAGTATGGCCTCGGCACGGTCGATATCCTCGTCGAGCTGGGGCGACGCGGCATGGTGGGTGGGCAGGAAGACATGATCGTCGATGTTGCGCTGGATCTGTCGAACGCACGGGCCGCATCCGGGCATGCGACCTAGCGACCGACTCGTTTTGCGCGAAGACGCGCCTGAATAATATTTTGTCATCCATATCAATGTTTCGCGCCGGAGCAGATCGTGCACCGAATCGACGTCCATCATCATTTCGTTCCGCCGGCCTATCGCGACGCAATGTCCAGGCATGGCATACAGAAGGTCGCCGGCGCGGCGTTGCCGGAATGGCATGCGCAAGCGTCGCTCGACGTGATGAACGTGAACGGGATTCAGGCGGCACTGCTGTCGATCTCGGCGCCGGGCGTGTATTTCGGCGACGTCGAAGAGGCACGCACGCTCGCTCGTCAATGTAACGAATATTCGGCGCAGCTCTGCGATGCGCATCCCGGCCGCTTCGGTTCGTTCGCGGTTCTGCCGATGCCGTTTACCGAACTGGCCTGCGCGGAAGCCGTTCATGCGCTCGACGTGCTGAAGGCGGACGGCGTCGTGCTGCTCGGCAGTACGGAAGGAAAGTTTCTCGGCGCGCCGGAATTCGACGAACTGATGGCCGAACTCGATCGCAGGCAGGCCGTCGTGTTCGTGCATCCGAACCTGCATCGGACAAGCGAGGCGCTCGGGCTGGGTGCGCCGGGATTCCTGATCGAATTCCTGTGCGACACGACGCGCGCGGCGGTCAATCTGCTGCTGACGGGGACGCTGGCGCGTTACCCGAACATTCGCTGGATTCTCGCGCATGCGGGCGGATTCCTGCCTTACGTCGCGTGGCGCGTGTCGCTGGCCAACCTGATGCCGGAATACCTTGCTGCGGTACCGGACGGCGTGCTCACGACCATTCGTCGATTCCACTTCGACACGGCATTGTCGCCAGCCGCGTATCCGCAGGCCGCATTGCGCGAACTGGTCGAGCCGACGCAGATCCTCTTCGGCAGCGATTTCCCGTTCGCGCCGGCACCGGTCACCGCCATGCAGCGCGACACGCTCGAACGATCACCCGTTTGGGATACCGACGCGCGCGCCGGCATCGAGCGCGGCAACGCATTGCGCCTGTTCCCGCGTTTTGCCGGCGGCGCGGAGCGTGTCGCCGGTACGCCCTCGCCCGAGGACGGCCCGCTGGCGTCGCTCAGGCGTGCGGCTGCCGGCGCGGGCGTCCGGTTGATCGACCGGCTCAGAGACCGCTGAATCCCGTTTCGTCCGGAACCCTGGACGCGCATGCCGGGCGGATGACCTCCGTCCGGCGGCGACGCATGCCGCCGTTCCCCGGCGGCGCCATCCTGCACATCACAACAATCGGAGACACCATGAAGCATACGAGCGCGGCAATTCTTCTGTCGATCGCGGCGATGTCGTGCGCCCGCGCACAATCGGCCGGTCAGTGGGTCATGAACGCCGGATGGCTGCACATGGCGCCGCAGGATTCGAGCGAGCCGCTGACGGTCAACGCGCTCGGGCGCTCGGGCACCGTACCGGGCAGCGGCGCGAGCGTGGCCGATACCGATACGTTCGCGCTGACGGCGACCTATTTCGTCACGGATCACGTCGCAGTCGAGACGATCCTGGGCATTCCGCCGAAATTGCATCTGAGCGGCACGGGCTCCCTGTCGTCGCTCGGCGAACTGGGGACGGCCCGCGCATGGAGCCCGGCGATTCTCGCGCAATATCATTTCGGCGAACCGTCGGCCCGCTTTCGGCCATACGTCGGTGCGGGTCTCACCTATGTATGGTTCAGGGACGTACAGCTGAGCAACAAGGTCGCGAGCGGCGCATTCCTGTATTCGCCGACGCTCGGCAATCGCCTGGAGGGCCCCACGTCGGTGGCGCTGAGCCATTCCTTTGCGCCGATCGTCAACGCCGGGCTCACGTACAACATCGATCCGCACTGGTCGGTCGGCGTGTCGGTCGCCTACGTGTGGCTGTCGACGAAAGCCGACCTGAGTACGCGATCCGCGGTCGGAACCGTGACCAGTTCGACGCGGATCAAGATCGATCCGATCACGACTTTCGTGTCGGTCGGGTATCGGTTCTGAACGGGATCAAGCGGCTGGCGCCCATTCGACAGCCAGCCTGTGTGGAAGGCCGGCGTCCGCCATTGTGCGGATACTCGTTCGGGACGGCCGGATTGATGGACCGGGCGGTCACCCGAACGGCGCGCATCACGGTGTCTTGCGTCGGCTCGTCGTAACGTGCGTATTACGCACCGGCACGCATCAGCGCAGCGCCGAGCACTGCCGCCCATTCGGCCGACGATGGTATGCGCTCCGACGCGTCTGCCGTATCGCTCGCCGCAGCCGGCGGCGCCGGCTCGGCGTGCAGCCGGTCGACGATCTGCCGGATCCCGGCATCGCGCAGCGCGTACAGGTGCACCTCGACCCACAGCGGGAAACATTCCCAGCCGGCGGCGATGTCCGCGGAGCCGGCGGTGCGGGAGCCACGGTGCTCATGCGCTGCCGGCCGCATTTTCGCCAGTAATTTCGGGCGGTCGCGACGCAGGATTTCGATCAACAGCTCGCGCTTGTGCCCGAAGTTCGCATAGAACGCGCCGCGCGTGTAACCCGCGCGCTCGACGATATGCTCGACGGTCGTATCGGCGAAGCCCTTCGCGATGAAGCATTCGCGAGCGGCGGCGACGAGCCGCTCGCGAGTGTCGAGCCGGCGTTGCATGCGGGTCAGGCGGGCGGGTTTCATCCTGTGCTGTCCGTGCGGTGGAAATGGCTGAAGCGGAGCAATATCGCGCCGCGGGAAATGTCGCGTCGTCACGGCGCCGATTCAATCGTCGAGCGCGTCCGGCGCGCCGCGATCGACAGCGGGGCGTGCGATCGGGCGCCCGGGTGCGCCCGCGCGGCAATCTGCCGGTGGCGCGGCGTGCGCAGCCGCCGCGCGAATGCCCGCGGCGATCCCGAGCGCGAGCGCATCGAGCGCGCGACGCTGCGCGTCGACGAGTGCTTCGTAGCCCGTCGACGCACCGGACCGCACGATGCTGCGGCACGTCAGTGCCGGCTGTCCGGACCCGGAACTCACACTCCACGTTGCATCGAGCAGCACGTGCGATGCCGGCCAGGATTCGATTCGCTGGACGTCCACCGCGACCCGGTAGACGGGCGCGCCGTCCGGGTGGGCGACGCGATGAACATCGATCGTGCCGAGCCGGGACGCGACGCGCGTCGACAGTCCGCCGCGCATCTCGTCGCCGAGCGGCGCGGCCCAGCGCTCCTGCTCCAGGATGTCGGTCCGATCGGGTCCGCGTTGCACGACGAGCCGGTTGCCGTCCGCAGGCGCCGCGACGTGCACGGCCTGGATGTCGATCAGCCAGGCGGGATGCGATGCGGTGGCCTCAACACCCGCATCGTCTGTCACCGCGAGGGTATGAAAATGCACCGGTGGCGACGCGCACGCGCTCAGCACCGCGAGTGCGACGCACGTCGCGATGCGCGCCGGCATACGGAGATGACCAAACGAACGCGCTTTCATTGGCGGTCCCCCTTCTTGCCGAACAGCAGCGATTCGGGATGACGTTCCAGATAGTCCGCAAGCGCATTCAACGACTGCAGCGTTTGCGTGAGCGACTGCATCGCCTCATGAACGTCCGACTGCATCGGCGAATTCTGCCCCAACGTCGACTCTGCCGCGCTGAACGTGCGTTGCGCGGCGGCCAGCGTGTCGCGCGCCTGCGGCACGACCTGCTCATCGAGGTGACCGAACAACTGGTTCGCATGCGCGAGCGCGCCGTTCAGATTGTTGCCGATCCGGTCGAACGGCACCTGATCGAGCTTGCGCGCGATGTCGGCGATCTGCACCTGCAGTTCGTCGAGCGTGTTGGGCACGGTCGGCAGTTCCACCGGCGTGCGGCGCGCGTCGACGCTCGCGTGCGGCGCCTTCGGGAACATGTCGAGCGCCACATAGAGCTGACCGGTCAGCAGGCTGCCGGTACGCAACTGCCCGCGCAGCCCCTGGAGCACCAGGTGCTGGAGCAGTTCGTGGCCGCCGGCCGTATCGGGCGCGGGCAGCGCCGTATCGCTGTGTCGGCTCAGTCGCGACGGATACAGCGCCATCGCGACCTTCATGCTGAAGTTGCGCGTGTGTTCGTTGTACTCGATCCCGATGTTCGTGACCTGACCGAGCACGATGCCCCGCAGATCGACCGGCGCGCCGACCGACAGCCCGCGCAGCGACTGGTCGAAGCGCATGACGACCATCAGCGGCGTGCCGTCGGGGTCGCGCATCGCGTCGGCTTCGTCGGGGGCGAGCCGGAACGGCGTGTTGTCGGCTGCCTGCGGCGCGTCCGCTTGTCCGGGCGGCGACTGAAACGCGAGACCGCCGACGATCACGGTCGCCAGCGACTGCGTGTTGAGTTTCAGGCCGCTCGAATCGAGCCGAAGATCCACGCCGCTCGCGTGCCACCAGCGCGTATTGACGCTGACGTACTTGTCGTAGGGCGCTTTCACGAACGCCTGAACGTCGACGCCCGTACCGTCCTTGTCGAGCGAGAATCCCACGACCTGACCGACCTGCACATGCCGGTAGAACACCGGCGAGCCGATGTCGACCGAGCCCAGCGAGTCGCCGTGCAGCAGAAAGCGTCGGCCCTGCTGGTCCGCGGTGACGGCGGGCGGCGTCTCGAGACCGGTGAAATCGGTCTGCTTCTGCGACGAGCGGCCGAGATCCGCGCCGATGAATGCGCCGGAGAGGAGCGTGCCGAGGCCGGAAATGCCGGTGGCACCGACGCGCGGTCGAACGACCCAGAAGCGCGTGTCGCGGTTCGCGAAGCGCGCGGCCTCGTGCGTCAGCTGAATGCCGACGACCACGCGCTTGAAGTCGGGCGTGAGCGTGATGGTCTGGACGGTGCCGATGTCGACGTCCTTGTAGCGGACCTTGGTCTTGCCGGCTTCGAGGCCCTCGGCGTTGGCGAACGTGACCGTGATCGTCGGACCGTTGGCGGTGACGGTCCGGATCACGAGCGACAGCCCGATCAGCGCGCACACGAGCGGCACGATCCAGACGAGAGACGGGATCCAGCGGCTGCGCGGCCGGATCTCGGGTGGCGAAAAATCGAAAGAAGACATCGTTTTGGAATTCGAAATAAAGCGGGCGCTTGCGCCGGTTCAAGGTTGGTGATGGGCGGCGGCGGGGCGGGGCGCGCCGTCCCAGATGAGCCGCGGATCGAACTGCATCGACGCGCACATGGTCAGCACGACCACGGCGCCGAACGCGAGCGCGCCGGGGCCGGGCGTAATGTCGGCGAACGAGCCGAAATGCACGAGCGCGATCGTGAGCGCCACGACGAATACGTCGAGCATCGACCAGCGGCCCACGCGCTCGACCAGCCGATGCAGCCGGGCTCGTTCGAGCGGCCGCCATCGCACGCCGCGATGGGCGGCGATCGCCTGGAATGCGAGGGCCGCAAGCTTGAGCATCGGCACGAGCACACTCGCGATGAACACGATGACGGCGAGTGCCCAGTCGCCGGACGTCCAGAAGTACGCGACACCGCCGAGGATCGTGTCGTCCTCGGCCCGGCCGAGCGAGGTCGCGTGCATGACGGGCAACAGGTTCGCCGGGATATAGAGCAACGCAGCGGCAGCGACGAGCGCGCCCGTGCGCGCGATGCTGTGCGGACGGCGCGCGTGCAGCGGCGATCCGCAGCGCGTGCAGCGCTCGCCGCATGTGTGAGCCGGCTGCACGCGCGCGCAGAGGTGACAGGCGATCCATCCCGCGGCGCGGGCCGTCATGCCCGCCGATCCGCTGCTTTCCGCGGCCCGGGGCGCCGCATGTCGCGTCGTGTCGGGGCGGGGCGGTTTCGCACGCTCGGCATCGCCTGGCCGCAGTGCGACGAGTTCGTCGTGCGCTTCCCACAGTCGGGCCGGTTCGATCGTCGACAGCACGCAGAGCATCACGGTAAGCCCGGCGAACGCGAATAGCGCGGGCCCGGCAAGCACGTGTGCGAGGCTCGTCAGTTTGACGATCGTGATGAGCACGCCGAGCATCAGCACCTCGACCATGCTCCACGGCCGCAATCGGTGAATGCCGCGCAGCACTTGCGCGAAGTGGCGCGGTACGCGGCCCGCGCGCAACGGCGCGAGCAGGTACAGCCACGCGGCGAGCTCCAGTATCGGAAACAGCATCGTCGTGCAGAACACGAGCGCGGCCACCAGCGGCTGACCGTTCGACCATAGCGCGCGAACCGCGTCACCGAGCGTCGCATGCGACGCGATGCCGGCCGCATCGAGCGCGACGATCGGAAAGGCCTGCGCGACGCAACACGTCACCAGCGCGGCGACCGTCAATGCGCACAGCCGGTCGAGCGAGCGGCGGCCGTGCGCCGTACCGCTCACGCGAGCGTGGCATCTCGGGCAGTGCGCCGTGAGCGCGCGCAGGCGCGGCGGACGCTGAATCAGCAGGTCGCATTCGTGGCAGGCGACCAGGTTGTCGGATTTCATCGGGAATCAACCATGCGGGTAATGAAGGCCCGGCGCCGCGCGATGCACGTTACGCCGGGCATCGGGCTTCGAGACTGCGGACCGGTGCGGCTCGAAGGCGCGCAGCCGGTCCATCGACGCAAGCAGCGGCTATTGCCGGGCCGCGACCGTCGTGCCGGTGGCGGGCGGCAGTTCGCCCATTGCCTGCAGCAGCGCCGCGGTATCGGTCATCCGGCGGCTCGCGGCACGCACCGCATCGAGTTCCGCGTTCAGATAGAGCTGTTCGCTCGACCGTTGCGCGGACATCGGAACGGCACCCAATGTGCGGCGTTGCGCCGTTTCGTGGAAAGCCTCGCCTGCCGCGCGCGCCGCGAGTTCGTTCGCGGCCAGTCCTTGCGCGTCGTTGTCCAGCGCGGCGAGCGAATCGGCGACGTCGCCGAATGCGGACAGCACCGCCGCCTTGTACTGCAGCACCGCGGCGTCGTATGCATCGCGCGACGCCCGCCGGTGTGCCAGCAACGCACCGCCGTGGAAGATCGGCTGCGACAGCCCGGCGCCGACGGCCCACAGCCCGCCCGCGCCCGACAACAGCGCTGGCCAGCTGAAGCCGCCGCGCCCCATCGTCGCGGTGAGCGACAGGCTCGGGAACAACTGGGCGGTCGCCTCGCCGACGTCCGCCGATGCCGCCTTCACGGCTGCCGCGGCCGCGCGGATGTCCGGCCGTGCCTTCAGCAGGTCGGACGGCACGACCACGGGCACGTGTTCCGGCAGCGACAGTCCAGTGTAGGAGGGGACCGGCGGTGGCGCGTCGGGCGTGCGGCCCAGCAGGATCGCCAGCGAGTGAACCGCGCTCGCACGCTGCTGGCGCAGCGGCGGCAGCGTCGCGGCGAGCGACGCCGCGCCCTGCGTCGACGCCAGCGACTGCACGTGGGACACCGCGCCGAGCGCGTAACGTTGCTGGTCTTCGACTGCGGATGCCTCGGCAACGGCGACCAGGCGCTCCGTCAGCAGGATCTGGCGGTCGAGCGTCGCGGCGCGGATGGCGGTGCCGACGATGTTGGCCGCCAGCGCACGCCTTGCCGCTTCGAGTTCGCAACCGCGCACGTCGACGCGCGCGGCGCTCGCCTCGTTCGCATATCGCGTGGCGCCGAACAGGTCGAAGGTGTAATGCGCCTGCAGTTGCCCGACGAAGACGTTGTAGCGCAGGCTTTGCGCGCCCGCGCCGGAGATGTCGGGCGTGCGCGTGCGGGCCACCTGTGCGTTCGCGTCGATCGACGGCAGCGTCGACGCCCCGATCTGCGCGCGCAGCTCCTCCTGCGCGGCGGCGAGCGTCTTTTCCGCCGCGGCCAGAGTCGGGTTCGCGCGCAGGCCTTCGTCGACCAGCGCGTCGAGCGCGCTGGACCGGTACAGGCGCCACCATTGCGGCACGGGCGCGGCGCCGACGTCGAACTGCTGCGCGACGCCTGCCGCTTCGGCGGTGCGCGGCGCCTGAGGCGTCGCGCCGTAGTGCGCCGGCGACGGCATCGCGGGCGGCGTGCTGCTCGGGGCCATTGCACAGCCGCTCAGGCAGAGCGCCGCGCTCGCGGCGAGCACCGATGTGGTAAGGGGAAATTTCATCAGCATGTCTCCGAGGACGCGACGTCCATCGCGTGCGACTCGCGTTCGTCGCTGCGCACCTTGAAGCAGGTCGCGTAGAGGGCCGGCAGGAAGAAGATGGTCAGCACCGTCGCGATCGTGATGCCGCCCATCAGCGCGGTGGCCATCGGGCCGAAGAAGCCGGAACGCAACAGCGGAATCAGCGCGAGCACGGCGGCCGCGGCGGTCAGCATGATCGGCCGGAAGCGGCGCACGGTCGCGCCCACGATCGCGGTGAAGCGTGGCTGCCCGGCCGCGATGTCCTGGTCGATCTGGTCGACCAGGATCACCGAGTTGCGCATGATGATCCCGAACATCGCGATCACGCCGAGCAGCGCGACGAAGCCGAACGGCTTGCCGAACAGCAGCAGCGCCGCGACCACGCCGATCAGGCCGAGCGGGGCCGTCAGCACGACGATGAAGGTGCGCGAGAAGCGCTTGAGCTGGATCATCAGCAGCGTCAGCACCGCGATGATCATGAGCGGCATCTGCGCGTTGATCGACGTCTGGCCCTTCATGCTCTCCTCGGCTGCACCGCCGACCTCGATCCGGTAACCGGTCGGCAGCGTGGCGCGCAGCGTCGCCAGGGTGCCGTCGATGGCGCGCGTCACGCCGATGCTCGGCGCTTCGCCACGAACGTCGGCCTGCACCGTGACGGTCGGCTGGCGGTCGCGTTCCCAGATCACGCCGTATTCGAGCGTGTCGCGCACGTGGCCGATCGTGCCGAGCGGCACGGGGCCGTGCGGCGTCGGGATCGCCAGGCCGGCGAGCTGCGACGGGTCGATCCGTTCGCGCTTCGGCGCACGCAGGTCGACGTCGATCAGCTTGTCGCGTTCGCGATACTGGGTGACCGTATAGCCGGACAGCGTCATCGCGAGGAAACTCGACACGTCTTCCGACGTCACGCCGAGCTGGCGTGCCTTCAGTTGATCGATTTCGAACGACACCGATCGCTCCGCCGGCTCGTCCCAGTCGAACTGCACGTTGCGCGTGCGGGCATCGGCGCGCATCTTGTCCGCCACTTTTTCGGCAATGCCGCGAACGGTCGCGATGTCGTCGCCGCTCACGCGGAACTTGATCGGAAAGCCGACGGGCGGCCCGTTCTCGAGGCGCGCGACGCGCGTGCGCACGGTCGGGAAGCGGCTTGCCAGCGTCGACTCGAGCCAATGCGACAAGCGGTCGCGCGATTCGACGTCCTTGGCCGTGATCACGAACTGCGCGAAGTTCGGCTGCTGGAGCTGCTGGTCGAGCGGCAGGTAGAAGCGCGGCGCACCGGTGCCGACGAAATCGACGACGTGATCGATTTCGGGCCGACCGTCGAGCACCTTCTCGAGCCGCGTGGCCTCACGCAGTGTCGCGTCGAACGAAGCGCCTTCCGGCAGGCGCAGGTCGACCAGCAGCTCGGGGCGCTCCGAGTTCGGGAAAAATTGCTGTGGCACGCGCGTGAATGCCGCCATCGCGATCGCGAACAGCACGGCCGTTACACCCAGCACCACCCAGCGGCGCTCGATGCACGCCGAGATCCATCCGGACAGCCGCCGGTAAAAGCCCGTTTCATAAACGTCCTGCCCATGTGCATGAGCGTCGTGATGCTGCTGCTCGGGCAGCATGTGGTAGCCGAGCAGCGGCACCAGCACGACGGCCGCGAACCACGACACGATCAGCGAGATCGCGGACACCTCGAAGATCGACCGCGTGTATTCGCCGGTGCTCGATTTCGCGAGCGCGATCGGCAGGAAGCCGGATACCGTGACGAGCGTGCCGGTCAGCATCGGGAACGCCGTGCTCGTGTAGGCGAAGGCCGCCGCGCGGGCGCGGCTCCAACCCTGCTCGAGCTTCACCGCCATCATTTCGACGGCGATGATCGCATCGTCCACCAGCAGCCCCAGCGCGAGCACCAGCGTGCCGAGCGACACCTTGTCGAGGCCGATGCCGAACACGTGCATGCACAGTGCCGTCACGGCGAGCACGATCGGAATCGTGATGACGACGACCATGCCGGTGCGCAGGCCCAGCGACACGAGGCTGACGACGAGCACGATCGCGACGGCTTCGCCGACCGCTTCGACGAAGTCGTCCACCGAGTGCTTGACGGCATGCGGCATGCTCGACACCGCGGCCAGCTTCAGTCCGGCCGGCAAGCCGGCCCGGAGCTCGGCTGCCTTCGCGTCGAGCGCCTTGCCGAGGTCGATCACGTCACCGCCTTTTTGCATCGTGACGCCGATGCCGAGCACCGCGTGACCGTTCGTACGCATCTGCGTGACGGGCGGATCGTCGTAGCCGCGCGTGACCTTCGCGACGTCGCCGAGCCGGAACGTCCGGCCGTTCACCGTGATCAGCATGTCGGCGAGCGCCTGCGTGTCCTTGAACGCGCCGCTCGGCCGCACGAACACGCGGTCGTCCGATGTCGTGATCGTGCCGACCGGTGCGACGGCGTTTTGCGCGTCGATGGCCTGCGCGAGCTGCTGCGGCGTGATCGCGAGCCGCGTCAGTTGCGCGTTCGAGATCTCGACGAATACGTGCTGGGCGGGGTCGCCGAAGTAGTCGACTTTCGCGACACCCGGCACGCGCAACAGCACGGTGCGCAGCTTGTCCGCGTAATCGTGCAGTTGCGCGGGCGAGTAGCCGTCGCCTTCGAGCGCATAGATGTTGGTATAGACGTCGCCGAATTCGTCGTTGAAGAACGGGCCGACAGTGCCCTTCGGCAGCGTCGCCCGGATGTCGCCGACCTTCTTGCGCACCTGATACCAGGTTTCCGGCACCTGGTCGACCGGCGCCGAATCCTTCATCGCAAAGAAGATCATCGACTCGCCGGGGCGCGAATAGCTCTTGATGTTATCGACGTAAGGCGCGGCCTGGAGCTGGCGGCCGATCCGGTCCGTGACCTGTTCCTGCACTTCGCGCGCCGTGGCGCCCGGCCAATAGGTCTGGATCACCATGGTTCGGAACGTGAACGGCGGATCCTCCGATTGCGCGAGGCGCGTATAGCCGATCATGCCGAAGATCGTCGCGAGGCCGATCAGGAAGATCACCAGTTGCTGATGCTTCAGCGCCCATGCCGACAGATTGAAACCGCCGTCGTCGCGCGACGCGGCACCGCTTTGTGCGCCGAGCGCACCGTCCATCGAGGACCGGTGTTCTGGACCGTTCATGATGCGAAGTCCTCCGCATGCAGCGGCGGCACCACGCGCACGTGCTGGCCGGTACTCACAGTATGGACGCCTTGCATCACGACGCGCTCGTTTTCCGCGAGGCCGGACGTGACCGTGACCGTACGCTCGTCGTAGCGTCCGACCGTTACCGGGCGCAGTTCCAGCGTGTCGCTGCCTTTGCGAATGACCCAGACCGCCGGCGCTTCGCCGCGATGGAAGAGTGCGGTGGCCGGCAGCGTGATCGCGTGGTCCACGGCGGTGTCGGCGGCGCCGTCGAACGAGATGCTGGCAGTCATCCCGGAGCGGACGTCCGGCCCCGGCGCGACCAGCGTCAGCTTCACGCGCCAGGTGCGGCTTTGCGGATCAGCGGCCGCCGCGACTTCGCGCACGCGTGCGTCGAGCACCTTGCCCGGCAGCGCCGTCAGGCTGACGTGCGCGGTGCGGCCGACCGCGAGATCGCGCAGATCGCGCAGATCGCGCTCCGCGACGTCGCAGACGATGTCGAGGTCGCCGCTCCAGTCCAGATGAAACACCGCCTGGCCGGGCTCGACGTTCTGCCCGGTATCGGCATCCTCCGACGTGATGACGCCGTCGTGATCCGCGACCAGCGTCGCGTAGCGCAGGTGATCGCCCGCGAGCGCCATTTGCGCGAGCGCGGAATCGCGTTGCGCGACCGCCGATGCATACGCGTCCTGCGTTGTCTCGAGCTGAGCGGGCGCGATCAGGTTGGCCTGGGCCTGGGCGCGGTCGCGATCCAGTTGCTGCTTCGCATAGGCGAGGCGATGCTCGGCGGCATCGAGCTGCGCGCGCGCGTTCAGCAACGTGTTGTGAAGATCGGCCGGATCGAGCATCGCGAGGGTCTGGCCGGCCTTGACGGTGTCGCCGATTCGCACGCGCCGCTCGACGATCTTGCCGCCGACCCGGAACGACAGCGGCGTCGAATATCGCGCCTGAACCTGCGCGGGCAGCACGCGCTGCACGGCGCCATTGTCCGCATGAACCGGCAGCGCGACCACCGGTTGCAGTTCGGGCGCCGGGGCCTCGTGCGAGTGGCAAGCCGCGAGAAGAATCGCACAGCAGGCGAATGCGATCGGGGCGCGCCGAAGCGGTGGCGCGATGCGTGTCAGAAACGGGCGCGTTGAAGTCCGCGCGTCAAGTCCGGGTGATTTCACGATGTTTCCAAGACAAGTGAGGGTCAAACTAAAAATGATTCGGCGACCACGGCAGGTCACCCCGGTTTATGCAGGCGCGCGCGGGCGTCTCCGCCGACGGTGCGCATGACGATCAATCAGTACTCCGATGTTCGAGGTGCAGATCGTTCCGATTGCCGACATGACACGGCTTGCGCACGACGATGGCCGCCGAGTGTGCCGACAGGGCCGCCTGCGCGTCACCGACGCTCGCTGGCGTGGGTCCGGAACAGTGTCCGGACAGGAACCGGTTCTGCTATTTTCGAGATTAGACTCATAACTGATAATATTGTCAAGTATGAGCGAGTCATCTAGAATTGCGTCATGCAGAAAATTCTTATGGAAAGGGAAGGTGCGCTCGTGGACGACAAACCGGTCCGGCCGCGTCGCCCGAATGCGTCAGTGGCCGAAGCGGAACAGCGTCAACCGCGCGGCGCCCGGCGCAAGGAGGCGACACGTATGCGCTTGCTGCGGGCGGCGTTCGGCCTGATGGCGGAAAAGGGCAGGGACAACGTCGCGATCAGCGAGATCACCGAGGCGGCGGATGTGGGGTTCGGCTCGTTTTACTACCACTTCGAATCGAAGGACGGCATCTTCGCCGCGCTGACCGAGTGGGTGTTCGACGATTTCGCGGACGGCCTCGAGCGTCTTGCGAGCGGTTTGTCGGATCCGGCCGAGGTCGTGTCGGTTTGCGTGCGTCACACGCTGATGCGCGCGCGCCGCGAGCGGCTCTGGGGGCGGTTCCTGATGCGGGAGGGCTTTTCCGCGCGTGCGCTCGACCACGGGCTAGGCCGGCACTTGCGGCGGGACAGCGAGCGCGGAATCGCGGCACGCCGCTTCGTCGTCGGCGATCCGTTCATGAGCGTGCTCGCGATGACGGGGACGATCCTGGCGGCGATCGCGGCGGAGTGCTACGCGGCCGACACGGCTGAGGGCGAAGCGAGGAAGCCGGCGGGAGACGAAGGCCGGCTCCCCGAGCGGGCCGCGGCGATGGTGTTGCAGACGCTAGGCCTGACGCGCGCCGAAGCAAAGGACGTGGCGAACCGACCATTGCCGCCCGGCGAATTCACCGCTGCGGAGAGCTGTTGACGGTTGGTTGCCGTCGACGCGGGGCTGGCTCGTCGAGCCGGGCAACGAAGGCGGTGCCACTGTCATGTCCGGTGGCGAGCGTACTGCCAGACTCGAATTGCTCCGCGGTTGCGGGATGTCACTGCAACAGTGTTGGGCGCCTCGGCACGCCGTAGGAAAAAAGGAGGGTTTGACCGTCGAGCGCGTCGATGCCCTCAACTTAATTTTACATAACGTGAATTATCGATATGACTGGTTGTAGTAGCTTTTTAGAAATGTCGTGTTCTGGCTACTTAGAAATGTCGTGTTTTGACCTCGGTATGCTGGCCGGTTCTTTGCGGGACCACGGAGCCGGCCATGTATCCAGGTGCACTGGTGACACTGAACATGCGAGAACTCGACCGTCTGAAGGTAATCCAGGCCATGGTGGACATGGGACTCAAGCCCGGACGCGCGGCCGAACGACTGGGCGTGACCGTGCGTCAGCTCCAGCGTCTGGTGGATCGTTACCGTGAGTCTGGCGCCGCCGGACTGGCTTCGCGCAAGCGTGGGCGTCCCGGTAATCGGCGGCTGGACGCTGATCTGGCCGATCGAGCACTGTCGATCATCCGTGATCGCTACGCCGATTTCGGGCCGACGCTGGCCTGCGAGAAGCTGTATGAGTGCCACGGCATCCGGCTGGCGAAGGAAACGGTCAGGCGGCTGATGACGGACGCCGGGCTGTGGGTGCCGCGCCGGCAGCGGCCGCCGAAGGTCTACCAGCCACGGGCACGACGCGCGTGCCTGGGCGAACTGATCCAGATCGACGGTAGCGACCACCGCTGGTTCGAGGATCGGGCGCCAGCCTGCACGCTGCTGGTATACGTGGACGATGCGACGAGCCGGTTGATGATGCTGCATTTCACGGCGACCGAGTCGACCTTCAGCTACTTCGAGGCGACGCGCGCGTATCTGGAGCGTCACGGCAAGCCGATGGCGTTGTACAGCGACAAGTACAGCGTGTTTCGCAACGTCAACCCGGGCACGACTGGCAATCGGGTGACGCATTTCGGCCGCGCGATGTACGAGCTGAACATCGACACGTTTTGCGCAAACAGCAGCCCGGCCAAGGGGCGGGTCGAGCGTGCGCACCTGACGCTGCAGGACCGGCTGGTCAAGGAACTGCGGCTGCGCGGGATCAGCACGGTGGCCGAGGCGAACGCCTATGCACCCTCCTTCATGGCGGCCTACAACGCACGTTTCGCGAAGCCACCGAAGAGCAGTTTCGACGCTCATCGGCCACTGCGGGACGACGAGAGCCTTGAGTTGACGCTTACGTGGCGCGAACTGCGGAAAGTGACGAAGTCGCTGACGGTGCAGTACGACCGGGTGATGTACCTGCTGGACGACACCCCAGAGAACCGGAAGCTGATTCACCGCTACATCGACGTGTGGGAGTACCCGGACGGGCGCATCGAGCTCCGGACGGAGGGTCAGGTGTTGCCCTGCAGGCAGTACGATCGGCTCGCCGAGATCGATCAAGCCGCAGTCGTCGAACACAAGCGCCTGAGTCACGTATTGCAGGTCGCTCAGGCGATTCAGGCGCAACGCGATAACAGCCGCATCGGTAAAGCCCCATCCCGAACAAACCGGGGCGATTCGACCAAGACCGATCGAAACAAACCTCAGCCGGGCAAGAAGAAGCAGCGCGAGTTCGTGCAGGCGGACGTCGAGCAAGTGATTGTGGATTTGGCTGAGCACAGGCAGGCGCAACCGCAACCCCGCAAACCTGGCCGTCGGTCTGCAAGGGACAGTGGATCCGACGCAAGCGCCCTGCCCGTTCAGACGCCCGCCTTCGACACGGCGTAACGAATAAACCAGGACAAACAGGCAGCGAAACCAACCCTAACCCCAACCTCAAAACCGGACATTTCTATTTAGCTGGCGCCACGACATCTTGAAATGGCTACGACACTGGTGCATTTGGCGGTGTTGCGTCCCGCGCCGAAGATCAGCCGCTTCAGCGCAACACTAAGGTTCTATCGGCATACTGCGGTCTCGTTAGAGTCATGAAGTCCATCAGCTCGTCTTCATGCCGTCCAGAGTCTTGACGCAGTTTGAGTTACCGATTGCCCCAACGGTTGGAAGCCATGCGCAACAGCGCTGCATTGGCAGCGCGCAAATCGAACAATTCCGCGTCGAAGCCGGACCCGATCCAGTTTCGGTAACGCTCTGCCTTTTCACTGTCCGGATCGTTGGATAGCGTATTCAGGAACGCCTCATAGCCGGATGGACCGCCAACGTCCTCCGGCGGACAAGCACGGGCGCCGCCAATGACTTGGGCTTCTCCCCAAGGTTGGCCCTCGATCGTTTCCATCTTCTCGACGACGACGCTGTGATTCCAGCCGTCCCCGAAGTCGTATCGGTAAACGAAGCGCGAACCTGGCTTCAGGACCGCCTGCAGACGAACCTTTCGGTCATCTGCAGTCGTGCCCGAGTCAGCAAAGTCCACCACATCATCGATCTCGAACATGGCGTAGGTCATGCCATCGATCAGGAAGTCGTGAAGATGCGTGTCTTCCCATCCGAAAGCTGCTTGCAGAATGTGATGCAGCTTGCGCAGCGATTCAGTTCCTTCGACTTCGATCTGACGCCAGACGGGCGGATCGATGTGCTGAAGCGCCACTTTGAGGGTGAAGCGCGGGAACGATTTCGGCATTCGATCTCCTCAGAACGCGAACCTGCACTATTATTGCCTCGCAATGGTCACCTGAAGCAAGCACTGTAGGATCGCCGACGCTGGAAGGAACGCGAAGCATCCGCGCATAGCAACCGCACTGCAGCCCGCCTCACCTCGATCAAATCGCCACTTCCGGCGGCGCCTGACGAAACAGCCGCGTAATCCAGCACAGATATACCAGCCCGAGCACGAACCACGCGATGCCGAGGACCAGTGCCGCCTTCTCGAGACTCACGAGCAGCCAGATATCGGACACCGCGCCGATCACCGGGAACACGAGCCCGCCGAACACCCCGATCCGGCGCTCGCCATGATTGCCCGACAGATACAGGCGAATCACGCACAGATTGACGGCCGTAAAGGCAAGGAACGCGCCGAAGTTGATGAAAGACGTCGACGTGGCGACGTCCAGCTTCAGCGCGATCAGGCCGACCACGCCCGCCAGCGCGATGTTGATCGCCGGTGTCTTGAAGCGCGGGTGAATGAATCCGAATACGCGTTTCGGCAGGATTTCGTCGCGACCCATCGCATAGAGCAGCCGGCCGACGCTCGCTTGCGCGGAAATCCCCGACGCGAATTGGGCGAGGATCAGACCCGCGAGGAATACGGTGACGAACACATCGCCGCCGATCATCTTCGCGACCTCGAACGCGGCTGAATCCGTGTCCTTGAATTCGACGCCCGGGTGCGCGAGCTGCATCGTGTATGCCGCGATCACGAAGATCGCCCCACCGATCAGCGCAATCAGCAGGATCGCACGCGGCATGTTCTTTTTCGGCTCGATCGTTTCCTCGGTCAGCGTCGACACCGCGTCGAAGCCGAGGTACGAATACGCAGCGATCGCGGCGCCCGCCATCGTCGCGCCGAACGGCACGTGCGGCTTGAAGAACGGCTCCGCCATCGCGATGCCGCCCGGCCCGGCCGCGGCTGACGCGTAGTGCCAGCACAGCGCCACGAACATCACGACGATCGCGAGCTGCACGATCATCAGCACGATATTGAAGCGCGCAGCCAGTTCGATACCGACGATGTTCAAGCCGCTCGTCAATACGATGAACGCGACGATCCAGATCCAGGTCGGCACATGTGGAAAGGCGGCGTTCAGATATGCAGCGCCGATCAACCAGATCACCATCGGCAGGAAGAAATAGTCGAGCAGCGTCGCCCAGCCGATCATGAAGCCGAGGTGCGGGTTGAACGTCTTGCGCGTGTACGTATAGGCTGAACCTGCAGTCGGATAGAGCCTGGCGAGCTTGCCGTAGCTGAGCGCGGTGAACGCGATGGCGATCAGCGCAAGCAGATAGGCGAGCGCGGCCGTGTCGTCGCTGGCCTTGGCGAGCACGCCGTAGGTACCGTAGACGATCAGCGGCGCCATATAGGCGAGGCCGAACAGCAGCACGGACGGCAGGCCGAGCGTGCGCTTCAGGCTCGGCGATTCATGGGATGACGACGCTTGCATGTTATCTCCTGGACCTTCGGGGCCGATGCGAATGCCTGTGTGCCTTCGGCCGACATTTCGATTGAACGGGCACGCCCGGGCGACGCATGACGCCCGCGCGATGCCGTGAACGGACTGCGAAACCGGATTATTCGCCGCGCTGACAACGCGCTTCGATCATGAATGCGCGATGGCCGTCCGACTGCTCGAGCGGCGCGAGATCAAGCGCCACGCGTGTGTCGTGCAGGTAGTTGTAGTGTTCGCGGCTCGCTTCGAGACGCGTGAGATCGAGGTTCGCCTGCACGACCGTCTCGACCCTGCCCAGTTCCAGCGCGGTTTCGCCGAACGGATCGACGAGCGCGGAAAGGCCTGCGAACGTCAGATTGTCGTCGCCGGCCCCGCAACGGTTCACCATCACCGCGAACATCTGGTTTTCCATCGCGCGTGCCGCGATCGCGCGGCGATGCACCGGGCCGAACGGGTCCATGTTGCCGTTCGTGACGATCAGCAGATCGGCATCGAGCGCGCCGACGGCTCGCGCCGTTTCGGGAAATTCGATGTCGTAGCAGATCAGCAGACCGACCGTCAGGCCGTTCCAGATGCACGTCGCGAAGCGGTCACCCGGCGTGAAGACACCGACATCCGATGCCCACAGATGCGTCTTGCGATAGCGCAGCACAATGTCGCCCTGCTCGTCGACAAGTACCGTGGTGTTGTAAAACCGGTTGCCGTCGCGCTCGGCGAGGCCCACGGCGACAGCGACGCCCTTTTGTCGTGCCGCGTCGCGTACCGCGGATAATCCGGGGCCATCGAGCGTCTGTGCGACTTCGGCGACATTGTCGCGGGTCGGAAAGCCCGACAACGTCGTCTCGGGGAACACGATCAGTTTCGTGCCGCCTGCCACGTCGACGCGCCCGATCGTGTCGATCACCTTGCGCGTGTTGTGCGCGACGTCGCCGTCGATCAGCGAGAGTTGCGCGAGTTCTACCTGCATGAAAACCGTCTCCTTCCAATAGCCTTTCATCGGCGCGTCGTCTGCCCTGCCCTTCTGATACGACGCGCGGTCGAGCGAAACAGGCCGTGTACCCCTGCCTGTCGAAGTGAGGCCGATTATCGGGTTATTATTTTTGACCTGAAATTCCCCGCCAGGGTTACCCTCACCGGAGCACACGATGGACTTCGAATGGCGAGATCTCGCTTTTCATCGGGAGATTGGCTCGGCCATCGACGCCCTCGATGGCCCGCATTTCTGGGCACGCCTCACGCGTGTGCTCGAGCGGCATCTCGAGTTCGACAACTGGGTCGCGCTGCGTTTCGCGCGCGCCGCGCCGCCTCTCGTGCTTGCCGAGCAGGCCATGCCCGACGGCAAGATCGACCTGATGTTTCAGGACTATCTGGCCGCCCTCTATCAACTCGATCCGTTCTATCTCGCCGCGTTCGAAACGCAGGCGTCGGGCTTCTACACGCTCGCCGACGTCGCGCCGGACAATTTCCGGATGACCGAGTACTACCAGCGGTACTTCAGGAAAAACATCGTCGGCGACGAAGTGCATTTCAACGTCATGATCGATCGCGATCACACATTGGGCTTTTCGCTCGGCAAGACGAGCAAGTACGACGATCGCGAGATTGCGTTGCTCACGCTGTACACGCCCTGGGTCCTGTCGTTGATGCAGCAGCGCTTGCGCTTCGAGACGTTCGCGATCAAGGATGCGCCGCGCGTGACCGAAGGCGAAGCGCCCGACCCGCAGGCGCGCTTCGGGATGCTGACCGGAAAGAGCGGGCGCGGCGCGTTGACCACGCGCGAAATCGAAGTCGCGATGCTGTCATTGAGCGGATTTTCGTCACGCGCGATCGGGGAAAAGCTGTCGATTTCGTTCGAGACCGTGCGTGCGCACAAGAAGCACATTTACGCGAAGCTGGGTGTCGGATCGCAATCCGAATTGTTCGCGATGTTCTACGATCGGGGCAGATCCGGCGAATCTGCGTGATTCGCGTCTCCGTGTCACGGCACGAATACCGGCAGGCGCGCTGCCGCTTCAGGTTTAGCCGGTGAGCACGGAATCACGTGCATCCAGATTGAGCCGGAGATTCGTGATGGACGCGAATTCCGGCTCCCGGGATAAATGGCATTGCCTTGCGATGCGTTTTTGAACCGGGCAATCCTGTCACGACGCGGCGACGCTCGATCGACTACGCCGACGGTGTCTGCCGTCTTGAAACCGTTCGAATCCGCGCCTTGCCCCCGTTGCTGCCGGTGCCATTACACCGCCCCATCCCCGGCTCCTTTATGCCGCCCATCGACACGCCGAGTCGGCAATGCGGCGAGCCCGCGCACCGCCGCCGCGTTCTCGGCGCCATCGTCGCTGCGGCCGGTGATCTCGTCCAGCGCCCGGTTGTTGGTGTACGGCCCGAACACACCGATCGACACCATCACGATCAGCATGCTGCCGCCGGTCAGCACGAACACTGCGGACACCCCGGCGCGCTCGAGCAGCAGCGCGACGATGAAACTGCTCGCGATTCCGGTCAGGCGGCCGATCGAATGCACGAAGCCGAGCGCGCGCCCGCGGATCTCGGTCGGAAACACTTCCGACTGGTACGCGGTGCCGTTGCTCGCGAGCACCGTGTTGGACAGCGTGACGAGCAGGCCGAACGCGATCACGAATGGTGCCTGCGCCGACATCGCGAACGCGGTGCCGAACAGCGCGACGCCGAACGCCGACGCGACGATCAGCCACTTGCGCTCGATGCGGTCAGCGAGCACGCCGGCAACGAACGGCGACACCGGATACGCGAACGCGATCACGAACGCATACCAGAGGCTCTTCGTGACGCTCGCGCCCTGCGCGGCCAGCAGCGTCGGCAGCCACTGGCTGAAGCCGAAGAAGCCGATGCTCAGGAATGCGTTGAATACGATCAGCATCGCCGTGCGGCCGCGATGCCGCGCATCCCACATCGACGGCGCGCGCCGCGCGGCCGGCGTTGCGATGGCCGGCATCCGGACCGCGGGCAGCGGCCGGCCGGATTCCCGCTCGACCGCCTGCTCGAGCCGCTGGAGCACGGCTTCGGCGTCGGCCTCGCGGCCGGTGCTGGCAAGCCAGCGCGGCGACTCCGGCAGCCGCGACTGCAGCCACCAGACGACGACCGCGCCGCTGCCGCCGAGCAGCACGACCCAGCGCCACCCGGACACCCCGAGCGGATCGTGCGGCACCCATAGCCACGACACCAGCGCGAGCACCGGCATCGCGAGATAGCCGATCGCGAAGCACAGCGCGAACGCACGCCCGCGCACTGCTTTCGGCACCAGCTCGGTCAGGAACGCGCCGATCGTGATCAGCTCCGCACCGATGCCGCAGCCCGCGACGAAGCGGCACACGAGAATGCCGAGCGCATGCGTCTGCACGCACATCGCAAGGCTTGCCGCCGTGTAGAGCAGCAGCGCACCGGTGAACAGCGCGCGCCGTCCGATGCGGTCCGCGAGGCGCGACACGAACATCTCGCCGACAAACAGCCCGGCGAACGTCGCCGCGCCGAGTGCGCCCTGGTCCGACATGCCGAGCACGCCGTGCGAGCCCGCGTGAAAGATGCCGTCGCGGATCAGCCCGGGCGGCAGGTAGGTCATCTGGAACAGGTCGTAGATCTCGAAAAAACCGCCGACGCTCAGGAACATCACGAGCGTCCAGATGCTGGCCGTCGCGGGCAGGCGGTCGATGCGCGCGGCGATCGACGCCGCATGGGAATGGGACATGGCGATTCCTCGGTGATCCGCCCGCGCGGTCTGCGCGAAGCGGCGGACAGGGCGCCGGCGCGGGTGCGCGCGGCGCCGGCGTTCATACGGTGGCGACCGGATTGACCGGCGACCCGACGAGCCCGCGCAGGTGCAGCGGCGGCGCGGTCAGCAGGAAGCGGTTGCGCCGATGCGCGCGCAGCCAGTCGGCGAGCAGCGTCAGATGCCACAGCTCGCCGAGATGGATGCCGAGCTTGAACAGGCACAGCTCGTGCAGCGGCATCAGCGCGCCGGGCCGCTCGCGCGCCGACGCATGGCGCGGGCGCTCCTCGACCGCATGGTTGTCCGCCGCGAGCGCGGCGAGCCCCGATGCGTCGATCCATTCGAGCAGGCGCGGATCGTTGCCGTCGAGCACGCAGCACACGTCCGGCGCGGCGGGCTCGCCGAGCGCGTCGGCTTCGATCAGGCGATCGGCGAAGCCCGTATGCACGCATACGATGTCGCCGCGCTCGACGACCACATCGTCCGCGCGCAGTACCGACATCCATTCCGCGTAGCCGATCTTGCGCCGCTCGTCGCCGAAGTGGCGGCGCAGGTCGACCATCACGCCGCGCCCCTGCACGCCGGTTTGCGCCATCACCTCGATGCCGAGCGCGCGCGCACCGCCGCGCGGCGCACCCGCTTCGGGCACCCGGATGTGCTCGTCCATCCGGTAGCCGTTGTAGAACACGCGGGCGCGTTCGCCGTTGCCCGCCGGATCGAACAGCGAGCCGACGTGCGACAGTGCATCCCACTGCGTCGAGAACTGCGAGTGCATGCAGAACGAATCGTCGCAAACCACATCGGTTGCGTTGGCAACCTGTTCGTCAGCCCGATAGCCGAAGTACGGCTTGTCGCCGTGCAGCGCCGGCATGATCGCCGGCGGCCGGCGCCGCGCGTTCAGCCCGCCTCCGCGCGGCACGTCGAGCGGCAGGCTCAGCGAGAACACGCGGCCTTCACGCACCTCCGCGACGCCGCGCAGCACCGCGTCGGGCGTCAGCCAGTTCAAGCGCCCTTTCTGATCGTCAGGGCCGAAATCCCCCCAGTTCGAGCCGGGCGGCCGATGGGTCCAGCGTGGCTTCATGGTGTCTCCTCCATGCAATGTCCAGGGTGCGGCGGCCGTCGTTCGCGGCCGCCTCGCACGGCGCGCCTAGCGCGTGCGGATCACGCCCAGCCCGGCGAGCCGCTCGTATTCGCGTTCGCCGAGCAGCGGCAGCAGGATCTCGCGATTGTTCTCGCCGAGTGCTGGTGCAGGCCGGCGGAACGCGCCGGGCGTGGCCGACAGGCGCGGCGTGATGTTGTGCATCGGCAGGCTGCCGACGTCGTCGTCCGGCAGCTCGACGAGCGCCTCGCGCTCGATCACGTAGTGATCCTGAACGATCTGCGCGATGTCCTGGATCGGCCCGACCGTCACGCCTGCTTCCTCGAAGAACGCGAGATTGGCGTCGAGATCGCGCACGGCGATGAATTCGCCGACGATCGCATCGAGCGCCTCCGCGTGCTGCACGCGCTGCACGTTGGTCGCGTAGCGCGGATCGTCGATCAGGTCCGCTCGGCCGATCGCGCGGAACAGCCGCTCGGCCATCGCCTGCGTCGAGCTCGACAGGCACAGCCACTTGCCGTCGCGCGTGCGATACGCGTTGCGCGGCGCGGTGTTCGACGAGCGGCTGCCGGTGCGCGCCTTGATCTCGCCGGTCATCACGTAGTTCGCTGCAGCCGGCCCGAGGATCGACAGCAGCGGCTCGAACAGCGACACGTCGATCACCTGCCCCGCCGCGCCGTGCGCGGCGCGCGCATGCAGCGCGACCAGCACGGCGATCGCGCCGGACAACCCGGCCGTCATGTCGCCGAGGAACATCGGCGGCAACACCGGCTCGCGATCGGCGAAGCCGTTGATCGCCGCGAACCCCGCATACCCTTCCGCGAGCGTGCCGAAGCCCGGCTTGTGGCGGTACGGCCCCGTCTGCCCCCAGCCGGAGATCCGCGCGATCACCAGCTCGGGACGGATCGCGAGCAGGTCGTCCGGGCCGAGCCCCATCTTCTCGGTGACGCCGGGCTTGAAGCTCTCGACGAACACGTCCGCGTCGCGCACCAGCCGGCGGACGATGTCGATCCCCTCGGGCGCGCGCAGGTCGACGCACACGCTGCGCTTGTTGCGTCCGTACACCTTCCAGTTCGTGCTGATCCCGCCCGCGCCGACCGCGCGCAGCGTATCGCCGCGCTCGCTCTCGACCTTGACGACATCCGCCCCGAAATCGGCGAGCTGCACGCTCAGCATGTTGCCCGCCATCAGGCGCGACAGATCGACGACGCGCACGCCCGCGAGCGGCCCCCGCGCGCCGGCGTCGAACGGTTTCGGATGGATCGGGCCGGTGGACGCGCGACGGCGCGCGCCGGCCGCGTGAGCGGCCTGCGGGTCGGGAACGAACATGCTGGTCTCCTGGTTGGTGGGTGAGTCGTTCGATGCGGACTTCGAAGTGCGCGCGCTCGGCCGCGCGCCGGCGCTACTCGAGCAGCGCGCCGAGCTGGTCGGCTGCGCGAAACGCCGCGCCCGCGGCGGGCAGATCGCCGCCCAGCGCACGCGTCAGCTCGGCGGCGGCCGCCTGCACGCGCGGCAGGTAGTCGGCCAGCACCTTCTTGTTGAAGCGATAGCGCGGCACGCCGAGCGAGATCGCGCCGCTCAGCACGCGTCCGACGCCGAACGCCGGGCACGCGATCGCCGCGCTTTCCGGGTCGCGCTCGGCGATCGATACCGCGTAGCCCTGCTCGGCCGTCTTCTCGTAGTCGCCGCCGCGCGTGCCGCTGAACGCGAGCAGCACGCGCCCGGCCGCGCCGACGTCGAGCGGAAAGCGGTCGCCTTCGCGCAGGTGCGTGCGCACCGAGCGCTGCGCCTGGATGCGGAACAGGCACACACGCTGATCCCCTTCGCGTACGTAGAACGCGGCCGTCTCACCGGTTTCCGCCGACAGCGTCGACAGGATCGGCATCACGTACTCGCGCAGCTGAAACGACTCGCGATACATCATCCCGAGCTGGAACACGGCGGGCCCCAGCACGTAGCGCCCATCCGGCAGGCGCTTGATGAAGCGGAACTGCTCGAGCGACTCGAACATCCGCAACAGCGTGCTCATGTTGAGCCCCGTTTCCTCGCTGACCTGCGCGAGCATCAGCCCGCCGGGCGCGTTGCCGAACGCCAGCAGCGCGGTCAGCGCGCGGTTGACCGCGGCCACGCCGCCCTCTGCGGGATTGCTTGTCTCCATCTTGCTCATGTCCACCTCGTGCGATGCCGGCAGAGTCGTGCTGCTGCGGCCGGCATCTAAAAATGAAAGTGGCTTTCATTATACGCAGATCGTCGACGACAGCAACATGAATCAACACAGATTCACTCGCTCGTCATTTCTGAAAATCCCCTTGAAAACTAGGCGTTAACGATAATCTTGACGAATGCCAGCATCCGCCACAAAAATGAAAGCGGCTTTCATTTTCGTGGATCATCGATGGAATTCTCGTCTCAACCGGTCTGGCGCTCGCTGCTGTACGTCCCCGCCCACGTCCCCCGTTTCGTCGCTTCGGCTGCCGCGAGCGACGCCGACGCCCTGATCCTCGATCTCGAGGACAGCGTCCCGCCAGCATGCAAGGAGGCCGCCCGCGACGGGCTGGCCGATGCCGTGCCGGCGTTGCGCGCGCCGGGCCGCGACGTGCTGGTGCGCGCCAACGGCCCGCTCGACCTGCTGGTGCCCGACCTGCGCGCGGCCGTCCGGGCCGGCGTGGACGGCGTCGTGCTGCCGAAGGTGCGCGGCGGCTCGCACGTCGAGGCGATCGACGAACTGCTGGCCGCGCTCGAAGAGGAAAGCGGCGCGCAGCCGGGCCGCACGCGGATCGTCGCGATCGTCGAAACGCCGCGCGCGTTCCAGGCGATGGACCGGATCGCGCAGGCATCGCCGCGCGTCGTCGCGATGATGCTGGGCGGCGGCGACTTCGCGCTGAACTGCGAAAGCGCCGCGAGCGCCGACGTGCTGCGCGTGCCGAAGCAACTGCTGATCATCGCCGCGCGCGCCGCCGGCGTCCTGCCGCTCGGCCTCATCGGCGGCCTCGACGAGCTACGCGATCTCGACGCGTTCGAGCGCGTCGCGCGCGCGTCCGCGGAGCTCGGCTATGCGGGCGCGACCTGCATCCATCCGCTGCAGGTCGGCGCGCTCAACCGCGCGTTCCGTCCCGACGAAGACGCGGTGCGCGACGCGAATGCGGTGCTGGCCGCCTACGACGACGCGTGCGCGAACGGGCGCGGCGCGCTGCGCGTCGACGGCAGGATGGTCGACGCGCCCGGCGTCGCCCGCGCGAAGCGCGTGCTCGCGCGGCACGCGGCCGTGCAGGCGCGTGACGACGGCGCGCCCCGGTGATGCACGCGCCGCCCTGTATCGCCGTGCTTCACCCCGGCACGTGCGCACGTCGCGCGTGCGTCCCGCCGCGACGCAGCCGGTTCGCCGCCCGGCCCGGATAGCGCCGCCCGCGGCACCGCCGCGCCGCTCGACCAGCGCGGCGCCGCAATCAAACAAACAACAAACCCTCGAAGGAGACTAGCCATGGGCAAGCGAATGTCCGCATTGTGCGGACTGGGCCTCGTATCGGCCGGCGCCTGCGCGCAAAGCACGATCACGCTGTACGGCGTGGCCGACATCTATACGGAATTCCTCACCCACCAGGCCGCGCCCGGCGACAAGTCGTCGGCATCGCTCGTGCGGATGGCGTCGGGCGGCAAGAGCGGCTCGCGCTGGGGCCTGAAGGGCGTAGAGGATCTCGGCGGCGGCTGGCAGGCCGCATTCCGGCTCGAAAGCGGCATCAACCTGAACAACGGTACCGGCACCGGCGCGGGCGGCTTCGACCGCTCCGCGTGGATCGGGCTGCAGCACGAGCGCTGGGGCACGCTGCGGCTCGGCCACCAGTATTCGACGCTGTTCGACGTCATGGAGCGCTATTCGCCGACGGGCGCGTACTCGACGCTGTACGAGCCGGCCGGCGCGATCGTCGGTGTCAACTTCCGCGAGAACAACGTCGCCAAGTACCTGGCGAAGATCGGCTCGCTGACGCTCGAAACGCACTATTCGTTCGGCGGCACGCCCGGCGCGTTCCAGGCGAATGCCGCCTACGGCGCCGGCTTCGATTATGCCGGCGCCGCATTCTCGTTCGCCGCCGCATTCGACAACGTCAACACGCCGCAGCCTGGCGGCTTCGCGCATTTTCGCCGCTACGCCGCCGCCGCGATCGTGTCCGTCGACCGCGCGCAGCTGCTGGCCGGCGTCACGCACGGACAAAGCGGCGTCGCCACGCGGTCGGTCGTGACGAACTACACGTTCTGGTGGGCCGGCGTGCGCTACATGATCACCCCTTACCTGCAGGCGCTCGGCGCGTTCTATTACGAGGACATCCGTGCGCAGAATCCGCCGGACGCGCAGGCGAGCGCACCGCACCCGGCCAACCCGCAGCAGGTCACGCTGCAGCTGAACTACTTCCTGTCGAAATCCGTCACGCTGTACCTCGCGGGCGGCTACGCGCGCCGCGCCGCGCTCGATTTCGACAACTACAACTACAACTTCCTCCACTACACGCTGGCCGCCGACCGCGCCGGCAGCGCGGGCGTGGCGCTCGGCCTGCGCAAGCTGTTCTGAGCCCGCCTCTCTCGCCCTTTCAGGAACCTTCGGAGTCTTCAAACCATGAACCGCCGCCACTTTCTTTCCACGCTGACCGGCGCCGCGCTCGCGCTACCACTTGGCCCTGCCCGCGCCGGCTCGCTGCCGGCGGCCGCCGGCAGCCCCGATCTCGCGCAACAGCTCGCCGACTACGCGGCCGGCCTGCAGTATCGCGACCTCGACGCCGCGACGATCGAGACGATCAAGGCGCATCTGATCGACGCGCTCGGCTGCGCGATCGCCGCGCACGACGAACGCCCGGTGCGGATCGCGCGCGACGCGGCGCTCGCGTCGCCGGACGGCGTGTCGACGATCGTCGGCACGAACCGACGCACGAGCCCCGATCTCGCCGCGTTCGCGACCGGCACCGCGCTGCGCTACTACGATTTCAACGACGCGTACGCCGGCAAGGAAACCGGCCATCCGAGCGACAACATGTCCGCGTGCCTCGCCGTCGCCGAAGCGCAGCATGCGAGCGGCCGCGACCTGATCCTGTCGATCGCGATCGCGTACGAGATCGCGTGCCGGCTGATGGACGCCGCCGCGATCAGCCCGCGCGGCTGGGACCACACGTGCTACAGCCTGCCCGCCGTCGCGCTCGCCGCCGGCAAGCTGATGCGCATGCCCGCGCCGCAACTGGTGCAGGCGGTCAACCTGTCGATCAACAGCCATCTCGCGCTGAACCAGACGCGCGTCCAGCAGCTGTCGAACTGGAAGGCGCTCGCCGATGCGGACGCGGCGCGCAACGCGGTGTTCTCGACGCAGCTCGCGCGCGCGGGGCTGACCGGCCCCGCGCCGATCTTCGAAGGCATGGCGGGGTTCTTTCCGCAGGTGTCCGGGCCGTTCGCCGTCGATACGCGCGAATTCGGCGGGCGCGACGGTGCGTTCCGGATCGGCAAGTGCTTCGTGAAGTTCTATCCCGCGCAAGGACTCACCCAAACCGCGATTCCGGCCGCGCTCGACGTCGCCGCGCAGGTCGGCGACCTGCGCCGCATCCGACGCATCGAGATCCACACCACCGCGGTCGGCTACGTGACGGCCGGCCGCGACCGCGAAAAATGGGCGCCGTCGACCCACGAGACCGCCGATCACAGCCTGCCGTACATCGTCGCGCGCGCGATGCTCGACGGTGACATCACGACCGAGAGCTACCGGCACGACGCGCTGCACGATCCGGCGCTGCGCGCGCTGATCGAGCGGGTCACGGTGCAGGAGGACCCGGCGCTGACCGCCCGCTATCCGGCGCAGGCGCCGAACCGGGTGACGGCCGTGTGCGAAGACGGCACGACCTGCGCGAAGCAGGTGGACGAGCTGCCTGGCTCGCCGACGCGGCCGATGCGGCGCGACGACTACGAGGCGAAGTTCGCGAAGAACTGCCGGCGGCACTGGAGCCCGACGCAGATCCGCGCGGCGCTCGATTACCTGTGGCGGCTCGACGAGCAGCCCGACGTCGCGACGCTGCCGCCGCTGCTCGTCGTAGGCTGAGCCGCGTGCCCCGCCCAGGCCTCCGCCACGACGCCATGCCGCTCGAGCACTTGCGCGACCTCGACGATGCGGCCGCGCAGCCACGCGTGCGCGTCGCTGCCGTCGTAGCGGCGGTGCCGGTACAACGACCACGCGACGTGGCTCCATGGTGGCACGGGGATCGCCAGTCAAAACGAAATCGACCTCGCTTTCATCGGCGAGGTCGGTCATCCGTATTCAACCGGCGACTATGAGCCGCCGCGAACAGCATCAGGCGAGCCGGCGCGCGACGCGGCGCTCGACTGCGGTGCCGGCCCAGGTCGACATTTCGACCAGGAGCAGATAACAGACGGACAGCGCAAGCAATGTCTCGACGAAGGCAAAGCTCGCGGAGCCGATCCCGGTCAGCACGAACGTCAGCTCGGGAACCGTGACGATCGACAACACAGCGGTCTCTTTGCTCAGCACGATCGTCAGGTTGGTCAGCGCCGGCAGGATCAGTACCGTCATCTCCGGCAATTGCACACGAAAGGTCGTTTGCCACCATGTCATGCCGAGGCACGAAGCCGCTTCGACATGGCCGCGCGGCACCGCCTCGAAGCCGGAGCGGAACGCCTCGGTGAAATAGGCACCGGCATAGAGTGCGAGACCCACCACGCCCGCCGTCAACGGATCGAACGTCAGGCCGAACGACGGGCCGCCGTAATACAGCAAAAACAGTTGCACGAGAAACGGCGTGCCTCGGAACAGCTCGATATAAACGCGAATCGCCGCGCGTACATAGCGGCCGCACGCCTGCTGGGCAAGCGCGCAGCCAAAGCCGATCGCTGCACCCGCCAGCGTGCTCGCGACCCAGGCGCCCACCGTCGTCGCGAGCCCCGCGCCGATCTGCGGAAGGTTATTCGTGATCACATGGGGATTGAAAGTCAGCATCGAAAGCTCCGGCAAGGATTAGGGCCCGTTCATGCGGCCCGCAGGCGCCGCTCCGCACCGTGCGCGATCAACGCGAGCGCACCGCACAGCAGGAAATAGATCATGCCGGCCGCCACATACGCTTCGAGAGGCTGATACGTGCTGGCAGCGATGTTCTGCGCGGTGCGCGTGATTTCAGCCACGCCGACCACCGAGATCAACGACGATGCCTTGATCAGCAATACCATTTCGTTGACGAGCGACGGCAGCGTCATCCGCACCGCCTGCGGCACCTGGATCCGCCACAACCGATCCTTCGCCGACAGGCCCAGCATCGTCGCAGCCTCGATCTGGCCGCGCGGCAGGTTCACGAATCCGCCCCGCAGGATTTCCGCGATGTAGGACGCCGAGCACAGCGACACGGCGCTGACGGCGGCCGTCACCGGCGATACGTTGAGCCCGACGAACGGCAGGACGTAGTAGACGAGCAGCAACTGCACCAGCAGCGGCACACCGCGAAACACGCGTACGTATGCCCCCGCCGCGGCGCGGATCGCCGCTTGCGGCGCAAGACGGCCGCAGCAGATCACGAGACCGATGAAGAAGCCGAGCACCAGCCCCGCCGCCGAGACTTCGAGCGTCATCGACGCTGCGCGAAACAAGAGCGGCAAGCCGTCAATGAAGGTGGTCAGACTGAACATGGCGTTGCGCTCAGTAGTTTGGCGTCGGCATCTCGGCCGGCAGCGCCGTCGCGACACCGAACCACTTGCGCTGCAGCGTGGCGAGTGTGCCGTTCTTGTCCAGCGTGACGAGCGCCCCATTGAATGCGCTGGCCAGTGACGTGCTGTCGGCATCCTTGCGCAGCGCATAGGCGAAATAGACTTTCGTGCCGAAGGCGGGTTGCACGACGGAGAACACGGCCGGGCGCTGCTTCGCGACATAGGCGACGTTGGTCAGCGAGTTCGCGACGGCGGCGAGGCGTCCGGCCGCGAGATCCGCATACGCCTGGTTGTTGTCGACATATTCGCGGATCGTCGGCGGCTTCGGCAACGTCGCCGCGTAGCTCTTCAGCTGTTCGAGCTGCGCACTGCCCTTGCCCGCCCCCACCACCTTGCCGGCGATATCGGCCGATATTTTCAAGCTTCCGTCGCTCGCGCGTTTGAGCAGCGCGTCGGTAGCCTCGGCGATCGGCAGCGAGAACGCATAGCGCTCCATCCGTGCCTTCGTTACGGTCAGCGGACCTGCAACCATATCGAACTTGCCGGCGTCGAGACCCGGCAGCACGCTTTCCCACGGCAGATCGACGAAACGCACCTTGACGCCGACGATCTGCCCGACCGCCGCGAACAGGTCCTTGTTGAAGCCAGCCTGCTGGCCGTTCTCCAGAAAATCAAACGGCGCGAACTGCATCTCGGTGCCGACGACGAGCTCGCCGCGCTGCTTGACGCGATCGAGCATGCTGTCCGCATGCGCGGCCACGCTGCCTGCCGCCAGCGTCAATGCCACGAGCAGGGAAGTCCAGGGTTTGAATCGTTTCATCTGTCGTACTCCAGTCGAGGTCGAAATGATGGGATGAAATGCCGGACGTTCGCCAGATCGGCCCTTGGCCGAGCGCATCCGCCGCCGTCAGCTGAATCTACGTGGACAATTTGTCGGCGAAAATATTGTTTTCCGATCCACACGGAAGCTTTTATCTATGAAGCCCGTGTAGCCGAGGCATGCCAATGGATCACAGTGGCCGTTCGCCACGTCGATCGCAAAAAATCGGACCATGGGCTTCCAGGGCAGCGCACACGCGAATTGCACGATTTTGACGCGCGCCGCACCAACACGATTCATTCTTCCCCCCGATAAAGTGCATTGCCCGAAAGAAGCGGAACCCGATAAATCGTCGGCATAAAAGCGCAAAGCAAAAAATTATGAAAGACTCCCATATCAATGTTTTTGGCTATGCAAAATGAGCGGCACGTCCCGTCAAGCGGACCGTTCCCGATTGAATCCTGTGCGAGCCCTGCTTCATGGAAAACATTGCATTGCGGTATTCGCTGCGCCAGTTGCGCTACTTCGTCGTCACCGCCGAAACCTTGTCGTTTACCGCGGCGGCACGTCAGCTGCACATCTCGCAACCGTCGATCTCGACCTCGATAGGCGAGCTGGAATCGTCATTCGGCATCCAGCTGTTCATTCGCCATCGCGCGAGCGGTGTGTCCTTGACGCCAGCGGGACGCGACGTGCTCGGCCAGGTGCGCAACCTGCTGAAAAACGCGGAGGAACTGCAGACGATGGCGCGTGAAATGGACGGCGGCATGACGGGCACGATTGCGCTCGGTTGCCTCGTCTCGCTTGCGCCGCCGCTGATGCCGGCGATCATGAGCCGCTTCGTCACCGAGCACGGCGGTATCGGCTTTCGCACCATCGAGGCCAACCAGGACGATCTGCTGCAGGCATTGACCAACGGCACGCTGGACATGGCGCTCACCTACAGCCTCGACCTGACCGAAGACATTGCGTTCACGCCGCTCGTCACGTTGCCGCCATATGCGATCCTGCCGCTCGGACACCGGCTCACGCGCAGCAAGAAGGTTGCGCTCGCCGATCTGCTCAACGAGCCCTATGTTCTGCTCGATCTGCCGCACAGCCGCGAGTATTTCGCCGGACTGTTCGATCCGCTCGGCCGACGCCCGTCGCCGACGTTCCGCTCGTCGCAGCCGGAAGTCGTGCGCGGCATGGTGGCCAACGGTCTTGGCTTCAGCATTCTCAATTTCCCGCTTCGTTCGACCAGCACGGTCGACGGTTCAAACTTTGCCATCCGGCCGTTTCGCGACGACGTCACGTCGATCACCCTCGGCATCGCGATGTCCCGCTACATGAAGCCGCGCCAGCTGGTCACGCGCTTCGCGCAATTCTGCGAGACCTACATACCTGAAGTGCACATCCAGGCAACGCCAGCTGAATAGGAAAAAACTGGCAGTCACATCCGAAAAGAATAGTTGGTCTTGGATTTTGACTTGCTAAATTGCTCGTCACTTGATCAGTGTCCTTGTTTCGGAGCCAGGATGAGCACCATTCCCGCAGCACGTCAGGCTGTCGACGCGATCGTGCGCGATCTGAAGGGCAATTGTGAACGCGACTTTGGCGATGCCCGCGCGATGCCGCCGGCGGTCTACACATCGCCGGAATTTCTCGAGCGCGAACAGCAAACGATCTTCCGCAACGAATGGCTGTGCATGGGGCGTGCGACAGCACTGCCGAATCCGGGCGACTTCCTGACCGCCGAGATCGCCGATCAGCCGATCATCGTGATCCGCCGCGAGGACGGCACGCTGCGCGCGATGTCGAATGTCTGCCTGCATCGGATGTCGACGCTGCTCGAAGGTCGCGGCAATGTGCGCCGGATCGTCTGTCCATACCATGCATGGAACTATTCGCTCGACGGCGATCTGCGGGGCGCACCGATGATGGACAGGCAGGACGGTTTCTGCAAGGACACCTACAAGCTGCCGCAGGTGCGCTGCGAGATCTGGCAAGGCTGGATTTACGTCACGCTCGATCACGACGCTCCGCCCGTCGCGACGCAGTTGAAGGAACTCGACGAGCTGATCGCCGACTACGATATGTCGTCCTATGTCGAGACCTTCCACGAGGAACACGTGTGGAACACGAACTGGAAGATCCTCGCGGAAAACTTCATGGAAAGCTACCACCTGCCGATGCTGCATCGCGCGACGGTGGGCCCGCATTCGAAGCTCGACGAGATGGAGTGTCCGCCAGGGCGGCCGGCCTTCAACTATCACTGGATCACGAAGGAAGCATCGCTGCCGATCGGCAACGCCCATCCAAACAACACCCGTCTGCAAGGCCAGTGGCGCAAGACGACTGCCCTGCTCGCGATCTACCCGACCCATCTCGTCACGCTGACACCGGGCTATTTCTGGTATCTGGTCCTGCAACCGTTGGGCGTCGATCGCGTGCACATCCGCTTCGGCGGCGGCTTGTCGCCGGAATTCATCGACGATCCGCAGGCAGCCGGATACATGGCAACGCTGAAGACACTGCTCGACGAAGTCAATCTCGAAGACCGGCGCGGTGTCGAGGCAGTGTTCCGCGGCGTGCACGCACCGCTCGCGAAACCCGGCCATCTGAGTCACCTGGAGCGGCCGAATTACGACTTCGCACGTTATCTCGCGTCGCGCGTGGCAACCTGAAACGTCGCCGGATCGCGACGCAGTCCGACACATCATCTCATTGAATCTTTCGATGGCCAGTCAACCCTACATTTCGTTCGTCGGCGTCAGCAAGTCTTACGACGGCCGGCATGCGGTCGTCGACGGACTCGATCTCGACATCGATCAGGGTGAATTCGTGTCGCTGCTGGGGCCGTCCGGCTCCGGCAAGACGACGACCCTGATGATGCTCGCCGGCTTCGAAACACCGACCGACGGCACCATCCTGCTCGACGGCCGCCGCCTCGACGACAAGCCGCCGCACCTGCGCGACATCGGCATGGTGTTCCAGAACTACGCGCTGTTTCCGCATCTGACGATCGCGGAGAACGTCGCGTTTCCGCTTTCGGTGCGCAAGGCCCCGCGCGACGAACGCAAGGCGCGGGTGAAGCGCGCGCTCGACATGGTCGAGCTGTCGCATCTTGCATCGCGTCGTCCGGCGCAGTTGTCGGGCGGCCAGCAGCAGCGCGTCGCGCTGGCGCGCGCGCTGGTGTTCGAGCCGCGCGTCGTTCTGATGGACGAGCCGCTCGGCGCGCTCGACAAGCGGCTGCGCGAAACGATGCAATACGAAATCATGCGGCTACATCGCGAGCTGTCGCTGACCGTCGTCTACGTGACGCACGATCAGAACGAAGCATTGACGATGTCGGATCGCGTCGCGGTTTTCTCGGACGGTCGCATCCAGCAGGCAGCGACGCCGACCGAGCTGTACGAGAACGCCCAGAACGCGTTTGTCGCGAACTTCGTCGGCGAGAACAACGGTTTGACCGGGCGGGTCGGCGCGCTCGACGGCGAACTCGCCACGCTCGTGCTCGCCACCGGCATGACGATCCGCGGGCGCCGCGGCAGCCATGTCGAGTCCGGTGACGCCGGGACGCTCGCGTTGCGTCCCGAGCGAGCGCAGGTGTTCGCCGCCGGTGCGACCAACCTGCCCGCGGACGTGAACGCACTCGCCGCGACGGTGCGCGACATCGTGTACTGCGGCGATCATCATCGGGTGCTGCTCAAGCTCGGCGGCGACGCCACGATGGTCGTCAAAGTGTCGAACACGCGTCTCGTCGCGCTGCCGCCGATCGGCGCCGCAGCTACGATCGTGTGGCGTTACGACGATTGCAAGGTGCTGTCGTCGGCGGTCGCCCGGGTCTCCAGTTCCGCCGTTCGCTTACCCGTTCCACCCGTTGCCGTGCCCTTCGCCGCTGGAGTCTGAAAATGAAAAACCCCCACTACGCCGTTCTTCGCCGCACCGCGGCGGTCGTGATCGCGCTTGCCGCGCTGCCCGCCACCGCTCATGCAGCGGACACGCTGTCCGTCGTCACGTTTGGCGGCGCATATGAGACGGCCGCGCGTCAAGCGTGGTTCGATCCGTTCACTGCGAAGACCGGTACGAAATTCGAAACCGAGTCCTACGACGGCGGTCTCGCGAAGCTGCAGGCCATGGAACAGGCGAAGAATCCGACCTGGGACCTGATCGACATGGAGACCAACGACGCGATCAATGCATGCGACGAAGGTCTACTCGAGAAATTCGACAGCAAGACGATCGGCAATACCGCGGATTTCCTGCCCGGCGCGCTGCGAGATTGTTCAGTTGCCGCGATGGTCTGGTCGACCATCTACGCTTATGACGCGTCGAAGCTGAAGACTGCGCCGACCACGATCGCCGACTTTTTCGATCTGAAGAAATTCCCCGGCAAGCGCGGCCTCAGGAAATCGCCGAAGGTCACGCTCGAATGGGCGCTGATTGCCGACGGCCTGGCACCGGCCGACGTCTACAAGGCGCTGGTCACGCCTGCCGGAGTCGACCGTGCATTCAAGAAGCTCGATACGATCAAGTCGAGCATCGTCTGGTGGGAAGCCGGTGCGCAGGCGCCGCAACTTCTCGCGGACGGCGCGGTGACCATGGTGCAGGCCTACAACGGCCGGATCGACAGCGCCGTTCACAAGGACAAGAAGCCGTTCAAGACCGTCTGGGACGCGCAGGTGTACGACTACGAATGGTGGGGTGTGCCGAAGGGCGCGAAGCACGCAGCGCTCGCCAAGCAATTCATCGCCGCGTCGTCGCAGCCGCAGGCATTCGCCGACCTGTCGAAGTACATCGCTTATGCGCCTCCGCGCAAGGCCTCGCTGCAACTGATCGACAAGACCCGCCTTGCCGACCTGCCGACCGCGCCTGCGAACTTCAAGCGCCCGATTCAGATCGACGCGAACTTCTGGGCCGACAACGGCGATACGCTGAACAAGCGCTTCCAGACGTGGCTCAGCCAGTAAGCCGAATCTCATCGAAGTCGTAGTGGTTTTGCGCGACGCGTTCCAGCCGGGCCGCGTCGCCCTGGAGTTCCGATGAACGACTCAACCATGCCCCCCGTGACGGCAGCCGGGCCGGCGCTCGCCGGCGCGCGCGCCGCCAAATTCCGCCAGGCGCGGCGCAAGGCGGCGATGCGCGCGCTGCTGCTGACGCTGCCTCTCCTCGTGTTCCTGCTCGCGACGTTCATCGCGCCGATCGCCTCGCTGCTCGCGCGCAGCGTGCGCAATCCGGAGCTGTCCGATGCCATGCCGGCTTTCGCGCAAACGCTGCGTCAATGGGACGGCCGGGGCTTGCCGGGCGATTCCGCCTTCGCAGCGCTCGCCACCGCGCTGAAAAGCGCGTCCGACGCCGGCACGCTCGGCAACGTGGCGCGCCGGATGAACTTCTACCAGCCGGAATTCCGCAGCCTGCTGCTGAAGTCGGCCCGAGCGGTGCGGGCTCAGGACGTCGTCACGGCCTGGAAACCGGTCCTGCTCGCTGCCGATGACCGCTGGGGCGAGCCCGAAACGTGGCGCCTGCTGAAACGCGCATCGTCGCGCTGGACGCCCGACTATTTGCTGAACGGCGTGGACGCACAGGTTTCCCCCGCGGGCGCGATTCATGGCGTGCCCGCGAGCGGCGCGGTGTATCGCACGGCGTTCGTGCGCACGGTGTCGATCAGCGCAACCGTCACGCTGCTGTGCCTGCTGTTCGCGTATCCGGTGTCGTGGCTGCTCGCCAATCTGCCGGCGAAACAGGGCAACCGCCTGATGCTGTTCGTGATCGTGCCGTTCTGGACCTCGCTGCTCGTGCGCACGACGGCGTGGTACGTGCTGCTGCAACCGGGCGGCGTGATCAATCGCGTGCTGCTCGCACTGCATGTGGTCGATCATCCGATGCAACTCATCTTCAATCGTGCCGGCGTGCTGATCGGCATGACTCACGTACTGCTGCCCTACATGATTCTCGCGATCTACTCGGTGATGAAAAGCGTGCCGCCGATCTACATGCGCGCCGCGCAGTCGCTCGGTGCTCACCCGGTGGTGGCGTTCTTCCGCGTGTATGTGCCGCAGACGCTGCCCGGCATCGGCGCCGGCTGCTTTCTCGTGTTCGTGCTGGCGCTCGGTTATTACATCACGCCGGCGCTGCTCGGCGGCGCCGGTGACGAGATGATCAGCCAGTTGATCGCGTCGCAAACCAACGACCAACTGAACTGGGGTCTTGCGGGTGCGTTGTCCGCGTATCTCGTGATCTTCACCGCCGTGTTCTATTTCATCTTCAACCGGCTCGTCGGCATCGACCGGCTCCGGTTCGGCTGACGCCTGACGTCACTGGAGCGCCCCGTGTCCGTCAATCCCAACAGTCTTCCGTCGACGCGCGTTGCTACCGCATGGGTGCGCATTCATTGCGCGCTCGTGCTGTTCTTTCTGGTCGCGCCGATCCTCGTGATCATTCCGCTGTCGTTCAACTCGGGGGCGTACTTCTCGTATCCGATGGACGGCTTCTCGCTGCGCTGGTATGCGCAGGCATTCGGCAGCCCGGACTGGCAGCGTGCGTTTATGAACAGCATCGCGATCGGCTGCGCATCGACCGCGATTGCGACCGGTCTCGGCACACTCGCCGCCATCGGCCTCGCACGGGACGACTTCCCGTTCCGTTCGCTGATCATGCCGCTCCTGATTTCGCCGATGATCATCCCGATCGTCGTGGTCGCGGCCGGTTTCTATCTGATCTTCGCGCCGCTTGGGCTGGTCAATTCGTATCCGGGCGTGATCCTCGCGCATGCGGCGCTCGGCACGCCGTTCGTGGTGATCACGGTGACGGCGTCCCTGCTGTCGTTCGATCAGAGCCTGTTGCGCGCGGCCGCCAATCTTGGCGCCGCACCGTGGACTACCTTTCGGCGCGTGACGCTGCCGTTGATCCTGCCCGCCGTCGCGACGGGCGGCGTGTTCGCGTTCGCGACCTCGTTCGACGAGGTGATCGTGATCCTGTTCATCGGCGGGCCGGACCAGCGCACCGTGCCCCGGCAAATGTGGAGCGGCATTCGCGATCAGATCGATCCGTCGATTCTCGCCGTCGCCACCGTGCTGATCGTGTTCGCGCTGCTGCTCTTCACCAGTATCAACTGGCTGCGCGGCCGAGCTCAGGCAGCGAGCGCCGCGCGCGAGCCGGCCTAGTTGGCTTTCCGTCCTGGCCGGCCGGCGCTGCGCGACCATTGCCGTGCCGCCGCGCTTTCGCGAAACCCGCGCGCCTGGCGCGATTGCCCGCACCGTCCCGGCTTTTGCCTTTGTCCAATGATGGCCCCGGCGCGCCCAGGCTTGCGCGTTCACCGCGCAACTTGATCGAAACGCGCCGTCAGCGTCCGGTGCAAGTGGCTTCGGACCGAGGTGCCTTATTCATGTACATGTCTGCATAGCCAAACCTGATGCAAAGCATTTTTTAAATATATTTTTCGGATTCTCTCGACAGGCGTAGATTTTCCCGAAGACCGCGCAATTCAACGCGAGGAAGGCCTTGCGACTCGGATCGGTTCGAACTGCGGATTCACTTCCGTTCCTTTCCCGCACGATACAAGCGTCGACCCGTCGCGTCGTGAGCGTTGTGACGAAGACGGATTCCAGCCCATGAACAACCAAATCGATACGCATCAGGAAGAACCATCATGACCGTGGAAGTCACATCAATCGATACGCTGGTGGTCGGCGCCGGGCAAGCCGGTGTCGCGATGAGCGAACACCTTGGTGCACTCGGCGTGCCGCATCTCGTGCTTGAACGCGATCGCATCGCGGAACGCTGGCGCACCGGCCGCTGGGATTCGCTGGTTGCAAACGGTCCGGCCTGGCATGACCGCTTTCCGAACCTGACGATCGGCGGCGTCGATCCGGACGGCTTTGCGACGAAGGACCAGATGGTCGACTACTTCGTCGAATACGCGAAGATGATCGACGCGCCGATCCGCACCGGCGTCGAGGTCAAGCGCGTGGTGCGCGATGCCGGCCGCCAGGGTTTCGTCGTCGAGACTTCCGACGGGACCCTCCACGCAAACCGGGTCGTGGTTGCGACCGGCCCGTTCCAGCGGCCGATCATTCCGGCCATCGCACCGGTCGACCCGGCCCTGACGCAGATTCATTCGGCCGACTATCGCAATCCCGCACAACTGCCCGCCGGCAACGTGCTGGTCGTCGGCGCCGGCTCGTCGGGTGTACAGATCGCCGACGAGTTGCAACGTTCGGGCCGCCAGGTCTATCTGTCGGTCGGTCCGCACGACCGTCCGCCGCGCGCCTATCGCGGCCGCGATTTCTGCTGGTGGCTCGGCGTGCTGGGTCTGTGGGACATGGAAGTGATGAGCCCCGGACGCGCGCACGTGACGATCGCCGTCAGCGGCGCGGATGGCGGCCACACGGTCGATTTCCGTCGCCTCGCGCACCAGGGCGTGACGCTCGTCGGCCTGACGAAGTCCTTCGATCACGGTGTCGTCACGTTCGAAGAGGATCTCGCCGCGAACATCGCGGCCGGCGACGAAAACTATCTGTCGCTGCTGGACGCGGCCGACGCCTATGTCGCGAGCAACGGTCTCGATCTGCCGGAAGAGCCCGACGCGCGTCGGATCCCGGCCGATCCGGCATGCGTGACCCACCCGCTCGCCGGCCTCGACATCGCTGCGGCGGGCGTTACGTCGATCATCTGGGCAACCGGTTACGCGAACGATTATGCGTGGCTGCAGGTCGATGCCTTCGACGAGAACGGCAAACCGAAACATCAACGCGGCGTGTCGAAGGAGCCCGGCGTCTATTTCGTCGGTCTGCCGTGGCTGTCGCGTCGCGGCTCCGCGTTCATCTGGGGCGTCTGGCACGACGCGAAGCATGTGGCCGGGCATATCGCGACGCAGCGCAGCTATCAGAGCTATCACGAATCCGCGGCGCAACGTGTGACGAAACCCGCGCAGCACGACGTCGCTCCGGCTGAGCCGGAAGTCACGCTACCCATGGTGACCCGGGCCGCCGCGCACTGATCGTCGCACCGAGCCGAACCGCGTAGTTTATTGAACCCCCTTCCCGGAATTCACGATGAGCCAGCCTACCCACACCCGTATCCGCATGTTCAATACAAAGGATACCTATCCGAACCAGACGCTCGACAACGACCTGTGCCAAGCCGTGCGCGCCGGCAATACCGTGTACGTGCGCGGTCAGGTCGGCACCGATTTCGACGGCAACCTGATCGGCCTCGGCGATCCGCGCGCGCAGGCCGAGCAGGCGATGAAGAACGTGAAGCAGTTGCTGGAGGAAGCCGGCAGCGACATCACGCACATCGTGAAGACGACGACCTACCTGATCGACCCGCGCTATCGCGAGCCGGTGTATCAGGAAGTCGGCAAGTGGCTGAAGGGTGTCTATCCGATCTCGACGGGACTCGTCGTGTCGGCGCTCGGCCAGCCGCAGTGGCTGATGGAGATCGACGTGATCGCCGTGATTCCCGACGGCTGGCAGCCGGCGCCCGCGACCGGAGTGTGACATGACGTTCTCGATCGTCGGACGGTGTGCCGAAACCGGACAACTCGGCATCGCGATCAGTTCATCGAGCATTGCGGTCGGCGCGCGCTGTCCATGGGTTCGCGCCGGCATCGGCGCCGTGGCGACGCAGAACGTCACGCTGCCGTCGCTCGGCCCGCAGGTTCTCGATCTGCTCGGCGGCGGCGCGCCGGACCCCGCGCAGGCGCTCGAGGCCGCGCTTGCCACCGACCGCTGGCGCGACTATCGGCAACTCGCCGTAGTCGATGCGCAGGGGCGGGCCGCGTTCCAGACCGGCGCACATGCGCTCGGTCTGCACCATGCGGTGGCGGGCGAGCAATGCGTCGCCGCCGGCAACATGCTGGCGAGCCGCGACGTGATCGACGCCATGGTGCCTGCGTTCGAGAACACCCCCGGGCTGCTCGCCGACCGTCTGCTCGCCGCGATGCAGGCGGCGATCGACGCCGGCGGCGAAGCCGGCCCGGTCCATTCGGCCGCGCTCAAGATCGCCGATACGCAGGTGTGGCCGCTTGTCGACCTGCGGGTCGACTGGACCGATGACGCGCCGATCGCCGCGCTCGCCGCGCTATGGCACGCCTATCGTCCGCAGATGCAGGATTACGTCACTCGCGCGCTCGATCCGACCGCGGCACCGAGCTACGGAGTACCAGGCGATGAGTGAGTCGACCCGCCCGACCAGCCGCGCGCTGCTCGCCAAGCTGATCGCATTCGAAACGGTCAGCCGCGATTCGAACCTCGCGATGGTCGAGTTCATCCGCGACTATCTGGCCGGCTACGGCATCGACAGCGAGCTGTTCTACAACAACGAGCGCAGCAAGGCCAACCTGTTCGCGACCATCGGGCCGCGCGATCGCGGCGGCATCCTCCTGTCGGGCCATACGGATGTCGTGCCCGCGGACGGCCAGGCGTGGACCGTCGAGCCGTTCGAGATGAGCGAGCGTGACGGCCGGCTGTACGGCCGCGGCACCGCGGACATGAAAGGCTTTCTCGCTTCGGTGCTGGCGGCAGTGCCGATGTTCGTCGAGCGCCGGTTGACGCTACCGATCCATCTGGGCTTTTCGTATGACGAGGAGATCGGCTGTCTCGGCGTGCGCCCGATGCTGACCGAACTCGCAACGCGTCCGCACCGGCCTGTTCTGTGCGTGATCGGCGAGCCCACCGAACTGAAGCCGGTGCTGGGCCACAAGGGCAAGCTGGCGATGCGGTGCCACGTCAAGGGTGCCGCGTGCCATTCGGCGTATGCACCCTACGGCGTCAATGCGATCCAGTACGCGGCCCGTCTGATCAACCGGCTGGAGGAGATCGGCGACCGCCTCGCTCAACCGGAACATCACGACGAGCGTTTCGATCCGCCGTTTTCGACGGTGCAGACCGGCGTGATTCGCGGTGGCAAGGCGCTCAACATCGTCCCCGAGGCGTGCGAGTTCGATTTCGAAGTGCGCACGCTGCCGGGCTTCGACGCCGATCAGGTGATCGACGAATTGCAGGCCTACGCGCAGGAACACCTGACACCGAAGATGCGCTCGGTCCGCGCGGACTGCGACATCCGGATGCAACCGCTGTCGGCCTATCCCGGCCTTGCGACGCCCGACGACGGCGACGCAGCCCGCCTGTTGGCGATCCTCAGCGGATCCAGCGCGTTCGGCACCGTTGCGTTCGGCACCGAAGGGGGGCTGTTCGGAGCGGCCGGCATCCCCACCGTGGTCTGTGGGCCCGGCAGCATGGATCAGGGCCACAAGCCGGACGAGTTCGTCACCGTCGAGCAATTGCGTGACTGCGATTCGATGCTGCGGCGCCTGGCGGATCATCTTTCCTCATAAAGACCGGCGGCCCGCTTGGCCCGGCTCGCGGCAGGTCGGGTACGGCGCCGGTTTGCATAGGGAAAACTTTCGACCTGCATCCAAAAAGAGTTTTTTTCTATCAATATCGACCGCGTAAAGTCGATCCATCGCCTTGGCATCCCGTCTATTGCGCCGCATCGGGCCCGCACGGCTCGATGACCCTACCTGATCGAGGTATTTATGAACGCAGTCAGCCACATTCACGAAAGCGAGCTTGCCGTGACGCGTGCCTGCGCATCCGCGTCACCGCTCATCGAGGTCGACGGCCTGCACAAACGTTTCGGTGACGTCGATGTGCTGCGCGGCATCGACATCTCGATCGAGCGTTCCGAAGTGGTCTGCCTGATCGGCCCCTCGGGCTCGGGCAAGAGCACGCTGCTGCGCTGCATGGCGGCGCTCGAAACCTACGATCACGGGACGATCCTGATCGAGGGCGAGACGCTCGGATATGTCGAGCGCAACGGCGCGCGCGTGCGCGCCTCGTCCGGCGAGATCAACCGCGTGCGCCGCAACATCGGCATGGTGTTCCAGCAGTTCAACCTGTGGCCGCACATGACCGTCCTCGGCAATGTCACCGAAGCACTGCGGCGCGTGCGCCGGATGCCGGCCGCCGCGGCGAACGAGATCGGTGGCCGCATGCTCGAGATGGTCGGGATGTCCCACAAGGCGGATGCCTATCCGCTGAAACTGTCGGGCGGCCAGCAGCAGCGTGTCGCCATCGCTCGCGCGCTGGCGATGGAGCCAAACATCATGCTGTTCGACGAGCCGACTTCCGCACTGGATCCGGAACTCGTCGGTGAAGTGCTGCAGGTGATGAAGCAGCTCGCCCGCGACGGCATGACGATGGTCGTCGTCACGCACGAGATGGGCTTCGCTGCTCAGATGGCCGACCGCGTGGTGTTTCTCGATCATGGCCGGATCGCCGTGAGCGGCGCGCCGGGCGAGGTGTTCCGCCGCTCCGAGAATCCGCGCCTGCAGCAGTTCTTGCAGAACTACCGCGACCGCAACGCGTTCTGGAACGCTACCGACACGAGTGCGGCCACGGACAGCGTCGTCACCGGGAGTCGGTGAACGAACCCCGCAACCCACGCACGCCGGTTTTGGCGAGGCCGGCATCTCTGCCACAGCCTCTTTGGTGTGGCGATCAACGCAAAATCCTTCACTTGCACCTGCACGTTCGGCGCCCTTCTCTACCAATCTTTCCCATGAACGAACTCCAGCTTCGCATCGATCTCGCGGCCGCCTTCCGCTCTTTCGCCCGCTTGGGCATGCATGAAGCGGTCGCGAACCACTTCAGCCTCGCCGTTTCCGACGACGGCTGCCGCTTCCTGATGAACCCCAAATGGATGCACTTCTCGCGCATCCGTGCGAGCGATCTGGTCCTGCTCGATGCCGACGATCCGTCGAGTCTTCAGAACGGCAGAATCGATCCGACCGCGTGGGCGATCCACGGTCAGTTGCACAAGCGCTTGCCGCACGTGCGCGTGGCGATGCACCTGCACCCGGTGTTCGCCACCGCGATCTCTACGCTGAGCGATCCGACCATCCTGCCGATCGAACAAAATACCGCACGTTATTTCAATCGCGTCGCGCTCGATACGGCGTTCTCCGGCATGGCCGACACCGAAGACGAGGGCGCGCGCCTCGTGGCGCTGCTGAAAGACAAATCGCGCCTGATGATGGGCAACCACGGCGTGCTGGTGACGGCGCCGACGGTCGGCGAAGCCTTCGACGACATGTACACGCTCGAACGCGCCTGCCAGATCCTCGTCAACGCATATGCGACCGGCAAGCCGATCAACGTGCTGTCCGACGAAGTGGCCGAGAAAACGGCTCGGGACTGGGAACGTTTCCGCGATTTCTCGATCGCTCATTTCGACGAGATGAAGCGGATTCTCGACGTCGAGGAACCGTCTTATCGCGAGTGACCGGAAGGGCTGCGCCAGAGGTTGCGGTTGAAGATCCGCGCCCCGTCCTCCTTTGCCTTGCGTCTCGTCGGTGCGGCCCCGCGATGCGCGTGTGCGTCGCGGACCGCCCGTTATTTCGCGTACAGCTTGACGACGCTCGCTTCCACGACCCGCGTGATTTCCTCCATCCGCCAGCGGATGTGCGTGTCGGTCAACGCAACGCACCGTTCGGTGTCGCGCGCGGCGAGCGCGTCCAGGATCTCCAGGTGCTCGGTGAAGGCCTCGTCGCGCCGTTGATCGACGTCGACCCATCGCACGTAGTGAATCCGCGCGTTGATTCCCTGCAGTACGCGCCCGATCTCCGCATTGCCCGACAGCGCTGCAAGCTCCAGGTGAAACAGTTCGTCCTTCAGGACGAGCTCCGACGACGGC